>JAPOQD010000210.1 GCA_026710905.1 Halieaceae bacterium
AATAGCCTGCAGATCAGCCATGTTCACGGGGCGCCTCTTATCAACAAGCCTTCCAGCACAGGTTGCGCCAACGCCAGCAGGGGTTGTGGGTACAGGCCCAGCCACAACAAAGCGGCCATCATCGCCGCCATGGTCAGCATTTCCCTGGCGCCGAAGTCGGGCATTTGACGGCTATTGTCGGCTGCGCCCTGAAAGGTTTTCTGCATCATGATGAGTGAGTATGCCGCCGCGGTAATCAGACCCAATGCCGCCACCGCTGTCAGCCAGGGGTTGACCGCAAACAGCCCCAACAACACCAGGAACTCCGCCACGAAGTTGCCCATACCGGGTAAACCCAGCGAGGCCAATGCAAAAAACATGGCGCAGGCGCCCATTCGCGGCGCATTGCTCCACAACCCGCCCATGGCTCTCATGTCCCGGGTGTGCAGGCGGTGCTGCAGGGCGCCGGCCATCATGAACAGAGCCGCGGTGCTGACGCCATGGGCAACCATCTGCATCACGGCGCCCTGTACCGCCAGGGCATTCCAGGCGTAGAGGCCGAGCAGTACAAAGCCCATATGACTGACACTGCTGTAGGCCACCAGCCGCTTGAAGTCGGTTTGGGCGAAAGCCAGCAGCGCCCCGTAAAGCACACCCGCCGCACCAAGACCCAGGGCCACCGGGGTAAACTCCAGCGAAGCTTGCGGGAACAGGGGTATGGCAAAACGCAGCAGGCCGTAGGCGCCGGTTTTCAGCAGGATACCGGCCAGTATCACGCTGCCGGCGGTAGGCGCCTGGGTGTGCGCGTCCGGCAGCCAGGTATGCACCGGAAAGGCGGGCAGTTTTACCGTAAACGCGATAAAGAAGCCCAGCATCAGCCAGAACCCGGCGCCGCTGCTCAGCGGCGTATGCAGCAGGTCAAAATAGCTGAAACTGTAGCTCCCCGTGGCGGCCTTGTGCAGGCTGGCCAGCACCACGATTGAGACCAGCATCAACAGGCCGCTGGCCTGGGTGAAGATGAAGAACTTCATGGAAGCAGCGGATTTTTCCTCATGACCCCAGATGGCGATCAGAAAATACATGGGTATCAGCATCACTTCCCAAAACAGGAAGAACAGAATCAGGTCCAGGGCCAGAAACACGCCGACCACCCCGGCCAGGGTCCACAGCAGGTTGGCCTGGAAAAATCCGTGTCGGTAGTCGATCTCGTCCCATGAGGAGAGCACAGCCACAATACCCAGCAGCAGGGTAAGAGCCACCAGAATCAGGCTGACCCCATCCATGGCCAGTTCAAGGGAAATGCCGAAACGGGGGATCCATTCGCCATGGTAGTAAAGCAGCCAACTCTCGGGGGCGGCCGGATCGGTAACCAAAGACCACTGTTCCGCCGGCCACTGCCCCACGGACACAAGCAAATACACACAGCACAGCAACAGTGCGCCAAGACTGATCCAGCGCGGCGCCCTGTCGCTGAGCCGCTCGCTGAGTCCGGCGGCGGCCCCGGCCAGCAGCAACAGCAGCAGCAGGTGGACCATCAGCATCAGGGCGCTCCCACCAACAGGCTGAGAAGTATCATCAAGCCGGCCGCCATGGCGGTGGCATACCAGCGCAAGCGGCCATTTTGCAGATAGGCCATGGCGCGGTGGCCGCCCGCGGCCAGTAGGGTCAAACCGTCATAAAAGCGATCTACCGGCTCATTCCTGAGTAGATAGGTAAAGCGATACCAGGGTTTCACCCAGAGCAGATCATACAGCCCATCCACCCGCCAGCCGCTCTGCCAAAAGGCCGTCAACCAGCGTCCTGGCGCAGAGTCGAGCAGCGTTTGCAGTGACCATTGCCGGCCCAGGAACAGCAGGTAGGCCAGCACTACGCCAATGATGGGTACAGCGATGGAAATCCATTCAATGGCGGCCGGGACATGGGGGTGTTCGTTACCGCCCAGCACACCGTCATGCGGCAGGCTGATCAAACCACCGAACAGGGATAGCAGGCACAGGAGCCCCAGTGGCGCCGACATGCGCCAACCCGGTTTTTTATCCGGTTCGGTTTGGACCTCGCCAAAAAACACGATAAAGACCAGGCGGAAACTGTAGATGGCCGTCAGCGCCGCGCCCAACAGGCCTCCGAACCATAACCAGGGGCCCAACTGAGGAAACTGGAAGGCGCTCAGCAGAATCAGGTCCTTGCTGTAATAGCCGGAAGTGAAAGGCAGCGCCGCCAGCGCGGCGGAACCGATCAGGAAGCTCCAGAATACCAGGGGCAGACGCCGGCGCAGCCCGCCCATGCGGAAGATATCGTGCTGATGATGCAGGCAGTGGATGACGGCGCCGGCGGCGAGGAACAGCAACGCCTTGAAAAAGGCGTGGGTCATCAGGTGAAAAATTCCAAAACTCCAGGCCCCCACCCCCAGCGCCAGAAACATGTAACCGATCTGGCTGATGGTGGACCAGGCCAGGATACGTTTGATATCGCGCTGGTTGAGAGCGGTAAAGGCCGCCAGCAGCAGGGTGAACAATCCCAGCAGGGCGACCGCCGCCATGGTGGCCGGAGCCAGTAAAAACAACTCATGGGTTCGGGCGATCAGATAGACGCCCGCCGTCACCATGGTGGCAGCGTGTATCAAGGCGCTGACCGGGGTCGGGCCGGCCATGGCATCCGGTAGCCAGGTGTGCAGGGGAAGCTGTGCGGATTTGCCCACCGCGCCACCCAACAACAGCGCCGTGGCCAACACGATGACTGTTTCTCCACCCTCCCACCTGGCATTGGCGAGAACCGGCATGGCCTGTACATTCAGGGTTCCCAGTTGGGTGAACAGCAGGAACAGCCCCAGGGCCATGGCTGTATCGCCAATGCGGGTGACAATGAAAGCCTTGCGCGCCGCGGCGCCGTTGGCCGGGTCGCGGTACCAGAAGCCCACCAGCAGGTAACTGCAAACGCCAACCCCTTCCCAGCCCAGGTAGAGGAACAGCAGATTGTCGGCCATGACCAGAATCAACATGGCGCCGACAAACAGGTTCATGTAGGCGAAATACCGGCTCAGGCTTTCATCCTCCTGCATGAATTCCGTGGAATAGAGATGAATCAGGAAACCGACCCCGGTGATAACGGACATCATTACCAGGGTGAGCCCGTCCACGTAGAGACCGATGGCCGGCGCGAAATCTCCCACCTGCATCCAGGTCCACAGCGTGCGCACGATTGGCTCCCCGTCCCATTGCAGTGCAGTGGCCAGCACCAGCAGCGCACTGAGGCCCACCGAACCCGCTCCGCAGTACGCCACCAGCGTACGCGGCAAGCGGCCGAGACTGACCAGCAGCAAGGTGGCGCTGGCCAGGGGTAACAGGGGAATCAACCAAAGCATGTCAGACATGTCAGCCTCGCAACCGGTTGGCCTGATCCATGTCCAGGGTTTTGAAGCGGCGTTGCACCTGCAACACCAGGCCCAAGCCCACTGACACCTCCGCGGCTGCCACGGTCAGTATCAACATGAATACGATTTGTCCATCCGGCTGCCCCCACCTGGCCCCGGCGGCCACAAAAGCCAGCGCGGCGGCGTTGAGCATCACTTCCAGTGACATGAGCATGAAGAGGATATTGCGGCGCGCCATCAAGCCCGCCAACCCGGCCACAAACAGGGCGGCAGCCAATAGCATGACGTGCTCAAGGGGCACTTGCAGACCGGCCATATTACTGCTCACCCCCGCTATCACGGTCAATATAGCGGCGTCCCAGATGGTAGGCGCCGACCAAACCGGCCAATAGCAGCATGGAGGCGATTTCCACCGCCAGAACATAGGGGCCGAACAGGGTGCGGCCCACTTCCCGCGGGCTTACTTCCAGGCCAGAGGTGGAAGCCGGGGTCTGCCACAGGGCCAGCGCCAACTGCGCCAGCAGGGCTGCCGCGAGAATGCCCGGAAGTATCCAGGTACGCGGTTGCAGCCACTGACGCTCACGGGTATCGCCGGCCTCGCCGAGATTCAACATCATGATGACGAAAACAAACAGCACCATGATGGCCCCGGCATAAATGACGATCTCCAGGGCCGCCGCGAAGGGTGCGCCCATCAGGAAAAACAGCACCGCCACGGCCAACAGGGAGACGATCAGATAAATCAGGGCGTGGGCCGCATTGGTGCGGGTCAGCGCCAGCAGGGTAGCGGCCAGGGCGATGGCGCCGGCGCCGTAAAACAGTGTTTCCATCATCTGACTTTGCCCCGGATATTGCACCGACCTGCTGCTGCGGGCGCCATGTGCCCGGAGGGTGCCATGTGCCCGGAGGGTGCCATGTGCCCGGAGGGTGCCATGTGCCCGAAGGGTGCCATGTGCCCGAAGGGTGCAATTTGCGCGCTTACACTCACGGTAACAGGGTCTTTACATCGACAGGCGGGGCTTCATTGCGCGCATCGCCCTTGTCCTTGCCGGTAATCTTCAAACCGCAGACGCGGTAGAAATTGTAGTCGTGATACTTGCCGGTGCCCTCGATCTGCAAGTGCTCTTTTTCATACACCATGTTCTGCCTGTCGTACTCGCACATTTCGAAATCCGGGGTCAGTTGAATGGCGTTGGTGGGACAGGCCTCTTCACACATGCCGCAGAGGATGCAGCGGGAAAAATTGATGCGGAAGAATTCTGGATACCAGCGCCCGTCCTCGCGTACGCCCTGCTGCAGGGCAATACAGTCCACCGGGCAGGCCACCGCGCAGAGGTTGCAGGCTACGCAGCGTTCGTCCCCGTCCGGGTCATTGGTCAGCACGATGCGGCCGCGGTAGCGGGGCGCCAGGTAGGGCTTCTGTTCCGGGTATTGCACGGTTTCCGCGGCGGAGAAACTATGCTGCAGAACACTCCAGAGGCTACGGAACTGGCTGATCAGAGAATCAAACATTGCCGCCTCCTTGCAGACTCAGGGCAATGGCCCCGGTCAGCAGCAAATTGATGAGAGTCAGCGGCAGCATGTATTTCCAGCCCAGCGACATCAGTTGGTCGTAACGCGGGCGTGGAATCGCCGCGCGCAACAGAATGAAGAAGCAAATGAAGATGAAGGTTTTCAGGCCGAACCAGAACACGCCTGGCGCCCAGTCCGGCCCCAGCCAGCCGCCAAAAAACAGGGTGGTGATCATGGCGGATATCAGTATCAGCCCAAGGTATTCGCCAAGCATGAACATGGTGAATTTCATGCCGCTGTACTCGGTGTGGAAGCCCGCTGTCAACTCGTGTTCCGCCTCGGGCAGGTCAAACGGCAGGCGATGGCTTTCGGCGATACCGGCGATCAGGAACACGTACAATCCCAATACCTGTGGGAAACAGTACCAGCCATCTTCCTGGGCCAGAACAATGTCGCGCAGGCTGAAACTGCCGGTGAGCATGACCACTCCCATCAACGACAGCCCCATGAAAACCTCGTAGCTGACCATCTGCGCTGCGCTGCGCAGCCCGCCGAGCAGGGCGTACTTGTTGTTGGAGGCGAGACCGCCCAGCAACACGCTGTATACCGCCAGTGAACTCATGCCGAGAAAAAACAACAGGCCGATATTCAAGTCGATGATGTAAAGGCTGTCGGAAAAAGGCACCACGGCAAAAGCCATCATCATGGCGACGACGATGGCGGTGGGCGCCACAACAAACACCACCCGGTCCGCAAATGGCGGCGTCCAGTCGTGTTTGGTCAGCAGCTTGAGCATGTCGGCCAACACCTGCAAGACACCGAAAGGCCCCAGGCGATTGGGCCCGTAACGGTCCTGCCAGATGCCCAGCAAGCGGCGCTCGAACCAGGTCAGAACAGCCGCCCCACCGACCGCGCCCACCAGCACGCACAGCGAGAAAATGATGGTCAGGCTAACACTCATTTACCAGCCCCCCCGGAATCCGTACCGATGAGGCGCGGCTGGCGGCGGCGCCAGTGACTGTCCCGGCTCAGCAGGGCGGTGGAGCAACCGTTCAGGGCAGTGCTGTCGGGATGCCCGGCCGTGAAGGCGGCGCAGCCGGCCGGCAGGCTTTGGTCCAGCACCAGTTCAAGACTGATTCCAGCCACACTCACGCCATCACCTTCCTCCGCGCCCACAAGTGCGGCCTGCTCCGCGTTCAGGTAGATACAGGCGGGGCCGGCCACTTCGCGGATGGAATCCACCTGCATACTCAATTCGTCGCTGCCCAAGGTTTGCTGGCGGGGGATTAGCAGATGGGGACCCGACGATACTCACGCGCTCC
>JAPOQD010000039.1 GCA_026710905.1 Halieaceae bacterium
CGCCATGGCGAGCCCGCGGGCCGCGCATGCGCGGCCCACAAAGGAAAGGGACACCCATCCATTGAAAGGTGGGTGTCCCGTATTGGGGAACGCGGCGGTTTCAGGGTAGAATTCTGCCGAATCCAGGCTGGCGGCCATGTCATGAACCAACGCAAACTTTCAGCGATCGACCGCTTGATTGAATCGGCCGACGGTGTATTGCGTACGCTCAGCGTCAATGCCAACCAGGCTGAGCGCAGGTCTCCCGCCGAGGATACCCCCGAGGCCGAACTGGCCCCGGAGCAACGCCGCCACATTGCCGGCCTGATGCGGGTAAATCACACCGGTGAGGTCTGCGCCCAGGCCCTGTACCAGGGCCAGGCCCTGACCGCCAAACTTCCCGAGGTGCGCGGGCGCATGGAACAGGCCGCCCAGGAAGAAATCGACCACCTGGTCTGGTGTGAACAACGGCTGCGCCAACTTGGCAGCCGCAGCAGTGTGCTCAACCCCGGCTTCTACGGTTTGTCATTCCTGCTCGGCGCCGTCGCCGGGCTGGCGGGAGACCGCTACAGCCTGGGCTTTGTGGCGGCCACGGAGGAGAGGGTGGTCAAGCACCTGCAAGACCACCTCGAGCAATTGCCGGAACAGGATGAGCGCAGCCGCAAGGTCCTGCAACAGATGCTGGAGGATGAGCGCCAGCATGGCGATGTGGCGGCGGCCGCGGGCGGCAAGGACTTTCCGGCCGTGGTGAAGGGAATCATGGGCGCGCTGTCCAAGCTGATGACCGAGTCCACCTACCGGCTGTAGCCGAGTAAAAAGGGGGTGGGAGTCACTTGAGCAGAAAAAAAGGGGTCTGACCCCTTTTACACCTTCTTTTACACCTTCTTTTACACCTTTTACAAAGCCGCCAAATGCAAGCTTTGCACGGGCCGCACCTTACGGGCGAGGCATGCCTCGCCCCTACGCACCTGCCTGCCGGCGCAGCGATTCCCTACTCCGGGCGTAGCAGGGGGGAGCGATTAGTTTCGAGAATTGTTCTCAAGTGACTTCGACCCCTTTTTACAACTGGTCATCCGGCTCTGGCGCCTGGCCCCCATCCCTGCGAAGAAGAAATCGCGCCGCCTCTATATCAGCCTCGGCGCTGCGCGAAGTGAAGAACTCGGCGGTTTTCATGGCGGACACCTTCTCGGCAACCGCCGTCGCCACGAACTGATTGATACTTGTTCCGTCCTGCTTGCTGATCTCGGCTACCTTCACCTTCAGAGAGGCGGGTAAGCGCAGCGGGTAGACGCTAATCTGATTCTTCATGCCGATAACCTCCTCAAGGCCTCCTGGGGTGACAACACCGCGACCCCGAATTTTCCCGGCGCAACGCCAAAGCCCCGCCGGTTGAAAGTGACCAATGCATCGGCGCCGCCATTGACCGCGGCTTCGAGCACCATCTCGTCGGCTGGGTCGCGAAGCAGCGGCCGCCACAGATAACGTGGACTGACAGGCTCTGCAACAGCACAAAGGGCGGACATCAGCGCTTCGACCTCCGCCACGCCGAGGCCCGATACACTACGCTGCGCTGGATCAATGCACACCGCCTCATACTCAAGAACCAGCGCCACGGAAAGCAGTGGTGTGAACGCCCGGCTCAAGGCTTGATCAAGCAACGCGGCTGAGGCCCCTCTCGGGCTGCGCAGGCCCGCTACAACAACATTGGTGTCCAAAACATAACGCACAACGAATGATATGGCATCATATACGATATTACAAAGAGTTTTGAGCCGGATTGATCGAGTAAAAAATGGGTGGGAGTCACTTCTCAAAAACCCCGTGCAGGCAGCATTTTTTACTCAACTCCCCGCATCCATCGGGTAGGAGGCGGGATTGCTCCGAGTAAAAAGAGTAAAAAGGGGTCTGACCCCTTTACGCGTTGTGGCGGCCACGGAGGAGAGGGTGGTCAAGCACCTGCAAGACCACCTCGAGCAATTGCCGGAACAGGATGAGCGCAGCCGCAAGGTTCTGCAGCAGATGCTGGAGGATGAGCGCCAGCATGGCGATGTGGCGGCGGCCGCGGGCGGCAAGGACTTTCCCGCCGTGGGGAAGGGGAGCATGGGCGCGCTGTCCCAGCTGATGACCGAGTCCACCTCCCGGCTGTAGTAAGAAGGGGTCTGACCCCTTTTACATCGGATTAATCGAGTAAAAAAGGGGTCTGACCCCTTTTACACGCTCGGCCCGCGGGCCGCGCATGCGTGGCCCCTACATGATGTGGGTTGATGTTGACCTACGGAAGTTACAGTGACTCCGACCCCTTTTTACGGGTGCATCCAGCCGCCGCTACTGTGTTATTATTGAAGCAATTCAGCCCACCAGGGAACTGCCGACATGTCCAATCACGTAGATCTAGTAGCATCTGCCCAGCTACTTTATGTAGCCTATTATGGCCGGCCCGCAGACCCCGGCGGGCTTGATTTCTGGATTGAACGTTTTGGCCAGGCCGGCAGTATCGACTTGGTGCTGGTGGAATTCGGCACATCCGCGGAATATACCAACAGCCGTGCGAATGTCGCCACGGAAGACTTGATCAACGGCCTGTACCTGCAGATGTTCAACCGGGCTGCGGACGACGACGGCCTTGCGTTCTACACAGACCGGCTGGACAGCGGGGCAGCCAGCCTCGCCAGTATTGCGCTGGATATTGCCAATGGCGCCAGAGACGCCGACGGCAGGGATTGGCGAACCCTGCAAAACAAAGTCGAAGTCGCCAACGAATTTACCGAGCTTATCCGGGTAAGGGATGTAGCCTACACGTCGGCGGACATACCCGACGCACAGACCCTGCTGGCGGATGTCAGTTCCTTTAATTTTTCCCTGGAGAATGGTTTCGCTGCGGCCTCCGAACTTGTGAACCAACTCGGTGGAATCGTGATCGAACCGACTGATCCGACTGATCCGACTGATCCGGTTGACCCGGCGATCCCCCCGCCACCGCCGCGCGACCCCGGAAAGAGCTACACGCTGACGGCCCCGAATGCCGATGCCTCGGATAATATTCCAGACACCGATGGCAAAGACGCCATCCCGTCCGGAACCGGCAACGACAGATTTACCGCGAATGACAAGACCCTGGGACAGGACGACAGGATTCAGGATGACAGCACCACCGATCGGGATGTTATGAACCTGATCCTGAGGGCCGACCTGGGATTCTCTCCCTCCATCGTCAATGTAGAGACCATCAATATCACTTTTGAAACCGACGGAGACACACCAAGCGACCCTGAAAAGACCAGCACCGGAACCCTGGACGCGGCCAATATCAAGGGCGCCCTGCTCAGGCTCTCTGCAAACCTCAACTTCGAGGATAACCACGAATTCATAATCAGTAACGTCGGAGACAACAGTGTAGCGGTCGTCAGTAGAATTGACGTCCTGCGCGTAACCGGCCTGGAAGGCGGCTCGGTGAATGGGGGCTCCGCGGACATGGTCACGGTGACTGGCGATGCCGATACCGAAAACAGCATCACCGTTTCCGGTGTCGTCACACTGACCAACATTGTTTCGACCAAGACCACCCTGACCACCTCGGGCAGCAGTACGGTGACTTACGACACCAGTGCCGATATCACCACCACGGTCAAGGGCTCTGGCAATCTCGTGCTGAAGATGGCCAGCGAAGATATCACCGGCAAGACCCTGATCAATGAAAAAAGTTCCGGGACCTTGATCCTGGAAACGACGGATACCGGTGATTTCACTTTTGACAGCAGCAAATTCGAGGTCGACACTGTCCGCATCGTCAGTGATGACCCCACTGCGACGCCAAATGTGGCGGCAACGGTTGCCGACGGTCAGGCGATTGCGGTCGTGCTGAAAGATCCAGAGGTAACGAACCCACCGTCCACTCCGGCCAAACTGAGCTCGCTGACCATCACCTCGGATACAGCGCGCGCCAAGATCAGCATCAGCACCAGCCATGCTATCGATACACTGGATGTCAGCGACAGCGATGTCGTTGAAACCAGCATCACGGCCGGCCGCGACCTGACCATCACCACCCTGAACGCCGGCGCCAACACCATTATTCTGAGCGGCTCGAGAGATATCACCATCAACACCATCACCAGTACCGACGGCGCCGTGATCAATGCCGCCAACCTGAGGGGCGATCTCACCATCGACGCCCACACCGGGAGCGGCAGACTGACCGCAAGCGGTGGCCGGGGAACCAACCACATCACTGCCGGAGAAAGCGTCGATACCAAATACAGCGGCGGTCAGGGCGCCGATACCGTCGATGCCTCGGGAGTGACCAGCGGCAGCCTCGACCTGGAACTGAATGGCGGCAATGACGTGCTGATAGTGGGAGGCAACAGCGTGGCCGGCCTGGTTATCGCCTACGACGGCGGCTCGGGAACCGACGTCATTCGCCTGAAGCACCAAGCCAACTTGGAGGATGCCCGCTTGGCCCTGCGGGGTGTCGAGCAGTTCGAACTGGAAAATATCAGGGCCAACAATCCCGACACGGTCGACGCGACTCTTGCCGGCTCACATTTGAGTGGCGCCAGCTATACCATTTTCACCGTTGAAGAAGGTGATACCGCCACACTCAAGGTGGAGGCCGATACCGCCAGCACCGATCTGAGCAGCTTGCGGCTGCGCAACATCGATGTGGTGGAAATCACCGGCGAGACCACCGTCGAAACCATTGTCGGCACCAGCGCCGATGACACCATCACTTCCAACGGCGGCGCGGACCGGCTCACCGGCGGCGCGGGCGATGATACTTTCGTGTTCGGCTCGGGCGACTCAACACAAACCGCCATGGCCAGAATCACCGACTACAAGGCCTCGGACGGCGTGAACACGGAAAGTGACACCATCGATCTGAGCTCCACAGATATCGCCATCGATGTGGATGATGTGGACGTTTCGAGCGTTGTGGAAGGGGGCGGCAACAATATCTCCGCCTACGTCGATGATGGTATCGTCACCCTGTTCGGTTTGGACCGGCGCCTCATCGACACCCTGGCAGAGTGGATTGCCGTACTCGAGGTTAACGGAGTGGTCAATGGCGCGGCCGCCTTCGAATTTGGCGGCAATACCTACCTGATGGCTGACGGGAATACCATCGAGTTGACCGGTGTGACCGGCATCACCGCCATCTCCGAAACCGCGGCGGACAACACCCTGCTTATCGCCTAGCATTTCCGGCAACGGGCGGGGCTTGCAGGCTGGGGCGAAATAACGCACTACCAATCCGCTCACGGTGCGACATTGCGTTGTACGCCCCGCGCACCAAGGGCCTTCATCCCCCATACCGATTCGTGGACCGCGCGCTCTCGACATTGCCTTCGTACCGGCTCGGCCGGCCCATGAGTTTCCTGGGTGATAGCGGCCCTGCCCATGGCGCACGCGACCTCGCCCGACGCTTTGACAAACTATTGCCGCTCAGGCGGCGGTAACTACTCACGCCCCCACAGGTTATTGGAGCCCTGTGCCCGAAGGGCCCGCCATCGGTCATCCGGGCGCCGTGGGTTTGCGGGTCGCACATGTGCGACCCCTTGGTGAACGCGGGTCCGGCGGTTGATCGTTTGACACTGCCCCATGCCGTAGGGGAGGCGCATGCGCCGCCCGTACATGCGGGGAGCCAAACCGCCAAATGCAAGCATTGTGCTGGCCGCACCTTACGGGCGAGGCATGCCTCGCCCCTACTCATCCGCCTGCCGGCGCATCAATTCCCAACGCTGGACGGAGCAGGGGGGCGAGGAGTTACCTCAGGCGTTTCCAGGCTTGCCAGAGTCTCTCCATTGTGGATAATATGTGTGTCTGGTCATAAATTATGACCACTTGGAAGAAGGCAAAACGAATGCAGACAATCGGCGCGGCAAAATTCAAGGAGCAGTGTCTGGCTTTGCTGGACCAGCTCGACGCGGAAGGCCTGGTGGTGACCAAGCACGGCAAGCCCGTGGCGCGCGTGCTGCCCTACGAGCGGCGGTTCGCACCCCTCATCGGCAGCCTGCGGGACAAGATGGAGATTCAGGGCGATATTCTGGCCACGTGCGCGCATTGGAACGCGGATGCTGAATCTTGACACCCACATCCTGGTGTTCGCCCTTCTCGGTGAACTGCGCCCTCGCGAACAGGCCCTGCTGGAGCAAAACGAATGGAGCCTTTCGGCCATCGTCCCCTGGGAATTGGCCAGGCTTGTGCAGATTGGCCGTGTCGATGTGGACATGGACGACCGGGAGGTGGCGCGCACCCTGAGTTCCATTCACCTCTGGCCCATCGACTTCAGCATAGCCCGCATGTCAACACGCCTTGATTTCAGCGGTGACCCAGCGGACGAACTCATCGCCGCAACGAGCGTTATTCACCAAGTTCCGTTACTCACCCGGGATCGCACAATCCGCAGTTCCAAACTTGTTCCGCTGGCATGATGCCGGCGAGCCTGTAACGGCGCTTTCTGCCGCCGGACACTAGCAGCCTGTCGGACTTGGGACTGTCCTACTGCGGAAAAGCCGTTTTGGCCCTTTTTTCTGCAATCCTTCGTTACACGAACCACTATTCGCCTCAGAATTGCAGAAAAAATGACTCAAAACGGTCTTTCCCTCGCTAC
>JAPOQD010000120.1 GCA_026710905.1 Halieaceae bacterium
ACCTGTATTCCACCGGGGAAAACAATGCGGGAAACCTCAACTGAATGACTGCAAATTAACTTGAGAAAGAGGCAGTGGAATAATCTGAGCGACAACAAGGGGTCGCCCATGGGCGACCCGCTGACCCGCGGCACCCGATTGACCCACGGCGGACCATGTGCCCGAAGGGTGCCATGTGCCCGAAGGGTGCCGTGTGCCCGAAGGGTGCCGTGTGCCCGAAGGGTGCTAGTCCGTCCCCTGGGACCTGGCGCGTTCGGTGACGCGCTGGGCAGCCCCCTGCATGCGCTCGGCGATATGCGCAAGTTCCGCACCGCTGACAGGCTGGCGGAACGAACCGGCGGTGAAGTTCAGTGCGGGCAGTTCCTTGTAGGCGAAAACCGGCACGTTGATGGTACTGATCTGGTAGCGTGTTTTCGGCTCGAAATTGTCCAGGTGCAAATGTTCTCTGCACACCGAACGCTGGAACTTTTGGGTGATTTCTTCGAGGTCCCTGAGATTTCGGGAGTTCTGGATTTTTTCCAGGTGCCGATGTAATTCTTCTTCAGCCCTGGTCTTGAGTACAACCTCGTAACCCCGCTTGTTTATGGCTATAACCGAAAAACGCAGGCGCCGGTCCAGCATTTCATCGTATTCACCGATCGCCTCATGAGCACGGCTAAGCCACTGCTCCAGGAACCTGGCGGGCGCCCAGGCGATAAAGCAGGCGCCCAGCGGTGCGGTGTTTGGCATACGCAGCCCCAGTTGAAACTGATCGACCAGCGCACTGGCGGAGCCGTACAGGGCCAGTAACACCACATGTGTTTGGGAACGCCCGGTCACCGCGAAACTCACCCCCAGTTCACTTTCCAGTTTTTCCAATTCCGGGCGTGCGTACTCAAGCACAGGAAATTGCGCGAAGGCGGCGTTGCCGGCAGCCATAATCGAAGGACCAAGCCGGTAGGCTCTGGTCTTGGGGTGCTGCACCAGGTATCCATAACTGGACATGGTGGTGAGAATGGCGTGGCAAGTGGCCTTGTTGAGGTTGAGGCGGCGCGTCGTTTCAGTCAGACCAAAGGCCTGATTGGGATTGGCCATCAACAAATCCAGAATGGCAAGGGCACGAGCTGTGGGTTGCGAGAACAATGCCATTAACTGAGTATGACTTGTTAAACTTTCCAAGTATGATACTGCTATTTCACTCTTCAATACAAGACTTCTGGCTATGGATATTTTCATCGGATCGCTTGTCTGCAAGGCGTATCCTTCAGTACTCTAGGCATCTTCTGTAAACTGGAACAAATCAAGAGGGCAACATGATGAATGGAGCCGATACTTCCTGGCTACTAACTTCCGCAACACTGGTGCTGTTCATGACCCTGCCGGGGTTGGCGCTGTTTTACGGCGGGCTGGTGCGGTCAAAAAATGTCTTGTCAGTGCTGATGCAGTGTTTTGCTATTGCCTGCATCGCTTCTTTTCTCTGGTATCTGCTCGGTTACAGCCTTGCCTTCGATGAAGGTTCCGCCTGGATTGGCGGCACCGGAAAGGCGCTGCTGGCCGGCATCGGTGAAGAGACCCTGAGTGGAGGGGTGCCGGAATCACTATTTGTGATGTTCCAGTTGACCTTTGCGATTATTACTCCGGCCTTGATAATCGGCGGCTTTGCCGAACGCACCCGATTTTCCGCGGTAATGATGTTTACCGCTCTGTGGTTGCTGGTGGTCTACTCCCCTGTGACCCACTGGGTGTGGGGTGGTGGCTGGCTGCAGCAAATGGGGTTGCTGGACTTTGCTGGAGGCACCGTCGTACACATTACCGCCGGGGTATCGGCCCTTGTTTGCGCCCTGGTGATCGGAAAACGCAAGGGCTTTGGTGAAATCGCGATACCACCTCACAGCATGACCCTGACCGTGGCCGGTGCCTGCATGCTCTGGGTAGGCTGGTTTGGTTTTAATGCCGGCAGCGCATTGGCTGCCAATGGGGATGCGGCCATGGCTATGCTGGTGACACACCTGTCCGCCGCTGCCGGCGCCTTTACCTGGTTGAGCATAGAGTGGATCAAGTACGGCAAGCCCAGCGCCCTGGGCGCGGTGACCGGCATGGTCGCCGGCTTGGGGACGATCACACCGGCCTCTGGATTTGTCGGGCCCAGTGGCGCCCTGGTGATAGGTATCAGCGCCGGTATCGTGTGTTTCTACGCTACGCTGGCGGTCAAGCAGAAGTTCAAGATAGATGATTCCCTGGATGTGTTTCCGGTACACGGTGTCGGAGGTACGCTCGGCACCCTGGCCGTCGGCATATTCGCCAGCTCCGAACTGGGTATGTTCAGTGGCCAGGGTTTGTCTGAAGGCGTCAGTATTGGCCAGCAAATGCTGGTGCAACTAACCGGAGTTATAGCCGTGATACTCTATACCGCCTTCGCCACCTGGCTTTTGTTGAAGCTGGTGGCGATGATAACCCCGCTGCGGGTTTCCGAAGAAGAGGAAACCGACGGTCTGGACGTCGCACTTCACAACGAGAGCGGTTACGATTTCTGAGCTGATACTCTACCGCACCGGCGCCTGCCATTTATGTGAACTGGCCGCCGAATTGGTCCGGCCCTGGCTTGAACGGGGCTGGAGCATGGAAGTACTTGATATTACCGATGACAAGGCCCTGTTACGGCAATACCGGCTGAGCATACCGGTGCTCAAACGGGTGGATGCGAGGGGCCGGGCAAGAGAACTGGCCTGGCCCTTCGATGCCGGCCAATTGCAAGGCTTCCTGACCGGGGAAGCTTCGCCTGACGCCCTGGTGTGGTATGACACGACACCAGGCTCCAACTCTTAGCTGCCTACCCTGACTGCCAACACATCGCAACTGGCGCCGTGCAGTACACCATTCGCGGTAGAGCCCATCAACAGCGCAAGGCCGTGGCGGCCATGGCTCCCCACCACTACCAGGTCAGTTTCCAATAGTTCCGCCATGGTGTGAATTTCCACCTCGGGCCGCCCCAATACCAGATGTTGCCGGTCAACGGGAATTGCAAACTGCTTGCCGAACTGTTGTAGCTGGGACTTGGCCTGCTGGTGGATCTCTTCCTGTATACCGGAGAAATCCATGGGGATATCTCCGCCATAGGCGAAGCTCAAGGGCTCAATCACATGGATGATATGCAGAACCGCATTATATTCGTCACGCAGCGACGCGGCTCGCAAGGCAACCGTTTTGGATTCTTCGCTCAAGTCTACCGCCAGTAGCATGATGCTGTAGCCACTCACGTCATCCTCCTCCAGAGTTTAACTCCGCTGGCCATCCCTATAGCATAACGGGAGTAGGGCTGAAGTAAATATGCCCGGCTGTGTGTCGGACCTGAAGAACTGAGGGGGGGGATAAAGAAGATCTTATGAGCGTTTGGTTGCTGATTCTCTGCGTCGTGTTCCTGGCGCTTGCGCCACTCCTCGCCATACTGCCGACACGGCGGCAAAGACAGGTGGCGGAGTTGCGGCAGGTAGCTGCGCTGGCGGGATTGCAGGTGCGGCTGTGCGCCCCGCCCGGGAGTTCAAGGGAGCAGCACCTGGCCCCCTGTTATGGCTTGCCTTTACATGGCCGGCGAAAACTACGGCTGGCTGGCGGCTACCTCCGGGAAGCACAAGGCTGGCGTAATCTGGATCCTAGAGGCGAAGCGTTGCCGGAAGGGTTGCTGGAGGATTTTCCCGAAGGAGTTACTCACCTGGTGCTGTCGCCGGAGCAGGCCGCGGTGTTTTGGAATGAGCGCGGTGCGAACAAAGATGTCCAGCGCATCAAAAGTGCGCTGGAAGGAATCCTGGCGGCCTGTTCAGCGGTAAAGTGAGTCCCACACTTGTGGGTGCTCGCGACAAGCTGGTAAGTGTGGTCCATCTGGTCATGAAACCATTGAAATGCGGGAAGGTTCTTTGGCCAGGTAGCGGCACTGAGCAATTTTCGGTTAGGGGATACTGAGCGGACTATATTCCATCAATTCCGCTTTTTCCCTTGACCCTGGAGAAATCAGGTCTTATATATCGCCTGTTTTCAAGGCAGCATGGAAGGTCATGGGCAAATCATTGGTCATCGTCGAATCTCCGGCAAAGGCAAAAACCATCAACAAATACCTGGGCTCCGCCTTCCTGGTGAAGTCGAGCGTCGGCCATATTCGAGATTTACCGACGGCCGGAAATCGCAAACCGGCGGTTGATCCGAAGGAACGGGCCAGGCAGGCCGCGCTGACGCGCAAGATGCCGGTGCAGCAAAAGAACGCCTACCTCAAGAAGAAAAACCATACCCGCTTGATCGAAAGCATGGGAATAGATCCAGAGAATGGCTGGGCCGCCAATTACCAGATACTTCCTGGCAAGGAAAAGGTTGTCGGCGAACTCAGGAAACTGGCCAGGGGAGCCGACGCCATCTATTTGGCCACTGACCTGGACCGTGAGGGAGAAGCCATAGCCTGGCACTTGCAGGAAGCTATCGGTGGTGACCCGGAGCGGTATCAGCGGGTGGTTTTCAATGAAATCACCAAATCGGCTATCCAGAAGGCATTTCAGAATCCAGGACAGTTGGATACCCATCGGGTCAATGCCCAGCAGGCGCGGCGTTTTCTCGATCGACTGGTGGGCTACATCGTTTCACCGCTGCTGTGGGCCAAGGTTGCCCGCGGCTTGTCTGCGGGACGCGTTCAATCCGTAGCAGTGCGCTTGCTGGTCGAAAGGGAGCGTGAGATCCATGCCTTTATCCCGGAAGAGTTCTGGGAGCTGCACGCGCAACTCCAGTCCCGCGCCGGGGAAGTGACGCGTTTCCAGGTACGAAAATACCAGGGTATGGAGTTCCGTCCGAGCAGCCGCCTCCAGGCCCATACCGCTCTGGATGAACTGAAGCTTGCGCCTTACCAGGTCGGCAAGCGGGAAGACAAACCCACCCGCAGTTTGCCGCCCGCGCCCTTCATAACTTCAACACTGCAGCAGTCGGCAAGCACCCGTTTGGGATTCGGTGTTAAAAAAACCATGGTCCTGGCCCAACGACTTTATGAAGCCGGCTACATCACCTACATGCGAACCGATTCCACCAACCTCAGCAGTGCGGCGGTATCCGCTTGCCGAGCCCACATCGGCAAGAACTTTCCACCCGACTACCTGCCCGGACGGCCCAATTCCTTCACTTCGAAGAAAGGCGCCCAAGAAGCCCACGAGGCGATTCGTCCCTCGGACGTTGCAGTGCAGCGGCAGGACTTACGATCCATGGAGCCGGATGCAGAGCGGCTCTATGCCTTGATCTGGTCCCAATTCGTCGCCTCGCAGATGACCGCTGCCCGCTATCTCACCACCACCATCACCGTCGATGCCGGTGAATACAGCCTCCTCGCCGCGGGCCGCATTATCCAATTTGACGGCTATACGCGAGTGTTGCGGCCGCTCGGCAAGCGCGACAAGGATATTATTCTGCCGGACTTGAAACCCGGCGACCCATTAGAGTTACTGGAACTGGAGCCCAGCCAGCACTTTACCAAACCACCGCCCCGTTATGGTGAAGCCAGCCTGGTGCGTGAAATGGAAAAACGCGGTATCGGCCGCCCGTCCACTTACGCATCCATCATTTCCACCATTCAGGAGCGGGGTTATGTACGCTTGGAAAACAAGCGCTTTTATGCGGAAAAGATGGGCGACATCGTTACCGAGCGTCTGGTGGAGAGTTTTTCCGACCTGCTGGATTATGGCTTCACCGCGGCGATGGAAAAGCGGCTTGATGAAGTGGCCGAAGGCAAAGTGGACTGGCGCGACCTGTTGGATGAGTTCTACCAGGACTTCTCCAGGAAAGTTCAGGCGGCAGGGCAGGAACCGGGAGGCATGCGACCCAACGAACCAACCATGACCGATATTTCGTGCTCTCGCTGTGGCCGTCCCATGCAAGTGCGTATCGCCAGTACCGGGGTATTTCTGGGTTGTTCTGGTTATGGGTTGCCGCCCAATGAACGCTGTAAATCAACACTGAATCTGACCCCGGGTGACGAGGCGGTGAGCGAAGACGCAGATGATGAGGCGGAATCCCGTCAATTGGTCACCCGTCACCGTTGTGGCGCCTGCAATACGGCGATGGACAGTTATCTCATCGACGAACATCGAAAACTCCACCTGTGTGGCAATACCCCGGATTGCGCCGGCTTCGAGGTGGAATCCGGTGCGTTTAAGATCAAGGGATATGACGGCCCGAAGCTGGAATGTGACAAGTGCGGCACAGACATGCAATTGGAGAACGGGCGTTTCGGCAAATATTTCGCCTGCACCGGCGATGGCTGCAAGAACACCCGCAAATTATTACGCAATGGTCAGGCCGCGCCACCCAGAATGAACCCCGTACCGATGCCGGAATTGCGATGTCAGAAGACAGATGACAACTTTGTACTGCGCGACGGCGCCGCGGGCCTGTTTCTTGCCGCCAGCAAGTTTCCCCGCAATCGGGAAACCAGGGCACCCTACGTGGATGAGATCCTGCCCCACATGAAGGAGATTGACCCCAAGTACAGTTTTCTGTTCTCGGCTCCCCTTACCGACAAGGCCGGTAATCGCACCCAGATTCGCTTCAGCCGCAAAACCCGCAGACAATATGTCATGACCGAAGCCAATGGCAAGGCGACCGGCTGGAAAGCTTTTTACCAGGACAATGCCTGGGTGGTGCAGGGTAGACGCTGAGCGGGGCGAATATACTCGTTCCGTGTTTTCCAATGGGAAAGTAAGCGTGAAACGGGGGTTCGGCAAAGTAAGCAGATACCTCGCTTTTTGCATCAGACCGCTTGGGGTGATAGGAAAATTGTCAGCAATACCGAAAAGAGCGGACCTGTTGCTGTTGTCCCCAGTCTGTTAGAATGCCGGCATGGCTCAAACTATAGCGAGGCAGGATGTGACCTCATCCTTTCTGGAAATCGTGGAACTTGATAACGGCGATATCGCCCTGCACAGGTTGGATGACAACGGAGAACCACTGGTGATTATCCAGTTTTCCGAGGAATCCCGTGCCTACCTGATGAACGCTACCGTGGAAGTAGCACGGGCCATGTTCGAGGCCGGCATGCATGCAGTGGGTCAACTTTCCCAGACAGCAGAAGCGGAGCCTGGTGAGACGGTTGACGAGCAGGCGTACATTCTCCACTGATTCGTGTCTGCTCCCTGACCTGGCGTCATATGCGGGCTAACAACCGCGCCGCAGAATTCCAACACCACGACCCTCGATAACAAATTTCCGTCGCCTCAGGTTCACTTCGATCGGCTGATAGTCGGCATTCTCGGGTACCAGGCTCAGTCGAGTTTTGTCCTTGCCGCGCCGTAATCTTTTTACAGTCACCTGGCCGTCTAACCGAGCCACCACGATGTCCCCATCTCTCGCCCGTTCGGTGCGATGCACCGCCAGCAGATCCTGGTCATGGATACCGGCGCCGATCAAGCTGTTACCCCGGATACGCAGAAGATAATCGGCCTTCGGCTTAAAGAAGGAAGCGGGCATGTCGCAGAAGTCTTCAATGTGCTCCCGGGTCAGCATGGGGCGGCCTGCCGCCACCCTTCCGATCACCGGTATACCCAGATCGTCCAGCAGGCGGATACCACGGGAAGCGCCGTCAGCCAATTCGATCACGCCCTTGCGGGCGAGGGCCTTGAGGTGTTCTTCTGCCGAATTGGCGGAGCGAAAGCCCAGTTTTCGGGCAATTTCTGCACGCGTGGGGGGATAGCCCGCATAATCAATATGGTCGCGCACAACGTCCAGAACCTGGCGTTGTCGCCTGGTAATTCGTTGCACCTGGTTTTGCATGGGTGGGGGCGATTGCATGGGAAAACTCCACCAATATCTGTTCATTTGTCCAGTAACTAGGATTATATACAGTATGGTCCTGCTGTGAACAACCCGTGAGGATTTTCCGGAAAGGGAGTCATAACCCTGATGGAGAGGATAAGAGAGTTCAGGCTGAGATCGTTTAGCCCGCATATCTCACCAACGTTCGTCGCGAGGGCGTCGCAGCGCCGCTGTGGCGGGGCGCACGGACGGAAAGACGCTGAAGGCATAGTTGACACTATGTCGAAGTGGCTTGGAGGAGTACGCC
>JAPOQD010000062.1 GCA_026710905.1 Halieaceae bacterium
CCTGGCGCGGAATCAGAAAAGAGGAAATGGTGGGCGGCGAATCCGTTGCCCCGGGAATGAACCCGCCGACAAAAATCCAGCGACAATGATCACTACCACTGGAAAACTGCCATCGCCCCGAAAATCGGTAGCCCCCGGGCGCTGGTTTGACCTTACCCTTCGGGGCATAAGAGGAGGAGATGATGACGTCCTGGTCTTCACCCCAAACCTCCTGCTGCGCGCGGTCATCCAGCAGCGCCATTTGCCAGTTGTGTACACCTACTACGCTCAACACCCAACCGCTGCTGGGACAGGCGCGGGAGATTTCGAACACGACATCGTAAAAATGCCTGGGACTCATTTCATAGCCGCCGTATCTGCGCGGCTGCATCATGCGGAAAAATCCTGCCTGCTTGAAATCGGCGATAGTCTCGTCAGGCAGCCGGCGCAGGGAGCGGGCTTGCGGCGCCCGTTCCAGCAATCGATCGTGCATGGCGCGGGCGCGCTGAAGAAATACCTCGGGATGGGGGGGAGTTGGATCTTGCTGGATGTCGGCGGCGGCACGGGTCATGTGGACGGCCCTGTTGCGATCACTGAGTTGCAGCGGCGGCAGCGGGTTCTGCCGGACAACTGACGCCGGTGCCACCGAGGCCGCAGTAACCTCCCGGGTTTTTCGCCAGGTATTGCTGGTGGTATTCCTCGGCGTAGTAAAACTCGGTAGCAGGAATAATCTCGGTGGTAATTTCAGGATAACCCGCTGCGCTCAATGCCTGCTGAAAATACTTCCTGGAGGCCTGCGCCTGGGCTTGTTGCTCCGCGTTGAACGTATAAATCCCGGAACGGTATTGGGCGCCCATATCATTACCCTGGCGCATGCCCTGGGTAGGGTCGTGCCCTTCCCAGAACAATTTCAACAAAGCGCCGTAGCTGATCTGTCCGGGGTCAAATACCACCAACACCACTTCATTGTGCCCGGTACTCCCGCTGCACACTTCCCGGTAGCCAGGGTGCGGTGTATGGCCCGCGGAATAACCAGCGGCAGTGCTGAACACACCCGTCTGCCGCCAGAAAATCCTCTCTACACCCCAGAAACAGCCCATACCGAACAGCGCCTGTTCAAGATGGTCCGCAAAAGGCCCCTTGAGAGGATTGCCATTGACAAAATGGGCCGCCGGAACCGGCATTGGTTGATCGGCGCCAGATTCCGGGGGCTGTTTGCGATTACCGAACAATCCCATAATCAATTCCTGCATTCATTCGCTGAGCGAGCGCTGCTCGTGGCGCGGTGCAGCCGGTAACCCGTCCCGGCGAGCATAACGCGTTCCTTTCGGGGGAAGGGTCGTTTTCAGCACCGCTGTGTGCGCCGCAGTTACCCTGCAAGAATACCACGCCTGCCCACGTCGGGCCGCCCTCCTCACTGTGACCGGTTCTGCATAACAAACCACACGGCGGTTCAGCCCGGATGTAGTACCAGGTTGGTGAGATATGCGGGCTGGCCCGAGCAGTACGCTTTGACCGCCGGTGGAGATTTTGCGATGCTGGCCGCGACCTGTTGTCAGACCCGAATACAGCAGCGGATGAGCAAACAACACATCATTGTCGGCATCAGCGGCGCTTCATCGACCCAATTGCCGGCAAAGTGTTCGATCTGCTCGGCCTCAACCACAATCTTTACCAACTGTGCGGGGGCGGCAAGAACTCTTGAGGAACTTTGACAGACGCGGTTTTCTGGGCCTGGCCGGTGTATTCATGCTCAGCGCCGGGGCGCCGGGGCGGGCCAGCCTGACACCCAGTGACTCGGCTGAATTGAGCTTTCCCCAGGGTATCGCATCCGCTGACCCGCTACCCGGCAGTGTAATTTTGTGGACCAGGGCGCTGCCAAAAACCGCGCAATCCGTATCCCTGGTTGTGCAGGTGAGCGAGACGGAGGATTTTGCCGAAGTAGTGGCCGAAGCGGAAATTATTGCCCGGGCCGAGCATGACCATACGGTTCGCGCCCAGGTCAGCGGGCTGAGGGCGGCAACAATTTATTACTATCGTTTCCTCGGTTGGCGCGGTGGCCGGTCAGCTACCGGGAGGACCATGACCGCGGCCGCGGCCGATGACCCACGCCCGGTAAACCTGGCCTTCGCCAGTTGTCAGAACTACGAGCAGGGTTTTTTCGGGGCCTGGTCCCGCATGATCACCGAGGACCGCCAGGCGGCGCCGGAGGAGCAGATCCAGTTGGTGCTGCACCTGGGTGATTTTATCTATGAGCGTTACGGTTTCGAAGACCGCGACAACCAGCGCTACGTGCGCAAGCTGCCCGATTACCCGGATGGAGCCGGTGACGGTGAGTTGTACTGGGCCGACACCCTGGCCGATTACCGGCACCTCTACAAAACCTACCTGAGTGATCCTCACTTGCAGGCTGCCCGTGCCCGCTGGCCCTTTGTCTGCACGTGGGACGACCACGAATTTTCCAACAATGCCGTGGGCGGCAGCAGCACCTACAAGGGCCCGCCGCTCGCGGAACCGGAACGAAAAGCGGCCGCCAATCAAGCCTGGTTCGAATACATCCCCGCCCGGGTCGAGTACTCACCCGAAACCCTGCGCATCTACCGCAACCTGCGCTGGGGCAAACAGCTTGAACTGCTGATCACTGACCTGCGCAGCTACCGCAGCCCGCCGCCCATACCGGACCAATTGGTCTCGGAATGGCAGCTCTCGCCCATCCCATCCGAATTGATCGAAATATTTGACGCGGGCCGAACCTACAACAACGGTGCGCCGCCACTGACCATCACCCATGGCGGCAACACCCGCCCGAATACAGCACGGGAACGCGGCCCTGGCAGCATGCTCGGCGCTGCGCAAAAGCAGTGGTTCAAAAACCGCCTGGAGACGTCCGGAGCTACCTGGAAGGTATGGGGGAACAGCCTGCCGATACTGTCTCTGTGTCTGGACCTCAGTTCACTGCCCCGCGAGGGTTTGCAAGACAGCGCCCTGGGGCAGGATGCCTGGCCGGGTTATCCCACCGAATACCGTGAATTGATGAATTTCCTGGCCGCCCGGGGTATTACCAATGTGGTATCTCTGTCCGGCGACCATCACAGTCACGGCGCCGGCGTCCTGGCAACGGACACCAATACGCCGCGGCCCGAATTTGCAGCGGTCGATTTCAATGTGTCCAGCATCAGCTCCACGCCACAGTTCGCTCAGGTGCTGCATGAGGGCACGACCGGGAATCCTGATTTTCTACAGTTGGTAGCCAGGCAAAAGGATGGTCGTTGGGAGGAGGTCTGGAATATGACCCTGACCCAGGGGGCGCTGGCCGCCATGGCCTACAGTAAAACCGGTCTTGAGGTATTGGCTGGCTGGTTGTCCCCCAATCGCGCCAATCCCGGCACCCGCTATGTTGACAGCAATAGCAATGGCTACGGACTGGCCCGCTTTGAGCAGGGGGAATGCCGGGTGCAATTGGTTACAATCAGCCCGCCGCTGCGGGAGAGTGGCGAGCAGGGGCAGGAGATTCTGCGCCGGGCGAATTTTCGGCTGCCAAGCTGGTCCAAAAACCAGCAGCCCGAGTTGGAAGGCCCCGTATTCAGCGGCGTTCCCGCCTTTCCCTTCCGGTAAAACCTGTACGGAAAAAGCACCAGGAAGGGGAAAAATTCGTGCAAAAAAGCGCCAAACCCGGATTTTCCCTGTAAAATGGGGGTATATGCAGGCTATTAGACCAACATAACAACAGGGAACAGCAGTTTTACTATGCCCGAGTTATCTACATTCGATCCTCGAGAGCTTTGCAGCAGCAAGCTTTGGGAAATCGTCCGCACCGAAGCCGGCGGTTCCCGCGCCGAACTTGAGGCCGCGCTGGCGGAACTCTCCTCCCGCCGGCACTATCTGGCGGAAATCGAGCAACTTGACGAATTTCAGGATTCGAAATCGCGCTGACATGGCCGCGCGCTGAAGCTTGCCGATGGCCAACCACCCCGCCAACCGCGATGAAATCGACCAGTTCATCAACCGGTCACGGACGCTGGCCAACCCTCGCGGTGGCCACCCGCGCCTGCTGTTCGGGATTGATGCCACCGCCAGCCGCCAACCCACCTGGGACCGGGCTTGCGAGTTGCAGGGCCGCATGTTCCGCGCCACTCGCGACCTTGGCGGCCTGGCTGTGCAATTGTGCTATTACCGGGGTTTTGGCGAACTGCGCGCCAGCCGCTGGCTGCAAGATGAAGCCTCCCTGTTACAACAGATGAACCGGGTTCGCTGCGCGGGCGGTTACACCCAGATCGAGCGCCTGCTCAATCATGCTCTCAGGGAACATGCGGCGGCGCCGATTCGAGCCCTGGTTTTCATTGGCGATGCCGTGGAGGAAGCCATTGATTCCCTGTGCGGCAAGGCCGGTGAATGCGGCATGCTGGGTCTGACCCTGTTCATGTTCCAGGAGGGCCGGGATTACGAGGTCGAACAATGTTTCAAATCCATGGCCCGGGTCAGCAAGGGCGCTTACGCCCGCTTCGATCACCACAGTCCGCACCAGCTCGCCGACTTGCTGGGCGCGGTTGCCAGTTATGCCGCTGCGGGCTCCCAGGGTCTGATAGAACAAGGCGCCGCCGGCAATAGCGGCGTTCACCGGTTACTGGAACAGTTGCGGCGGGATTCCTGAATCGTGCCGCGCCTGATACTACTGCTTGCAGCCATCGGCGCCGGTTGGTTGGTCTACCGGCATTTGCAATCCATACCCGCCGGGCAGCGCCGCGGCGCCTATCTGAAAGTCGGCCTGTCGCTACTGGTGATCCTGATTATCTTCGCCACGGTAACCGGGCGCATGCACTGGATCGGCGCGGCGGCAACGGCCCTGGTGGTTGGAGCCGGGCGTCTGCTACCCACCCTGATCCGGCTGTTTCCCATGTTGCAGTGGTTGCGGCAGCGTCCGGCTAACTCCGCCGGCCGACAGTCCAAAGTTGAAACCCGCTTGCTGCGCATGGTGCTGGACCACGCCAGCGGCGCCATGAGCGGTGAGGTGCTGGCGGGAGACCTGGCCGGGCAGTCACTGGAAGAAATGGATCGCGATCAATTGGATACCCTGCTACAGCAATTTCAACAGCAGGACGAAGACTCGGCCCGCCTGCTGCAAACCTACCTGTCGTGGCGGTTTGGGCAACAGGAGCAATACCGTCAAACAGGCAGCATCGACAACACCGGCAGCATGTCCAGACAGGAGGCCCTGGCCATCCTGGGGCTGGAAGAGGGCGCCAGCAAGCGTGAAATAGCCGATGCTCACCGGCGCTTGATGCAAAAATTGCATCCGGACCGGGGCGGCAGCGATTATCTTGCCGCCAAACTCAACCAGGCCAAGGATAGCCTGCTCGGGTAGCGCAGGCTCGGGCTATGGGGTTAATCCCCCACGCTCTTCAGGTGGTATTCGCTGGTGGGAATCACGTCGATTTTGTCGAAATCAATGAAGCGCGAGCAGCTTTCCAACATGGCCCGGGAATTGGCAGCCAGGGTTTCATCATCTTCAGCCGCATAAAAAGCGTGTTGGGAATTCATTGCCTGTGGCGGGAAATTCTCCTCGATGATGGCGTCAAAGGGCGGCGCCGCGTAAGTCAGCGGGCGCACCACCACGTTCTGGCGATAGCAGAATGTCGACTGGGTATCAATGGCCACCTGGGTGTGGCTGCCCAGCCAGATCTCCAGCCACTGTTGTTCACTGAGGCGCCGTGGCCGCTGCAAAAACACCACCTGGGCCATGCCGAAGGTGCGAGCGCCGGGCTGGGGCGGGTGCGCGGTATTGATGATCGGTTCTGACTCGGTCACCAGGTAACCCGCCAGACGGCTACAGTTTTTCGCCAGTAGTTCTTCCACCGGGGCACGGTTCACGGAGCTGTCCAGCCAAACCGAGACCATGGCGTCCATCACCGGGCGGGCATTCTCCATGCGCAATGCTGCAGCCGGCGCCACGTCGCAATCCACCACTGACAGGCGCAGGCCGCGTACCCCCAGTTCGAGGATGGCCGGCGCCAGCGTGTTCAACAGGCGTTCCCGAAATTCATCGGCTTCAAGATGTTCGGGCTTCCACAGGGGATACAGAATTTTTTCCATGGCGCTAGTGTCCTGTCCGGCTGTTTCGCATGGTTTCAGAGCCTACATGCTCCAGTAGGCGCGCATGGCCGCTACCTTGCCCGCCTCGTTGAACTCGAAGACATCGATAATTTCAATGCGCAGGTCGCCGGCCACCACGATGAAGGGAAAGGCGGCGGAATTTCCCGCGCAACGTACCGGGCCGGTCAGTTCCAGGGTCGCCGGGCCGGGCACCGTGCGTCGATAAAAGCCCATAACGGCATCGATTCCCACATGCGGTTCGCTGCCGACCGGATCGTGAACCACCGCGTCCTCGGCAAAGATATCTTCAATGATACTCATGTCCGATTCGGCGAAGGCCCGAACATACTTCTCCACCACTGCTATTTTTTCACTTGCTTCCATTTTCGTATCCCCAGTTTTCATACAGGTTTGTCATCCTGCCCATACTGTGGCAGTCACCGGCCCTTCGGACAATACAGGAGAGAGACAGTTTCCGTTCACGGACCGGGTCCAAACATGCAGATTCGGGTGATTGGTTTAAATAAGCATGGTAGTCGAGGTTTCTGGAAAGTAACAACAAGGATAAGATTCGCGGCTGAATTTGAAGCACCAATAAACAACCAATCCACCCCGGAGAATATGCCCATGATTCACCCGTTGAGAAATTTGACCAGGATTTGTTTCACCGTGGCTTGTGGCGCAATGGTTGCGGCCGCCGCCATGCCCGGCCGGGCGCAAAACAGCCTTGCCCTGGAGGAAGTGATTGTCACGGCCGAGAAGCGCTCTGCATCGCTTCAGGATACACCGATTTCCGTGGCCGCTTTTGAAGAGCAGGAACTCGAAGCCATCGGTGTCTTCGAAGCCGGCCAGATTTCCGAGTACACCCCCAACCTGCAAATCAGCCGTCAACCCAGCTCCCTGGACAATTATGGTTTCTCCATTCGCGGCGTGGGCAGCGGCGAAACTTCGCTGCTGGTGGAAAATACCGT
Source organism: Halieaceae bacterium (assembly GCA_026710905.1). Lineage (GTDB taxonomy): Bacteria > Pseudomonadota > Gammaproteobacteria > Pseudomonadales > Halieaceae > JAPOQD01. The sequence goes on from JAPOQD010000062.1 coordinate 7,041, forward strand.
GGGCCTGTATCTGGACGGAGTGTATGTGGCACGCAACACCGGCGCTGTCTTCGACATCGTGGACCTGGAACGTATCGAGGTGCTGCGCGGACCCCAGGGCGCGCTGTACGGCCGCAATACCATAGGCGGCGCCATCAATATCATCACCAGCAAGCCGGCCGATGAATTTCATCTGCAGCAACACTTCACGCTGGGAAATCGGGATGCCTTCCGTTCCAAAACCAGCATCGACACCGGCAAGCTGGGTGATATTTTCGCCGCCAAGCTCACCTACAACTACAACGAAAAAGATGGCCTGGTAAACAATAGCATCCACGGCAACAAGTTGGGCGAACAGGAATCGGACGCCTGGCGTATTGCCCTGCGCCTGACGCCTGCCGACAACTTTACTGCTGATTACACCTACGACAAGTCCGAGCGCAGCAGCAATGGCGAATTGTCGCAAATAGTGGCTACCCGCCCCCCCAACAACCAGATTGGCGGCGCCATCACCCGGCAGGCGACCGCTTTCGCCAGCCAGGATCGCCTGAACAGTGTGCCCGTTGCATTTTCCGATGGCCCGGCAACCTGGTCGGACATCGAAATGCACACCCTGACCCTGGAGTGGGATATCAATGACCGGATTTCCCTGAAGTCCATCACCGCAAAGAGAGAATGGGACAGCGGCACCAGCGGCACCGAATTCAATTCTTTCCCTTCGGACGGCGCCACCGTGCTGCAGGACCCAGCCGTTGCGCCCGGGCAATACATACCGGCTGGAGAATACGTACCCATGTTCCGGGCTGAACGGCTCAGTGACAACGAGCAACTCACCCAGGAATTCCAGTTGCAGGGCGATGCCGGCCGCCTGCAGTACACCCTGGGTGTGTACTACTTCGAAGAACAGAGTAACGAGGACAACCCGCAGTGGTTTGTATTGCCCGCCCTGTTCGCTTTCGGCACGCAGCCAGCGGCGTTCCAGGGTTTTCTCTGTGCCGACTTCAGCAGCCCCGCGCCCTGCTTCGGCAAGGACGTGCTGCTGAGTGCGCCAATTTTTCAGTACGGCTCGGATAACGAGGCCCTGGCCGCTTACGGGCACTTTACCTACGCCCTCACCGAATCCCTGGACCTGACCGCCGGTATTCGCTACACCGAAGACGACAAGCAAGCCTATTTGCGGCAGGGCAGGATCACCAACCCCGATGGCAGTATTCCCACCAACCTGGCGGGTAACCAATGGGAAAATACCAGCGGTTCGCTGACCTTGAGTTATGCCTGGAACGATGATGTGTACAGCTACGCCACTGTTTCCCAGGGCTATCGCGCCGGCGGGTTCGGCGCACGCTCCGCCAGCGCCTTCGACTTCGCCCTGGGTTTCGATGAGGAAACCGTTACCAACTACGAACTGGGCCTGAAGTCAGAGTGGATGGATTCCCGCCTGCGGCTCAACGCCGCCATCTTCTACATGGACTATGAGGACGCCCAGGTCAACAGCTTTCGGGCTGGCGAGGGCGGCGCCTCCTCGGTGGTCAGCAATGCCGGAGAACTGGAAATTCAGGGTGCGGAAATGGAGTTGACCGCGCAGCTCAGTGAGGGCCTGCGCCTGTCGTTCAACTACGGGTATACCGATGCGGAATACCAGGAGTTCATTACCCAACGGCTCAACCCCTTGACTGCCATGCCGGATCCGGGCCCGAACGCAGACCCGGCCACCGGCAACGAGGACATCTCCTCCTTCGCCACGGTGGGCCGTTCACCCAAGCATAACGGCTCCGTTATTCTCTCGTATGACTTCCAGCCGTTTAGCTTCGGCCAGTTGAACCTGAGAGTAGAAGGAAGTTATCAGGATGAAATGGTCTTTCACCCCCAGTTGAACCTGTTCGACAGCACCGATGAGCAAACCCTGGTGCACGCCCGCGCCACCCTGCACGACATGCAGGTGCTGGGCGGCAGGCTCAGCCTGGCGCTCTGGGGCCGCAACCTCACCGACGAGGAATATCGGGAATGGGGTATTGATTTCGGCACCCTGGGCTTTGCCATCGACTCCTTCAAGGAGAAGCGCAGTTATGGCCTGGACTTGACTTACCGGCTGGATTAAACCCGGATACGGCGCCTAAAAAAAGGGGTCAGAGCCCTTTAATCCAATCCCAGGTGAAAGGCCCCGCCGAGTAACCGAAGGGATTAAAGGGCTCTGACCCTTTTTTTTTGATGTAGGGGTCGCAC
>JAPOQD010000161.1 GCA_026710905.1 Halieaceae bacterium
CTGTGCATCGGCATGTCCCTGTTCTGCGGCCTTGCGGTACCAGCGCACGGCTTCGGCATCATCTTCAGAAACCCCTTCGCCGTTGGCATACATAAGGCCAAGATAAAACTGTGCATCGGCATGTCCCTGCTCGGCAGCCATGCGGTACCAGCGCACGGCCTCGGCATCATTTTCAGGAACCCCGTCGCCGTTGGCATAGCTGACGCCGAGGTTGAACTGTGCTACTGCATCTCCCTGCTCGGCGCCTTTTTTTGTGTCTTCGGAAATTTTGGCTTGGGAATCTGTAATTATTTTGTCTATAGAACTATCTATCGCGTACGCCGAATGCGTAAACAATATCAAGAAAATCAGCAAGAACCTGAACATGGCTGGATTATATTCCTATCCCCGGTTAGCGGGTAGCCATGGTGTTTCGGGCCTGTGGAACGCGGAGAAACCGGAACGGAACCGGAAACCCATCATTTCAAGAAGATCAGAAAATCAGAAAAACAGTCGGTGCCGCCAAAAGAGGTGGGTGTCCTGTACTGCTGCTGTACTCCAGAAGAGGTGGGTGCCCTGCATTGCTCTATCCTGTATTGCTCGATATACAGCAATTTTTTGATGAATTCGCCGTGTGTTACCCTCGCCCCGCCAAAACTACACGAGACCAACTTCCATGAGTCTGGAGCGCATTATCATCGATACCGGGAAGCCCGGCGCCTCCCCGGTGGGCAGCGTAATCTGGATGCACGGCTTCGGCGCCGATGCCCACGATTTCGAGCCGATCATTCCCATGCTGGATTTGGAGGAGCCGTTGCGCTTCGTCTTTCCGAATGCGCCGCTGCGCCCGATCACCATCAGCGGCGGCGCCAAATTGCGCGCCTGGTATGACATCAACCCGCAGGCGCCTATGGCTGCCTCGGGAGAAATCAAAGCCTCGGTTGCGTCCATCACCGAAATCGTCGCGGATCAGGCTGCTTCGGGGATCTCCCCGCAACGCGTGGTGCTGGCCGGCTTCAGCCAGGGCGGCGTCATTGCCCTGGAGCTGGGCCTGGCTTTTCCGGAAAAGCTGGCGGGTATTCTCGCGCTGTCAACCTATGTACACGACCAGGAGCATCTTGCTCAACGCATCGGGCCAGCCAACAGGGAAACACCGATTCTCATGGTTCATGGCCAGGCCGACCAAATGATCCCCATGGCCATGGCGGTCAATTCCCGCACCGCATTGAGTGACCTCAACTACCGGGTAGAGTGGCGCGAATACCCCATGGGCCACGAGGTTTGTCCGCAGGAGATCACCGCTATCGGCGAGTGGTTGAATACCATTTATACTTGAATCCGGGCTCAGCCGTCACACATGGCTCGATACCGAATGCCGAGATTGACCTCGTGAATGCCCGGCTGGGACAACTGAAAAGGAAACTGCTGCAATGAACGAGAGCGACTTCGAGCTGGTTGAGGGAAGCGGGAATGTATTCCGGGACTTCGGTGACCCCCACGCCGACCTGAAGCAGGCCAAGGCGGTGCTCTCGGCCAGGATCATTGGGTTGCTCGACGAACGCGGAATTACGGTACGCAAGGCTGGCGACATGACCGGCTTTGCCGCCGCGGACTTCTCACGCATCCGCAACGCGAGTCTCGGGCGGTTCACGCTGGACCGGCTGATGAAAATACTCGCTGCCCTTGACGGCAGCATCCGGGTCACGCTTCATTTGGGTCCGCATCACGCAAGTGCAGCGCCGCCGAATCCTCGCTGAACTGGTAGGCCTGTAGTTGAACTTGCCAGGTTTCACCGTCGTGATTCTTCCATTCGTAGCCCAGCAGCACATCGTGATCATCAACCCAGAATAACGTACCCGGGGGATATTCACCGCCGCGGTACTCGAAACAGTCGGCACCGATGTGTCTGCCATCTATTTCTTTGCGCCCTCGCCGGAGAAGCCTTGCGCGGCGTTGGCTGATCAGAGGGGTTAATAGAGCGTCGAGGTTTCGGCCCGGCCGGATGTCCGGTACGCAGACAGCAGCAAACTCACCAACAGCGTGCAGCTTTCTCACTATTGGGCCGGTAAAGATGCGCAGTAACGGGAACAGCAGAAGGGATTCCATGACGGTTGCCGGGAAGATTTCCTTCGCGTTCACGCTACGTTGAAGTCGCAGCCGGCCGTCCAGGGCTTGGTAGGAGGCCGTTACCTCGCCATCGGAATTCGTGAAGGCAAGCTCGACCAATTCTGGCTCATAGTTTCTCAACCGGAAAAAGCGCGCCGATTCCTTGGCGGCAAGCCGATACAGGCCATTTACACGCAAGCTGAATTGACCGGAATCGGTACTGCGTTCGGAAACGATTCGAAGAAGAGAGCCCGGCTCCCCGCATACGGACCAGGATTCGTGAATTGCCTGCGGTTTCCCATTACAGGAATAGGCGTATTGTCCGCTGCACAAGTTCAGCGGACCGGTTGCAGTCACTGATAATTCCGGTCCTTCCAGTCACCGACCGTGCGGGAGCGCACCGGTTGCAACATTACCGGCGGCTCCGTGTCCGGGTAGCCGGGCCCCCAGTTCACCGGGTCGCCAAACATTTCCACCCGCGCATTGTCGGTGTACCAATCGACCAGGTCGCCGTCGCAGCGGAGAATCCAGGTACAGCCGTTCTTGCCGCCTGCCGTGAAATCACCGTGGCGGATACCGGCGGGGCGGAAAAAGTATTGGCCGTCTACCATTTTGCCGTAGTTGTAGTCGAATTCGCCCTCCAGGCAGTAGGCCTCCTCGAACACGGGATGATGGGCGAGGGGGTGCTCGCGCCAGCCCGGCTTGGCTTTTATCAGCCGGGTGTAGAACCCGGTTTCTTCATCGCGGTAAAGCATCTTGATATACAGGCCCGGAACCGGAGTTCCGCCACGCTCAAAGTTCATCGGGCTGCCGTTCACGGCATCGGTAACGTCATACCATTCCTGTTTGCTGGAGTGCTTGACCACCAGGGTATCGAAGGAGCGCGCCCTGGCCGGGTCATCGCTGTCGGCGGGGGTAAAGGCCCAGTCGCCGTATTCCCGGAACAACAAAATATTGGTTCCGGCCTTGACGCTGATTGCCGGGGTACAAATGCCCTTCGGCGCGCACCAATAATCGCCTGCGACCAGGGCCTGGTCACCAAGCGTGACCTCACCGTCAAGCACAAACCATTCGGTAAGGGCGGCATGCAGGCCGGAAGGTCTGCTCCAGTCGCTGAGAAATTCAACTTTCAGCGAGGCGGAACCGTCTTCCTCGTCGTAACTGAGATTGCGTTGCCTGGCTTCTCCCTCTGCATGGCTGAATTCCGCTACATGCCACACCAAATCCTTTTGATCGATTAATTCTACGTGGGGCCGCATTACACTTTCCTCCAAGCATGCTCCTGGTACCGGCAAGCGACCCGCAAGTCAAAACCGGATCGTTGCCGGGCAAAAGATATATTGCCATATCTTTAAGCTATCTGGTAGCAATACCAGCAGGCAACTCCCTTCAGGCCACTGCCGGCAAAACCTGTTACATCTTGCCGGGGGAATTCCAGGGACACAATGCGAAATGGAATTCAAGGGACACAATCGGCGCCGACCCCTAAGCCCGGTGTCTTTGAGGCCGACTCCCGTCTTTTATTGGCGGCCCCTGTGCTTGCGGCTCAGCCGTACAGACCCGGCCGCCAGACAACCGGGCGCTGAAATCGCGCCGCTTCACACTGTGAAATTCCAATTACCTTGGGATATACTTCCGCGCCTGTGAGGCCGCCCCTGTCTCCTCAATGACTTGTTGAAAATTCTCCGGAAATGCTGAAAATCGTGGCTTTCTCCAGCCGCGGTTACAGCTACCGGATTAAGGATCCAACCATGCCGAAGGTTACTTTCATCACACACGATGAAAACCAGTACGAGTTTTCGATCAGCCCCGGCGGCAGCCTCATGCAAGCCGCAATAGACAACGGTGTGGACGGTATCGTCGCGGAATGCGGCGGCGCCTGTAGCTGCGCGACCTGCCACTGCTTTGTTGATGATGCCTGGATGTCAAGGCTGCCGGAAGCCTCGGACATGGAGCGTGACATGCTTGAATGTGTGCTGGACCCTCAGCACAACAGCCGTCTCAGTTGCCAGATTGAAGTTACCGATGAAGTCGATGGCCTGGTAGTGCGGGTGCCTGAAAACCAATACTAACTTCGTGCCTGTCACGCCAGCCCTTTCAGCACTACAACTCGGATAGATTTGCAAACAGCCGCAGTCGCTCGCCCGAAATTGTCCAGCCACAACTCTGAGGCTGCCGTCCACTACCTTGCCGGCGCCGTGCTGGTCTGGTGGGCTCCTTGGGCTAGCTCAAGCTTTTCGGTGATGTTTGACGGTTCGGGGCCGGCGATAACTCCCGATCAAGCAGGAAACATTTCGGCCAGGCGGGCGCCGGGGTCGGCGGCGCGCATGAACGCTTCCCCTACCAGAAAGGCGTGTACCCGATTGGCGCGCAGCAAGGCCACATCGGCAGCCGAGTGGATACCGCTTTCCGTGACTACCAGGCGCTGTTCGGGAATATGGGGCAGCAGGTCCAGGGTGGTGTCCAGCCTGGTTTCAAAATTGTGCAGGTCGCGGTTGTTGATTCCCACCAGTGTATGGCCGAAGCCCAGCGAACGCTCCAGGTCTTCGCGATCATGTACTTCAATCAATACATCCAGGCCAAGGTCCCCGGCGGCGGCATTCAATTCCGCAAACTGCGCATCCGCCAGGGCGGTTGCGATCAGCAGAATACAATCCGCCCCAATGGCCCGGGCTTCCACCACCTGGTAGGGGTCGACCACGAAATCCTTGCGCAACACCGGCAGTGAGCAGGCGGCCCGAGCCTGCTGGAGATGAGCATCAGCGCCCTGAAAAAAATCCTCGTCGGTCAGCACCGACAGGCAGGCCGCACCCCCCTGCGCATAGCTGGCGGCGATTTCCGCGGGCTGGAAATGTTCTCGAATCACCCCTTTGCTGGGGGACGCCTTCTTGATTTCGGCGATCACCGCCGCCCGGCCCGTCCCGACCCTGGCTTCGATGGCGCGGACAAAACCGCGGCAGGCGCTTTGCTCGTTCATCATGGCCTGTAACTGGCCCATGCCGCAGTGCTGTTTCCGTTCCGCCACCTGTTCCCACTTGCGAGAAATGATGTTCTTGAGCACGGTGGCGGCCTCGCTCATGTACTTTCCCTGGCCAGCTGGGCGAACACGATCAATTCCTTGAGCTTTTCCGAAGCGGCGCCAATGGCGAGAATATCCTCGGCCATGGTCACCCCCTCCGCCAGGGAAGCGGCAATGCCACTGACATAAATTCCGGCACCTGCATTGAGGGCGATCATGCGGGCGGCTTTGTCAGCTTTACCCGTCAGGGCGGCGCGAATCAAGTCGGCGGATTGGGCGGGAGTTTCCACTGTCAGGCCGGAAAGGCTCTGCCGGGGTATGCCGAAATCTTCCGGGCTGATGCGGTAACGGCTGATTTCACCATGCTTGAGTTCGACAACCTCTGTGGGCGCGGCGAGGCTGATTTCATCCAGGCCATCGTCAGCATGCACCACCATGATGTGTTCACTGCCCAGGCGTTTGAGCACCTCGGCCATGTGCGGCGCCAGTTCTTCCGAGAACACGCCGATCAATTGCCGTTTTACTCCGGCCGGGTTGGTCATGGGGCCGAGCAGGTTGAAGATAGTGCGCAGCGCCAGTTCCCGGCGCGGGCCCAGCGCATGTTTCATGGCGCCGTGGTGCATGGGCGCAAACATGAAGCCCATGCCCACCTCTTCGATACAGCGGGCAATCTGCTCCGGGCTGAGGTCCAGCGGCAGACCCAGTTGGTCCAGCAGGTCGGAACTGCCACTGCTGCTGGATACGCCCCGACTACCGTGTTTGGCCACGTGCCCACCGGCAGCGGCCATTACAAACGCGGCCGCCGTTGAAACATTGAAAAGATTCGCTCCGTCACCGCCGGTACCGACAATATCCACCAGGTGATCAGCCCGCACTTGCACCGGCGTGGCCAGTTCCCGCATCACCTCAACGGCCGCGGCGATCTCCTCGATGGTTTCGCCCTTCATGCGCAGGCCCATCAGCAGGGCGCCGATCTGGGCCTCGGTGGCCGCGCCGCCCATTACCTGGCGCATCACCTCCTGCATCTCACCGGCGTGGAGATTCCCGCCTTCGGCGATCCTGGACAGCGCTTGTTGAATATCCATGCGGGCCTCTCAATACTGCAGGAAATTTCGCAACAGGTCGTGGCCGTGCGCGGTCAAAATGGATTCCGGGTGAAACTGCACACCCTCTATTGCCTGCCGCCGATGGCGAAATCCCATGATTTCATCCTCACTGCCATCTTCCCTGCGAGTCCAGGCGGTGACCTCCAGGCAGTCCGGCAGGCTCTCTTTCTCGACAACCAGGGAGTGATAACGGGTGGCCTCGAACGGGTTGTCGAGGCCGCTGAGCACTCCCTTCCCGGTATGGTGAATCAGCGAGATCTTACCGTGCATCACCTGGCGGGCGCGCACCACTTTCCCCCCAAAAACCTGGCCTATACTCTGGTGGCCCAGGCAAATTCCGAGCAGGGGAATTTTCCCGGCAAAGGACCTGATGACCTGCATGGAGATGCCCGCTTGATCCGGGGTGCAGGGGCCGGGGGAAATGACGATTTTCTCCGGCGCCATGAGTTCGATCCCGGCGATATCGATCTGATCATTGCGCTCCACCCGCACCTCGGCGCCCAGCTCTCCCAGGTACTGGGCTACGTTGTAGGTGAAGGAATCGTAGTTGTCGATCAATAGCAGCATATACGGAGTATCCGGCTGATTCTGTTAGTGGCATGGAGCCTTGCTTCGCCTCATGACCGCTTTCGCGCCGGGCGAATGATAGCAATTCTAAACCGGGGACACCCACCTTAGTAAACCGGGGACACCCATCTTAGTAAACCGGGGAGACTAATCGAGGACACCCATCAATCTTGAGGGTACGGTTAGGAGGTGGGTGTCCCCGGTTAGGGTATCCCGGTTAGGGTAAACCGAGGACACTCATCAATCCTGACGCCTCGCGAAACACGCTCCAATGGACAACTACTCCTGTCTCGGGAGTACTTCTACTACTACGTATTAGGAATTTTGGTCAGCAGGACCGGTTCCGAGCAATCTTACCGAAAGATATGCTCTCCGAGGCACAACAGGGCCCAGAGCTTGGCTCCAGCGGTTTCGGTGTTTGGGACTTTCGGCGTGCTTGGTTCAGGCGCTTCGATATAACTTGCGCAACGCCGACTGCCCAACACTCCAATACCTGCCCGTCGATTGATGGTAACGCTGCAGCCTATCCGGATGGCCAATCACCTGCAGCCCCCGCCGCTGAATA
>JAPOQD010000036.1 GCA_026710905.1 Halieaceae bacterium
CGCATCCAGCGCACTTTGCAATCGTGGCAAAGTTGAACTAACAGGAATAACTCATTGATAGACATGAACTTTCACAACAACCTCAAGCGATCTGGTGCAGTATGCGGGCTAGTGCGCATCCATCGCACCACCTAACCGTGATAAAGCTGAGAAAAGGGGAATGACACATTCATGGAGATGAATTTTCTTATCAAGCTTAAGCGATCCGGCGCGGTGTGCCCGGGAGGGTGTACTATGCGGGCTGGTTCTCAATATTCAGCCGCCAGCCTGGCTGCCGCTTCCATTGCCCCTTCGATATAGGTAACGCCATTGCAATCGCCAATACTCCTGGTTTTGAAACCCTCGGCTTCCAGTTCCCTGGCGAGGTCGAGGTTACCACTGGCGCCCTGGGCAACGATTACGTGGTCCGCCGAAATTGCCCGGCGCTGACCACGATAGTTGTTGTAGGTAATCCTGCGATCTTCAATGGCGATGTCCGCGGCATTGTTGATCAGCACGACACCCAGTTGCCCGAGTTCTTCCAACAGCCGCATCCGGCGCACCAGGTAGAGTCCCTTGCCCGCCTTGGGAGGGTTGTCAATTACCGTGATATTACGGCCGCGTTCGGCCAGGTATTCCGCCAGTTCCAGCCCCACCAGTTCGGCGCCGATAATGGTGATATCACGGCCGAGCGGGAGCCAGAAGCGGGACACGAACCGAACCAGTCCGGGAATCCCGGTAATCCCGGTGAGGGCGCCCACGGAGACCATGAAACGGGTAAAGGCACTGAATTTGCGGCGCAGGGCCGGATTTTTCTCTGCCAGTACCAGCGAGCGCATTTGGTCGCCGCTAAACACGAAATCCTGGTCGGCGCCGGGAATGTCCGGCATGCTGCGTTGCGCCCCCGTGGCGACGATCACTTCCTCAATGCCCTGTTGCCTGAGTATTTTCGGGGTGACGGGCGTGTTCAGTTGCACCTTGACGCTGGAGTCTTTTATCTGTTGCCGCAGCCAGTTCATCAGCAGTTCATTGGGCGGATAAGCCAAACCGGCAAACTGCAGGGTCCCGCCGAGGCGATTACTGCGTTCAAACAGGCTGACCCTGAACCCGCGTTGGAACAATCGCCGCGCGGCTTCCATGCCACCTGGTCCAGCGCCGATGACGCCGATATGGCGGGGGTTGTCGGTGGCGATCATACTGAGTTCGTTTTCGAAGGCAGTCTCCGGGTTGACCGCGCATTTCACCTGCCGCAAGACGTAGATCTGGCTGACGCAGCAATAGCAATAGATACAGGGTCGAATCTGTTGGGGTGCGCCGGCCATAATTTTTTTGGGCAAGTCCGGGTCCGCGAGTATTTTTCTTCCCATTCCCAGGAAATCGTAACTGCCGCCATGAATGTGCTGCTCCGCCGATTCCGGCTCTATGCGTCCAGAGGTTATGACGGGGATGCCCAGATTTCGTTTGATGGCGGCGGCGTTATCCACCAGCCTGTTGGGCAGGTGAGGAATATTCGATTCCGAGTGCAGGGCTCCCCGATCAGTGTCATGGTAAGCCGTGACGGAGATGGCATTGGCCCCTTGCGCCTCCACCATTTTTGCCGTGGCGATGGCGTCATCGAGGGTAATACCTTCCTTCTTGCCAAACTCCGCCGAGTCGAGCTTGACCCAGACAGGGTAGTCGGGGCCTACCTTGAGACGTATCGCAGCGAGGATCTCCAGCAGCAGGCGCGCCCGGTTTTCGAGGCTGCCGCCATATTGGTCTTGTCGCTGGTTCATGGCTGGAGACAGGTATTCCGAGATCAGGTAACCGTGGCCACCGTGGATTTCAACTCCGTCGATGCCGGCGCGCCGGGCGCGTTCCGCCGCCGCGGCGAACTGTGCAACGACGGTATCGATGTCCGCCTGTGTCATGATGTGGAGTTTGGGTGCAGGGGCGTCCGGGTCCTGGAAGTCGCGCATTTCACTTTCCAGCATGCCAGTACCCAGGTCGCTGTGACTGGGTGCGGGGTAGGAGGGAACCCAGATGGGCCGCCCCTCCCTCATGTCCTGCACCGCCACCATTCCCCCGTGGTGAATTTGCGTTGCCAGCTTGGCGCCATGTTTGTGGACTGCGTCGGCCATCCGCTGCAGGCCGGGGATGTGGCGATCTTCCGAAATGGCGATTTGCCGTGGCAGGTTCCCTCCGCTGGGCCAGGCCACACCGGCTACCCCCAGTACAATGAGCCCGGCGCCGCCCGCTGCCTGCCGTTGGTGGAAGGCAATAAGGCGGTCTCCGCAGGTACCATCCGCTTCCGCCAGGTTGACGCCCATGGCGGTGACGATCATGCGGTTTTTCAATTCCAGTGAACCGATGCGTCCCGACTGGGTGAGCTGCGGGAATTTCTTCATGCGTCTACCTCTTCTCATGCTTTCCTGGTGGGCTGGCCAGCGGGATTATAGGAAAATTCCAGCCCCGTGCGGGTTGTAAATTAAACCGATTACCTGAATTTACAGTTAGCCCGCAAAAAAGGGGTCAGAGCCCTTTAATCCCTTCGGTTACTCGGCGGGGCCTTTCACCTGGGATTGGATTAAAGGGCTCTGACCCCTTTTTCCACGCCCATGCTGCGCCGTGGCGCACCCGCCTGACTGACTGCTACTATATTCATCCCTTACCAGGTAAGCACGGGGGCAAAGAATGAAGAAAATTGTTATTGGCGGCATTGTCTGCTGTCTACTTGTTTTTGCCGTAGTCAGTCTGCTGCCGGAAAAACCGGTCATTATTCCCGCAGGACTTGCCTACGAGCAGAGAGCCGATCACCGGCGCCTGGAGTTTGCCGGTATCCACAATTTCCGTGACCTGGGCGGCTATCCCACGGAGGATGGGCGCCGAGTGAAGTGGGGAGTGCTCTATCGCTCCGGTACCCTGCATGGCGCCAGCGATGCCGACCTGGAATATCTGCAACAGTTGGGATTACATACCCTGGTCGATTTTCGCTCCAGTGCCGAAAAAGAAGCTGAGCCGGATCACTTGCCGGAGCAACATGACTTTTCTGTGGTGGAGATTCCTACCCTCGATGGTGGTGACAATGCAGAGGCGCACGAAATCATGGATCGTGTTGCGAGTGGTGACTTTTCAGGTTTCGACCCGCAGGAATTCATGCTCGAAGCAAATCGTGACTTTGCCAGCAGTTTCACGCCACAGTACCGGGAGTTTCTGCAGGTCGTGACCGCGGCCGAAGGCCAGCCGGTCCTGTGGCACTGTACCGCCGGCAAGGACCGGGCCGGGTTCGCCGCCGCCATCCTGTTGCGCATTCTCGGCGTTCCAGAGGATGTCGTGGTGCAGGACTACGCCTTGAGCAAGCAGTATTCCCTGGCCGCTCGCCGCAACCAACTACTGCTTTTGCGAGTATTCAAGGGAAAGGAGGCTGCCGATAAGCTTTCGGTGATCCTGGGAGTCGAACCGGAGTGGCTGGAAGCGGGTTTTGCCGAGATCGAGGTTCAATACGGAAGTTTTGAAAACTACGTCAGGGAAGGACTTGGCCTCAGCAATGAGGATGTGACCGACCTCCGCTCAGCTCTGCTCGAGCAGGGTTAAGGGCGAAGTTATGACGGAATTGAATAACGCCGAATATGTCCTGACCACCACACGATCCGTGCGCAAGCGCCTTGACCTGGAGCGGCCGGTAGAGCGGGCAGTGGTGGAAGAGTGCCTGGATATTGCTCTCCAGGCCCCCAATGGCTCCAACCTGAATACCTGGAAATGGGTGCTGGTGGATGACGCGGCCACTATCGGCAAGATCGCCGAACTCTACAACCTCGCCATGGACGATTTTATCGCTTCCCTGGGCGAAGCTACCGGTGATAACTATCAGGGCGCCCATATTCCGGGCTTTGAAAATATCGGCGACTCGGTGGACTATCTGCGCCAGCACCTGGCGGAGGTGCCGGTAGTGGCATTTCCGCTTCTGGCCGGTCGAACCGAGGGAGCTTCGGTGTTTTACCAGGCTTCAATGTGGGGCTCCATCCTGCAATCCGTGTGGAGTTTTTTCCTCGCCCTGCGCAGTCGGGGCATGGGTAGCGCCTGGACCACCGCTCACTTACAGCGGGAGCAGGAGTTCGCAGAGTTGTTGGGCATTCCGGCGGAATACACCCAGACGGGCCTGTTTCCGGTGGCGTACACCCTGGGTACGGAGTTCAAAAAGGCCTGGCGGGTACCCGTAAGCGAGATGGCCAGTTGGAATCACTTTGAGTTTTCAACAGCAGGGGGAGACCATGCCTGAGTATAGCGAGCGCGAAAAAAAGAACATGGAGATCGTTCGCATGATCTTCGAGGGGCCGCGTGAATTCGACCGCCTGGAGGTTTTTGCCGACAACGCGGTGTGGTGGAATGGCTTACCTCATATCGGCGACCCACCGGGAAATACCGAACACAGGGGGAAGGAGGCGATAGGCCGGCTCATGGCCGGTGCCGGGAATGTTGAGAATCTCTCCCGCGGAATAGACGCGTACGACTTGTCCACCAATGTGTTCGAGGATGTGCTGGTGCTGGCCGATGGGGACTTCGTGGTTCGCCAACACACCCAGCGCAGCAAGACCTTGCGCGGGCGCGACTACTGCAATGTCTATTGTTTTGTGATGAAGTTCAATGGCGAGCACAAAATCACCTCGCTGACTGAGCACTGGAATACCTGGTACGCGCATAAATTCATGCTGGAGAACTGGGAACTGGAGCCGGCTCATCCCCTTTAGCCCGGATATCTCACCAACGTTCGTCGCGAGTGCTGCGGCGGCCGCAGTAGAAGGTTGGTGAGATATGCGGGTTAGTCCGCATTTTGCAGCAGAAGCCTGGAGCAAGTATGCGGGCAGGGGAACTTCCCGCAGTGGCCTCAGACGGCGAGAGAGCCACCGTTGATGGGCAGGGTCTGTCCTGTCACCCAGGAAGCGGCATCGGAAATCAGGTATTCCACCGCCGCGGCCACATCGCCGCCGCTGCCCAGGCGGCGCATGGGGATGGTTTTGATAAAAGCCGCGGTGAATTCTTCCGGAACATTGTCCATCAAGCCCAGGGAAAGTACATTGGCGGTAACGCCATAGGGCCCCACCTCGCGGGCGATATGGCGCATCAGGTGGGCGGCCCCTGCCTTGGCGGCCCCGTAAACCGAAACATGAATATCCAGCCCCGCGCGGCCCGCTTCCGAAGAAATCGTGATGACCCGGCCCCAGCCACGCTCGCACATTCCGTTGAGTACGGCCTTGGTGCAGTTGAGCACACCGTAGAGATTTACCCCGATGTACATGTCCCATTCTTCCGGGGGCATATCCTTGAATGGAATCTGGTGGGTGGGTCTGGAGCCGGCATTACCGGCGTTGTTGACCAGGATATCGATGCCTCCGACCTCTGCATCCAGAGCTTCAATCCGGGGCAGGGCAGTGCCGGTTTGGGTGATATCAAAGGTAGCCGCAAGAGCACGGCCCCCATTGTCCACGATATTCGCTGAAGCGGCCTCGGCCCTGGCCGGATCGATATCGTTGATAATGACCTGTATGCCCAGGGAGGCCAGGTGATTGGCGACAACCTGGCCCATGCCCTGGCCGGCGCCGGTAATCAATGCGGTTTTCTGCCGTTGGCTCATGCTGAACTCCTGTGGCCTGGGTTTCCAGAAATGTCGGTGTAGTTTATCACCGCGATGTGTTCAGCCATGCCAGCAATATGAACCGCAGTGTCTTATGCAACCCCGGCTTCAGGGAATACGGGAAATCGCCGTGCCACGGGGCTGCGCCGGGTGTACCATGCGTACCCTTGCTCAACGGGAGGCAAAACCATGATTCTGGGTGTGCACCATGCGGCGCTGGCAGTGCCGGATATCGAGGCCGCACTGGCCTTTTACTGTGGCCTGCTGGGCTTTGAAGTGGCCATGGAGAAGGAAATACCCTCGGGACTCGAAGACTTGTCCGACGCACTCGATATTGAGGATTCCGGGTTCAAGGTGCGCATGATCAAGAAGGGCAATTCCTGCCTCGAACTGTTCGAGTTCAATAGGTCCGAGACCGGTGATGCCCGGCGCCCGGCGAATCGCAATGGAATTACCCACATAGCCTTGGCCTCTGACAATATCGCCGAAGATTACGCAAGCATGGCAGAGGCCGGTGTGGTCTTTAACGCGGATTTGCTGGGTCCGGCAGGGTCACGTTTCGCCTACGGCAGGGATCCCTTTGGTAATGTGATTGAAGTGCTGGAGCACGATCCCGCATCGCCCTATAGTGTCGATTTCCAGCAGGCCTGATTCCCTGTTTCGGCGTATGGTTCTAAAGAGGACTACCCAATGAGTAAACAAAAGCCTGCACTCCAGCCAGCACACTACCCAAGCTCCAGGGAGCGTCACACACTTCGCGATGGCGGCCTGATCGCTGTTACACAGTTTCGAGTAGCGACCGCGGCGAGGTCTTGCTTATTCCTTCTGGCCGGGATTATTGCCCTCACGGCGGGCGGCTGTGGAGAGGGTGACGGTGGAGCGGCAGGCAGCGGCGCGCACGAGGACAGATCTGCTCAGTCGGAAGCGACCGGTGTATTGAAACGCGAGCCCTGCGCCAGCCGGACCTCGACGCGCCTCGCTCTCTTCGGGGACTTGCATGTCCATACGGCTCGCTCGATGGACGCGTATCTGTTTGACACACGGACCACACCGTCAGACGCTTATCGTTACGCGATGGGTGAGACGATACTGCTTGCCCCGCTGGACGATGCAGGCCTCGGAACGAATCCGCAGAGGATCGACCGCCCACTTGATTTCGCCGCAGTTACCGATCATGCGGAAAACTTTGGTCAGGTATCCCTGTGCACGGATCAGGGCTCCGAAGTCTACGATACCAAGAGCTGTAGAAGCTATCGCGGCGAAGAGCGCGGCCTTCAGCAGGGAAACTTCAAGAGCGTTGTTGAAACCATTCGCGAGGGCATGCTTGCTATTGATATGGATGAGGTCTGTGGCGCGGATGGCCGCCGTTGCCGGGACGCGACCGAAACTTACTGGGGGGAGATCCAGCAGGCGGCGGAAGATCACTACGACAGAAGCTCCGACTGCAAATTTACCACCTTCGTGGCCTACGAGTACTCGCTCACCCCGAAGCTATCGAAAGTCCACCGGAATGTCATATTTCGGAACGAAGTCGTTCTCGACCGGCCAATCCACTCGGTTGACCAACCAGAGCCCCTGGTAATGCTGAGACGTCTGCGAGATGAGTGCAACGATGCGATGCCCGGCTGCGAGGCGCTTGCGATTCCGCACAATTCGAACCTGTCGGATGGAAGAATGTTCCGCACCGAATACCCGGGCGCCATGTCCCCGGTGCAGGAAGCACGGGCCGCGCGATTGCGTGCCTCCATGGAGCCGATTGTAGAGATGATGCAGGTCAAGGGCGACTCCGAATGCCGCAATGGTCTGGTCGGCGTCGGCGGCCCCGTAGACGAGTTGTGCAACTTCGAGAAGATGCGCGCGTTCGCTACTCCCGCCCCGCCCGACTGTGAGGGCGGCGTGGGCTCGGGAGCGCTCTTGGGCGCTGGATGCGTTGATCGCAACGACTTCGTACGGACAGCGCTTGTCGCTGGTCTCGCCGAGGAGCAGCGTATTGGCGTAAACCCGTTTGAGTTCGGCTTTATTGCCTCGACCGACGCCCACGATGGCACCATGGGCAATGTGGCCGAGGAAGGTCTTATGGCCCAGGGCGACCCCATTTCTTCCAGGTTTGATACCAATCCTGGCGGTCTCGTTGGTGTGTGGGCGGAAGAGAACTCGCGCGATGCAATCTTCGACGCCTTGCAACGTCGTGAGACTTTTGGAACAAGCGGCCCGCGCATCGAACCGCGCTTCTTCGCCGGTACCGGCATTTCAGCAGATCTTTGCGAGCGCGTCGACGCGATAGACGCTGCCTATGCGGGCGGTGTGCCGATGGGTGGCGAACTCATTGCTGATGCGGACAAGACGCCGCTGTTCTTCGCTGCGGCCAATCGAGACGCCGGCACGGATGCATTTCCCTCCAACCCGCTGGAACGGATTCAGATCGTCAAGGGCTGGGTCGGTGAAAATGGCGTATACGAAACCCGGGTGTTCGATGTTGCGGGTGAGCGGATCCCCGACGAGGCGCTCTCGACCAGCACCTGCGCGGTCGTCGATGCCGGGCGCGATACGCTCTGTGGCGTTTGGCAGGATCCGGACTTCAATCCGGAACGGGCTGCTGTCTATTATGCGCGGGTGGTTGAGGCGCCAAGTTGTCGTTGGTCGACCCGCCTCTGCCTGCAAACAGCGGAAAATAATCCCCAGGCTTCCTGCGGCGATCCCAGGGTGCCGGTATCGATCCGTGAGCGCGCCTGGACTTCCCCCATATGGGTGCGGCCAGAGTAGTCTTCCAGACGCATCTTGTCGAACCAGGGGAGGTTCTCATCAAGCCCATCCAGCGGGCCATGCACTGAAAACCGGCTGCGCCGGCCTTCAGTGCATGGCCCGCCCGAGAGGAGTCGAACCTCTGACCTCTGCCTCCGGAGGGCAGCGCTCTATCCAGCTGAGCTACGGGCGGAATGACTGGCCGGCAGGAAACCTGCGGACGCGGATAATACCGGGGTTGGTTTGCAGAGTCGAATAGCGTCACCGGTCATCAATAACAGCCAGTTACAGATACGGTCCAAACAGACGAGCGGCGCCGTCGCGAAGTTTGACCGGCAGGGAGCGGCGGTCCAGATCGTGCAGTGTCAAGCGCCTGCCATTGGCGAGTTTGCCTTCAATGATGGCTCGCAGACTGTTGGCGAAAGCCGGGCTGTAACATTCCACGTTAAATTCGAAATTCAGGCGCAAACTGCGCTGGTCCCAATTGGTGGAGCCGATCAGGGACCAGGTGTTGTCGACAATCAGCAACTTGCTGTGGTCAAAGGGAGGGGGGGTCAGATACACATTGCAACCGCGCTCCAGCAGTTGCCGAAGTTCGGCCATGGTGGCCCAGTTCAGTAGGCGAATATTGGTCTTCTCGGGCAGAACGATATCAACCTTGAGGCCGCGCATGGCAGCTACCGCCAGGCCCTGCATCAGTGCTTGTGGTGGCAGGAAGTAAGGGGTGGTTAGCTGCACCGATTTGCGGGCCATGGACAATGCTCCCACCAGCAGGTCACTGAGCTTTTCGACATCTTCGTCGGGCCCGGCTGCAATGCCCCTGGCCCAGATATCACCACTGCGCTCGGTGCTGGTAAACCAGTGGTCCCCTTCCAGGGATTCACCGGTGGCGAAAGCCCAATCCACGGCGAAGGTTTGCTGAAGATGTTTGACTACGGGACCCTGCAAATGAAAATGCAGACAACTGGTGGGGTTGGAAGGCTGCCCGTTCAGACAGTGAGCATGGCGAATATTGGTGCCGCCCGTGAAACCCACTTCGCCGTCCACTACCAGGATTTTGCGGTGGTTTCGCAAGTTGGCGGTATTGGGCAATCGAGGTACCCGGGTAGGCAGGAAAGTTGCGGTGGGTACACCGGCCTTGCGCAATACCCGGATGATACTGGGCCAGCTATAGCCCGCACCGACACCGTCTATCAACACCCTGACCGCGACACCCCGGCCTACCGCATCCACCAGCGTTTCGACAAATTGCCGGCCGGTCTGATCGTGATCAAAGATATAACTGCACATACACACGGACTTGCGAGCGTCGCGAATCGCCTGGAGCATGGCGGGGAAGGCTTCATCGCCATTAATCAGCGGTTGAACGGTATTACCCGGCAGTAAACCGGCGCCCGACAACTGTTGTGACAGCCGCACCATGCCGCCGGCAAATTCACTGTCCAGAAACAGTTCCTGCTGGGTGCTTTCCCGGGCGCTCAGTTTGATTTCTTCCGCATGGCGCCAGGCGCGCCGGACGGAAAGTTGTACCGCACGGCGTTGAATACGGTTGATGCCGAACAAGTAGTAGGCGAGCGCGCCGATATAGGGTGACAACCAGGCCAGGCCGATCCAGCCGATGACCGCCCGCGAATCCCTCTTCCACAAGGTTGCGTGAACGCTCACTGCCAGAGCCATGGCGATATACAGACCAGCCAGTAAATATTCGGCGCTCCCGGCCAGGTAGTTGGCGAGGTCTGTCAGAGAAGCGGCAAGGGGCATGGCGGATCCAATGGGAAACGATATCGATAGCGGAAATTGCATTATGGCAACAACAGGCCATGAATTCAGCGCCTCCTTACACTCTTCTTCTCAGAGTTTCTTCCGGTTCAGTTTTTCCTGGTAACTTCTCAATAACACCGTGCAGGCAGCATTTTTTACTGGTCTCCCCGCAACCGTAGGTGCCCTGTGCCCGCGGGCCGCGCATGCGCGGCGCCTACATGATGTGGGTTGATGTTGACCTACGGCGCGAGGGCGCAGGTCTCGGCCAAGTGAATTAAGGACACCCAGCTCTTTACACTGGCAGTAAATGTTAGAAATGATGAGTGTGCTTTTGCAGCCATTGATACAATGAGACCATGAGCGCCCCGGCCCTACCTATGGATTGTGAAACCGCCAGGCAAATCTATGCGAAGGATCTTGAGACCTGGTCGCGCAGCCGGGGTCCAACCAATCGGCATTCAAGAAGAATGTACAGGGCCATGCTGCGCATGCTCGGCGAACTGCCAGCGCATATGCTTGAAGCTGATGGGCAGGTGTGGCTGTGGTCGGACCTGCACTTGGGACACGAAAACATCATTCGCTACACGAACCGCCCCTTTGCAAGCGTCGAGGCGATGGATGCGGCGATCTATGCGAATTGGCGCAAAGTTGTCAGTGAAGAGGGCACCCTGATTTTTGTTGGCGATGTGGCCATGCGTCATGCTGTCAGCGAAGTAACTTGGCAGAGAGTTCGCGAAGGCGCAGGAAAGCGGAAGCTGTTGGTGGCCGGAAATCACGATCTCACCGGCTCGGGTTCCTTGCGCGTGACGGGGTTCGATCAAGTCAATTCGCTTCTCTGCCTTAAGGGCGATCCGCCAATTGTCTGCACGCACCTGCCCCTTGCCAGCCTTCCCGAGGGTTGGGTGAATGTGCATGGCCACACGCATGATGAACCACCGCAGCGCTCGGCGCACATTAACGTGTCCCTGGAGCAACTTGATTATCAGCCTATCTCGCTAGAACGAGTGAGGATGCTTGCGAGAGAGCTGGCTGCAGGCCGTTATCCGCCGGGAAAAACGACCCTGGAACAGATCACTAAACTCGAAAGCGAATAAAGGTGCAACCGGCTGGCCCAAAACGGTAAAAAACAGCCCAAGAATGGAAAAAAGTCATAAATTACAAAAATAGATAAACTTATGCTTAAAAAGCATTAAAACCCGCTTAAACCCGCAATAATTGGTCAAAATCCACGATTTTTTAATACGATGCAATACACAGTAATACCACACAATACCGTATATGTGAATTCTGGTCATTTTAAGGCCGAAAAGTAGGCACGATTAAGCCTTGCTAACATGGTAATCAATGCACTGGGCAAAACCTGTATGCGCCGGAGTAAGTGCACGGCCTATGGGTACCTTCACTGCTTATCTAACCTTTTTCATTGGAAGACCCGTTAGAGGAAAACCATTATTGTAAGAAATCCAATTGGTACCCGAAGAGAGGTTAGTGACCCTTATGCCGTTTGAATATCAGCCTGCACAATGGCCCGAATCCCTGCGAACCCTTGTCGGGCAGGTCGGATAAAAATGGCGTACCGGTTGAGGTCAAGCCTGACCAAAAGCTCATGATGCAAGCCTGCGGTCACACTTAGCGGCGCCGCCAGGCCCAGGGTGGGGTAGGGGCCTCGGAGGCTTTCCACAGCCCGGCCTTATCCTGTTTCGCTTGCTTTTGGGCGGCTTGGTATTCCGGGCTTGGGGGGGAATCCGTGCCGCTGTTGGCCCAGGCGTTGCCGGTGCGCACCAAATGCAGGTTGAGGTCGCGCTCGCCGAGGTATAGAACTCCCACTATCCGTCCATGGGAGTCCACCCCCATCGGGCGCCAGACAATGTTTTCATTCTCCACCAGCCGTTCGAGAAAACGGGTCGCCTCGGCGCCGTGGGGTTGGCTCAGCTCTGGCGAATCGATGCCGGCCAGGCGCACATAGTAGCGTCGTCCCGAGCTGGCGACATAGACGGTGTCTCCATCCACCACGCGGTCGATTTCCCCGGCGATCCAGTCCTGGGAGGGCCCCCAGTCGAACAGCCGCGAAGAGTTCTCCGGGTAGAGCACCTGTAGGCCTGTCTGCAACAATGCGAATATTGCCAGCGGCGCCAGAAACAGGATGGCGCCGCGATAGCCGCCCAGCCAGCGCTGCAAACGCTGCGCAAGATGGTATGCGAGAACGCCGACACCCACCGCGACGCCAATAGCCAGCGCCAGCTTGTGGATGGCCAGCGCCTCAAAAGACGGGCCGACTCGAGCCTGCACACCGAGCAATTCCGCCAGAGCCGGTTGCAGCCCGGAGTAGAACAACACAGTGGGAACCAGAAAAAAGCCCATGAGTTGCGCCCGCCGCACACCCCACAGCAAGGGGATCAAACCGATGGCCGTGGCGCTCACCAGAATCGTCAGTCCGCCGCTGCCGAGCAGAAAATACACCAGCAGTGTAAGGAACAGGATAACCGCCCAGTTCAGCGCCACATCATTGAGCCGATACATCCGCTGGGCCAGGAGCGGCCCGATGCGCCACAGCAACAGCCCGGCGAGCACGCCGCCGGCAAGCATTGCCAGGCTGATGGAAGCCACATCCCAGCCGGTAACTCCACCACCGATCAGTTGATCGACGGCGATGGAGGCGCCGCTTCGGGTCTTGCTGATCAGATACAGGGCGGCTACGGAAAACAGCGCCTCGGAGGTGTTCAGTGACGACACCGTGACCAGGTAGGACTGGTCCTCCACCTCGACGGGCTTGCGCGCCCCGAGTTTGTCCTCGATCAGCAACAGCAGGGTGGCGGCGTTAGCGCTGCCCAGACCGGGCAGCAGGCCAACGATCAGACCGCCGAGCCCGCCGCGCAGGGAGGGGCCGGCAATCGGGGCGCGCGGCGAATCTGTAGCCCCGGCGCCAGTTGCGCCCGCTTCTTCAGTCTCACCAGCGTCGACCGTGTGCGCAGTACCGATGGCATAGACCAGCCCGGCAACACCGAAAAGTCCGGCCAGGGCGGGAAACAGGGCGTTGATTGGCGCCGAGGAGCCACCGGGCACCAGTGGCGAGCCAAGCACCACGATGCCCAGTGCGCCACTGAACAGAAACGCCAGCAAAGCGCGCAGGCGGTTGCCGTCGGAGAGCAGCAGTGCCGCGGAAAGCAGCAACAGCACCCAGAGCATCCATTTCGACAACAGCTTTTCCAGCGAGATGATGAAACCGGAACCCCACGGCGACAGCAACAGCGCCAACACTCCGGCGCCGAGCAACAGGCCGATGGTGCTGCCGTATATGGAGAGCTTGATCGCCCGCTCCCCAAGGCCGCGCCTGACCATGCGGTGGCCGGGCAAGTGTACAAAGGCGCTGTCGCCGGGAACGCCCAGGAACAGACCGGGTATGACATCGAAGAATGTATGGGAAATGGCAAGAGCGCAGGTGAAAGCGATCAGCACCGAGTAGTCGAAGCCCGCCGCTCCCAGCGTGGCGCTGCTGGCCAGCATCAGCGCCACTACGGTGTTGACGTGAATTCCCGGCACCAGCCCGGTGAGAACACCGACCAGCACTCCGGCGAGAATGCCGACGGCGTTTACGGCGCCGTCTCCGGGGTGACGGGTGTGATCCTGTTCACCACTAACGAGGGGAGGTCACGAAACTCACCGACGCGGGCATTTACGAAAAATTGCCCGCCAGCTTTCAGCATGTCGACATCCTCTTCGTTCCAGTCACCCTCGAAAAGAATGCCGGCCACCGTCGCACTGTCGTCTTCCAGCGTCAGGCGGATGTGATGTTTCCCCGCCGCGCTGCGAAACTTTTCCCACTCGGTGATTCGCAGCGGCCCGGCCTGCACGATCTTGCCGGCGAGGAGCTTGGCCTCGGCGACCGGCAGCGCCGCCGCCGTGTCAAACTGAATCCGCACGTGTTCGGTAGATAGCGGGTTGAGCTGCGGGCGCCCGCGATAGAAGCCGACGCTGCCGATAATCTCCACCTGCTGCCCACGTTGCGGCCGTTGCCGCAGTTTGCCGAAGGAAGGAAAGATCGGCGCGCCAATATTCAGGTCTTCAGCGGCGTCGTAGAGCGTTACGACGACCATGCCATGCCGCGTGGTGAAGCTGTTGAGGACTTCGCCGCGCAGCCGTAGCGGCTTGCCGGCCATCAGCGGATTGACGATGTCCGCACTGCGCAGCGCGGGGGCCTCGTCCAGGCCCGGCGGGTATCGGTACAGGTTGTTGAGCAGATACAGCGGCAGCAAACCGAACACCGCCAACAAGACAACCAGCCCCCGCGTGGAGGGGGTTCGAAACAAGGGCAACTCGCACTCCGGATGACAGCGCCAATGTATACCAAGGCGGTCGCCGCCTGTCCAGGCTGCAGGTGTGCGGTGAGATACAGATCCCGCCGGGTACGCGGATAAAGAACGTCCCTTACTGCCGGGATGCGGATTCCGAATTCGGCCGTGGCAATACCGCAGCTTACTGGGTAGGGGCACTGCAGGTAATGTGGCGCCACCAGATCTTGAAGTATTTACTTGACATGGACGGGTCGCGCGGGCTGTGTCGGCTTGGCTCAGTCAGCCTCGTGAAGGGAGGTGGATTCCAGTGTATTTGTAAGGCTGCGCGGGCAGGTGTCACCGCGCGGGTCCGTAGGCCTCCCAATATTTTCGCGACAGTTTCTGCGCCTCTGCAATTTGGGCATTTGTCATATCGTTGGCGATGGATTCTTTTAATGTTTTGGCAACTTCATTGCCTTGGGCGGCGGCAATACTGAGCCAGGCATACGCTTGCACATCATCCTCGGGAACCCCTTCGCCGCTGTCATACATAATGCCAAGACCGGATTGTGCCAAGGCATTTCCCTGCTCAGCAGCCATGCGGTACCAACGAACGGCCTCGGCATCATCTTCAGGAACCCCTTCGCCGTTGGCATACATAAAGCCAAGATTAAACTGTCCTGAAGCATTTCCCTGCTTCGCGGCCTTGCGATACCAGCGCACGGCCTCGACATCATCTTCTGGAACCCCTTCGCCGTTGGTATATCTAACGCCAAGGTTGAACTGTGCTGAAGCGTGTCCCTGTTCCGCGGCCTTGCGATACCAGCGCACGGCCTCGGCATCATCTTCGGGAACCCCTTCGCCTTTGGCATACCTGACGCCAAGACTGAACTGTGCATCGGCGTCTCCCTGTTCTGCGGCCTTGCGATACCAGCGCACGGCCTCGGCATCATCTTCAGGAACCCCTTCGCCGTTGGCATACATATTGCCAAGAAAATACTGTGCCGGAGCATTTCCCTGCTCAGCAGCCATGCGGTACCAGCGCACGGCCTCGGCATCATCTTCAGGAACCCCTTCGCCGTTGGCATACATAATGCCAAGATTGGTCTGTATCCCGGCATTTCCCTGCTCGGCAGCCTTGCGATACCAGCGCACAGCCTCGGCATCATTTTCGGGAACCCCTTTGCCGTTGGCATACATATCGCCAAGAAAATACTGTGCCGGAGCATTTCCCTGCTCAGCAGCCATGCGGTACCAGCGCACGGCCTCGGCATCATCTTCAGGAACCCCTTTGCCGTTGTCATACCTAACCCCAAGACCGAACTGTGCATCGGCGTTTCCCTGTTCCGCGGACTTGCGGTACCAGCGCACGGCATCGGCATCATCTTCGGGAACCCCTTCGCCGTTGGCATACATAACACCAAGATTGTGCTGTGCTTGGGCAAATCCCTGTTCGGCAGCCTTGCGGTACCAGCGCACGGCCTCGGCATCATCTTCCAGAACCCCGTTGCCGTCGGTATACATAACGCCAAGATTGTGCTGTGCCGAGGCAAATCCTTGTTCGGCAGCCATGCGGTACCAGCGTACGGCTTCGGCATTATCTTCAGGAACCCCGCGGCCGTTTTCATATAGAACGCCAAGATTGTGCTGTGCCGCGGCAAGTCCTTGTTCGGCAATTTTTTTTGTGTCTTTGAAAATTTTGGCTTGGGAATCCGTAATTATTTTGTCTGAGTAACTATCTATCGCGTACGCCGAATGCGTAAACAATATCAAGAAAATCAGCAAAAACCTGAACATGGCTGGATTATATCCTTATCCCCGATCAGCGCGTAGCCATGGCATCTCGGGGCTTTGGAACGCGGGATTGGTCGGTGTGCCCGGTGGATGGAACCGAAACCGGAACGGCGTTCGAAACTGGACACCCATCATTTCAAGAAATATCAAAAAAATAATCGGTGCCGACAAAAGATTTGGGTGTACTGTATTGCTTCGCTCAACAGAGACCGGTCACGCGGGCTGCTTCGGCTTGGCTCAGGCAGCCTCGTGAATGGGGATGGATTGCAGTGTATTTGTAACTCAGTAGCGGGCAGGTGTCACCGCTCGGGTCCGCTGGCCTCCCGATATTTGCGGGACAGTTTCTGCGCCTTTGCTATTTGGGCGTTTGTCATAAGTCCGGCGAGGAGTTCTTTTCCTTTTTTGGCATTTTCAAGGCCTTGCGCTGCAGCAATACTTAGCCAAGCATAAGCTTTCACGTCGTCCCCTCGAACCCCTTCGCCTTTGGCATACATAAGGCCAAGAACGAACTGTGCCGTGGCATGTCCCTGCTCGGCAGCCATGCGGTACCAGCGCGCTGCTTCGGTATCATTTTTAGGAACCCCTTGGCCGTTGGCATACACAAGGCCAAGAACGAACTGTGCCGTGGCATGTCCCTGCTCGGCAGCTTTGCGGAACCAGGCCGCGGCCTCGGCATTGTCTTCAGAAATCC
>JAPOQD010000068.1 GCA_026710905.1 Halieaceae bacterium
CTCGACTCCCAATCTCAACAACGGTACTCTTGTTCATGGTGGCGTATCTCCTGTGTTAACTTGTTGGTGTTGCAACTGCAAATTAACCGGATACGCCGCCTTTCATCAACCCGCCCATACACCAGATTCGGTTATAACTCTCGAAAACTGAGGGACACCGGCGACGCGGTCAGGATTCCCTCTCTGAACGTTTATGCAATCGCCAGATACGAAGATGTCTGCAGAGCACTCTCGGCCGCTGACACACTCATCAGCCTGATCTCGCTCCTTTTGTGGAAAGGGCGAAGGAACGAATGGGCTTTATCCCAAACTCCATGCTGACGATGAAAAAGCGGCCTTGACTTTCGCTTTCGCCGCTGGGCAACAACCAAGCGTCGTTGAGCGAAGCCACTATGACGAATTGACCAAGTATTTCACCAATGAGCAAGTCGTGGATATAACGGCTGTATGCGCAATACATGGCTTCCTAAATCGCTGGAACGACACGGTCGCAACTCAACTCGAGGACGATCCGAGGAGCTACACCGCCAACATCCTCAAAGAAAGTGATTGGGAAGTTGGTAAGCACAAGTAATGTACTAGCAGCAACAGCAGGTGCGCACACTAAAGACCTAGCGGACCGACCTCATGTTGCCGGCCACGGACTCTGATGGATGCACCCCGTATCGCTCAGGAAACTCGCGGCCACTCAACCCTATTGAAATTGAAGAATTAGTATACGGCAGCATTTCGACGTTCCACGATTCATAGCTGGCCTTGAGTTCATTGACAACTTCCGGTCGGCGAGATCTGAGGTTTGCTCTTTCCAAGGGATCTGAAGCAATGTCGAACAAGAATTCGTGACCCGCGAAACCCATTATTCATTGGCGTAACCTCGGGTTCGATGTTTTAACAAAATCTTTATTTTTCCGTTTTCAGAGTTCTCGCCGGCGCCTATCTACTCCTAGAAATCGGCGAGCTCAAGCGCCTAATACAACATTAACACTCGGTCGACCCTGCCCACATTTCCGGCACGTCTTGTACGTCGCGGCCGCCAATCTGCCGATACCATGCCATATAGTCGGGAACATCCCAATGCTCGACGAACATACCGTCCTTCATACGGTAAAGATCGAAGTTGGCGGCCGTAACCCGTCGACCACTCGTTGGGACGCCCATAAATTCAGGACCCGTGTGGGTTCCAGTCCAAACAGTGCGGACCATGACCATGTCATCTTCAGCGATTATCTGGCGAATATCCCAGTGCATGTCGGGAAAGACCTCAAACAACCCGGTAAGACCCTGGCGCCAACCTTCTAATCCCTTTGGAGTACCTGGAGGCGCCGGAAAATGCCAGTTATAGTCTTCCACAATGATTTCACTACCGTAGTCCAAATCCTTTTGATTCCAACAACGCTCAAAGTAAGAGCGTGCTACCTGCTTATTTATTTCTTGTTCAGTCATTTCAACCCCCTTAGGTATTTTACCCGCGAAACCCATTATTCATTGGTGTAATCTCGGGTTCGCAGGTTTTGGCAAAATCCTTATTTTTTTCGTTTTCAGAGTTCTCGCCGGCGCCTATCTACTCCTAGACACCGGCGAGCTCAAGCGCCTAATACAACATTAACACTCGGTCGACCCTGCCCACATTTCCGGCACGTCTTGTACGTCGCGGCCGCCAAGCTGCCGATACCATGCCAAATAGTCGGGAACATCCCAATGCTCGACGAACATACCGTCCTTCATACGGTAAAGATCGAAGTTGGCGGCCGTAACCCGTCGACCACTCGTTGGGATGCCCATAAATTCAGGACCCGTGTGGGTTCCAGTCCAAACAGTGCGGACCATGACCATGTCATCTTCAGCGATTATCTGGCGAATATCCCAGTGCATGTCGGGTAAGACCTCACGGAAAGCGGCAACACCCTGGCGCCAACCTTCGTATCCCTTTGGAGTACCTGGAGGCACCGGCAAATGCCAGTTATAATCTACCGCAATGATTTTACGACCATAGTCCAGATCGCCTTCATTCCAACAACGCTCAAAGTAAGAGCGTGCTACCTGCTTATTTATTTCTTGTTCAGTCATTTCAACCTCCTTAGGTATTTTTTGACATTATTTTAATGAGTAGAATCCGCCACTATGGCAAGCCATACTCATTGGTTTTCTGTTAAATACGCCCGAAAGCGCAAAAACAAAGGATCGGATGGGTTTAACACGTAGACGTCGGCCTCCGGCACTACCTTGTTCCACTGACCTGTCAGCCACGGCTGCACAAGGTCTGAGGTGCGCCCGGGCCGAGTGGAGCCAACAATTAGCAGAACATTTAATGGGTTTGGGGTGTCTGGCATTTAGCTGTCGCCTCGTTTGACTGGGGGGGATATTACGGTTGTTCGTCCGTCACGGAGCAATGTCTAGAAATATCTCGCGAGACCTTTATTTCTGGATTTCTGGTCAAATTCATATATGATTATAGTCACAATTTGTCGCCGGCCACTAATATAGCATCACTCGGCTCTAATACAAGCCCGTGACAGAAAGGTATTTGGCAGTAAATTTATTAATAACAATTAGTGC
This sequence comes from Halieaceae bacterium, assembly GCA_026710905.1. Lineage (GTDB taxonomy): Bacteria > Pseudomonadota > Gammaproteobacteria > Pseudomonadales > Halieaceae > JAPOQD01. The sequence goes on from JAPOQD010000068.1 coordinate 2,557, forward strand.
GGAGAAATATTATGAATAGTCTAAAACCCAAAGGCTCATATGCCTATTCAGCTCTCGCCGTCGCAATTCTGGCGGCATCATCTGAGTTTGCAGTCGCGCAAGGCAGCGAATCGGCCCAGTCTGTACAGCTGGAGGAAGTACTCGTGACTGCCCAAAGGCGCAGCCAGAACTTGCAGGACGTTGCAGGCGCTATTTCTGCATTCTCGGGTAATTCGTTGGAGGAAAGGAGCATTCGAGACGCAACGGATCTGCAGTTTATTGTGCCCAACATGGTGGCTGGTAAGGCGCAGGGAAATACAGCTTTTACGATTCGTGGTGTAGGTTTTAACTCAGTGGGCTCCCCCGCAGTCGCATTACACGTTGATGGTGTATACCAACCTCGTGCATCGATGGGTGACTTGTTTCAGATGGATGTGGAGCGCGTCGAGGTGCTGCGCGGACCTCAGGGTACGCTCTACGGCCGAAATGCTAACGCTGGGGTGGTAAATTATATCTCAAGGCGACCTACTGACGAATTTGAGGGATATGTCAGGGCGGCTTACTTGACTGATGACGAAACACGACTCGAGGGCGTTCTGAATCTACCCATTAGCGATTCGGTGGGAGCTCGCCTGCTGGTCGCGTCCACCGAGCGCGACGGGTTCATTGAGAATACCGGCGCTGGCCCAGATTATTTTGGCGGCGGTCAGGACTCGGGCCGGTTAGCGGTTGACGCCGCCCTGGGCGATTCCGTACTGCTGCAGTTGACAGCTACCTATCTCGAGCGAGATGGCGCTGCATACCCAAGCATCGCACAAACAGAGCCTTTCACCTCTCCTGGGCCAAGAGCAGCTCCCTGGGGCGATCTTTTTGAGTTCGGCGGCAACGTTTATGCCGCCCTGGGTGCCAACTGGACGGGCAAACCACTAAAAACCACAGCCAATGACCCATCTGACTCAGACACAACGCTCGCAGCCCTGTCAGCCATAGTGTCATGGGACATTGGCGAGTTCACACTCAAATCCATTACCGGGTACCAGGACCTCCAGGACCATCACTGGTCGGACTTTGACGGCACTGATCAATCCATTTTTCAAGGACAGGATCTGCGCGATTCCGAGACCTTGACACAGGAATTCAGTTTGACTGGAAGCGTGGGAGCTTTTGAAACAGTGGTTGGCCTGTTCTACATGGACGAGGACTACACCCGCGATCTTTCGATCACCCAACCCAACGGGAACGGGGCCTTCCAGCCGGGTGCTCAATTGAGCTTTGTGACACCCGCGTACGACACCGAGACGATTGCAGTGTTTGCCGATGTGACCTGGAATGTTACTGACGACCTCCGACTGATTGCAGGCTTTCGACACTCCGAAGATGAGCAATCCGTCAGTCAGGATAACAACATCACCGCTGATATCGTGGTAGCGCCGGGAGTCATGATTTCGCTAGGAAATCAATGTAATCCTGCCGACAACCCTCTCGATGACGTGGAGGATACGGCGACGACGCCTCGACTCGGTGCTCAATACGACATCAACGACAACAGCATGGTCTACGTTAATTACACGGAGGGCTTCAAAGTTGGTGGCTATAACACCGGCGGCACGTGTAACGACGAGTACGATGGTGAGGACATTACAGCATGGGAGGCCGGTTGGAAGAATGTGCTCATGGATGGCGCCATGTCGCTAAATGCTACCGCGTTCTATTACGATTACACCGACTTGCAGCTCCAGCAAATCATTGGCGTGGGCATTGATATTGTCAATGCGCCGGAAGCCGAGGTTACAGGCCTTGAGCTAGAAAGCACCTGGAGGCTCACCGAAAGTGCTGCTGTGTTCGGCAGTGTGTCGTTTCTTGACGCTGAATACACCAAATTCACGCTTCCTGATGGAGCCAACCCGGGAAGTGGTTCTCCGGAGCTTTGCTCGAGTGGTGAATCCTTCGCCCCCGACACCAATTGCGTCGACGTGTCGGGTAACAAGCTAACCAACGCTCCAGAGCTCTCTGTTAACGCCGGCTTTGATGTCGATATGGGGGCTGGAATTAGCGTGAGAGCTGATTTGGCTTATCGTTCTGAAGTCTACCTGAGAGAAACGAATAGTCGGGAAGAACGCCAGGATGGAGTCACGATTCTCAATGCATCCATCAGTTGGCATAATCCGGAAGATACCTTGCGCGTTCGCCTCTTCGGGACCAACCTGTTAGACGAAGAGTACGCGACCCAAATACTGTGGGCAGCGCCCACTAACTCACGCACGATCTCCTACGCGGCGCCTATGCAGTACGGAGCTGAGGTGACCTTCGCCTTCTAAGGGTCTATGGTAAAGGTGCTATGGCGCCGGGGGTACAGCTGCTGTTTAAAGCGGCGGTATCCTCGGTTTTTTTTGCGGTTTTGATCGGGATCGCTCGCCGAGAATAGCCTCACTGACACTAAGCTGTGCTGAAACTGATCCCGGTGTAATCGGACGACTGATTGAACAGCGAGTCCTTCCTAGCCGGCTCCCTCTCGATATTACAGCCTTAACAGATGGCTGCTTGCACAAGATTCGATGTCGACTCAACTCGGGCCAGCTTGGGCCTGCTCAAGGCGACCAACACTAGTCAAACTTATTTGAATGAGAGCCATCCACCGGCAAAGCAACCCCATTAACAAAAGACCCTGCATCGCTGACCAGCAGAAGTAACGGGCCATTAAGCTCCTCAAGACGCCCGGTCCGGCCGGCGGGTGTGTTTTTTATATAGGCCTGACCGTGCTCCGAGGCAAAGTAATCGTGATTCATTTCCGTTACGAAAAACCCGGGGCACAAAGCATTGACACGAATATTCTTTGACGCCAGCTCCTGGGATAGCCCACGTGTTAAATGAATGACCGCTGCCTTAGATGCACCATATGCAGTTTGGCCAACGCCTATGCGTAAACCACCAATAGATCCGAGGTTCACAATAGAGCCGCCCAGGTCGCGATCTATAAGCATGCGAGCAAAAGCCCTGGCAACCCTGTAGACGCCGGTCACATTAGTATCCATGACCCGCGCCCAGGACTCTTCGTCCAAATTCAAAAAAACGTTTTATGTCAGCAACGCCCGCGTTGTTGATCAAGATCGTGGGGACTTCTCCTTGCTTAATCTCATCAAAAGCATTTTCGACACTCTTCGGGTCACTCACATCCATAGCAATGGCTTTAGCATGCCCTCCCCCCGCGCGAATCTCTTCAAAGACAGTTTCAAGCTCGTCAGTACTTCGCGCAGTCACAATGACCGAGGCGCCGTACTGAGCAAGTACTTTGGAAAAATGCGCACCCAGACCGGTAGAAGCGCCAGTGACTAACGCACAACTACCCGCCATACAGTTTTTACTAAACATACCTATATTCCCTTTAGAACGAACCAAGTTGCCAGTTGCTTGCTTTAAGCCCCGTATCAAATAGGCGGAGCTCTAACCTACTTTCTCTACTTCAACAGGATAAGCCCCGATCCAGCTCATATTGCTTAGAGGCTCTACCGTATCCATCGTATTCGGCACAAGTTTATTGGGGTTCGCACCAGGGTTCGCTTCCGCGATACGCATGGCGCCTCGACCACCGCCGTAGCCGTGGGTCATCGCTACCGCCCCGGGACGCAGAGACTCGTCAAGGCGCACGCGCGTTTCGATAGAACCGTATTGGTTAAACACCCGAACCTTATCGCCGTCAGCCACCTCACGCTGGGCGGCGTCGCCAGGATTCAGGTGCAGAGGATTGGTACTCTGGGCACCGCGACGGAACTTCTTCAGATTCGACATCCAGGAGTTGTGCATGTAAGCCGTGCGCATGGAAATCATTTTGAGCGCATTGTCCGGTTCCAAATCCAACTCCTGAAAAATAGCTTCACTGCGCTCAAAAATGCCCGCCCCTACAAACTCCGGAGGAAAGCAATGCACTTTTCCATCTGCATGCTTGAGGCACTTTTTGAAAAGATCATCATGGGGCGTGTTCTCAAAAATTTTGGTTTGATGTGGCATGGCTTTTAAATCATCAATGCTCAGCTCATCCATCGCCAGCATCTGGTTTACGATTCCCCAGCCGTCAGGGTCTTCACCCTGATAGGCGCCCATTTCCCGTGCTATGTCGGTGAGGATTCGCCAGTCATCACGACGCTCGTGAGCGGGTTGCACCACGGGATCCGTGTACTGAACATAAGGGATGGGCTGCAAACCTTTTGCGACAAAGTTGATGTCTGCACGCTCGAGAAAGTCGGTAGCGGGTAACACATAATCTGACGCTTCCGCCGTGGCGTTACGCTGAATATCGACAGCAATCAACAATTCAAGCTTTGAGAAAGCCTCTCGCAATTGATCCTCTCCTGCGGCACTCAGCAAGGGATTACCGGCAAGGCTTACAAGCGCTTTGATATCACCATTGTTGATGAGTTCGGCCAGTGCAATCGTGGGCAGGGGCGCCGGCCCGCCCATGGTGTACCGAAGCTCCCCCAGGGACGTATCAACACTGATTGAATCGATGGGCATCGGGGGATAAAAGTCGGCAAGGCCCGTTGGCTTGTACATGCCTCCGCGCTTGCCAAGATTGCCCGTAGCAAAGACTATCAGGTCAGCGAGCCAGGCCGCCAACAAGCCCTGTCGTCCCTGATTGACACCTACGGATACATAAATAGTCGCCGCTCCCGCTGCGCGAAAATCGGCAGCCACCGCCTTGATCTCGGACGCAGCGATACCTGTCACACCCTGAACACGTTCGGCCGGGTACTGCGAAGCAAAAGCCAATGCCTCTTCCATACCCACGCCCCAGCGGGCGATGACCTCCTGATCCAAAGCGCCGGTAACATTCAACTCATGGAGTACTGCCGCGAGGAAGTAAACGTCGGCCCCGGGTTTAATCAACAGCGTTTCACCGGTTTCAGGCGTCGACGACTCCGTGACCCGGGGATTCACAAAACAAATTTTTCCGCCTCGTTGTTTTACAGCCTCCATAGTTCGTCCAGAGTCATTGGGGGTAGAAAACACCGTCCACTTCGACACACGCGGGTTTGAGCCCATGCAAATCAGGTAATCCGTATTGACTAAGTCCGGGGTCATTATCGAGAGGCTGCCGTAAAGTCCGGCCGCTGCCACCATGCGATTAGACATGTCCTGCGTGTTCGCAGAAAACATCATGCTCGTGCCCAACATCTTGGAAAAAGCACCGCCATAAGTCATGCCCCGGGCGTTGTAGACGCCGGGGTTACCCGAGTAGATAGCAACCGCATTCGGGCCGTGCTCACTAATGATCGCCCGTAAACGCTCAGCACATTCCCGGGTCGCCGTATCCCAGCTCACCTCCTCAAAAATTCCCGCAGCATCGCCTTTCGCATTTTCTCGACGTAGAGGCGCATTCAGTCGATCCTGATCACGATGCAAGTCGAGGTACGACAAACCCTTATGGCAGGCAATTCCTCCGACAGGGTGCTCCCGATCGGGCTCCAACTGGGTAATAGATCCTGAATCGTCTACGCTCGCGGTGAGCGGACAGGCCGGATCACAAATGCGACAAAACGTTTTTACCTGCTTGGTCAAAACTACTCTCCTTTCACGTGCTTGCGCCTCACTCAGGAACACCAGCGGCAAGTAGCAGCGATGCCCTGTCTGTGAACTTCACTCGAGGCCGAGATTGCGCGGTCCCCGCCAGGCGTTCAGCGCTGTCAATTCTGTGCCAGTCACTTTGCGTGACGAGCGCCTTGCAGCGCTGTCTAAGCTCCGCTTCCACAGCCACCGGACTCAGTACATCGCCTTTCAGGCGACCAGCTGCCAAGTCTTCCAGAAGGCAGCTGGTGGTCTCTCTGGCGCACTTCTTGTTGCTCCCGATAACCCCACTTGGACCACGTTTTATCCAGCCCGTGACGTAGACCCCGGGCAGGATCTCGTTGTGCTGCAGTACCCTCCCCAGCGCGTTCGGGATGGTCCCGGTTGAATCATAGAAGGGCAGATCTGCAAGTGCATTACCCCGGTACCCGATGGAGCGGAAAACCAGCCCTGTGGCAACTTCAGTGGTTTCCCCGGTGCCTTCTATAGCTAAAGTGTCAGGGCTGTCGCCTACAAGCCGGTTGCTTTGCAGGGACACCCCGGCTACCCGCTCATCACCCAGAATGCGCTCTGGCGAGGTCAAGAACTGAAAAACAATGCGTTTCTCTGGGTTTTCGAGCTGGCGTTGTTGCAGCTTTTTGAGCGTCGCCACTTTTCGCCGATCAATCCAGTCCAGTTGCTGCTCCAGGCATTGCTGCTCAGGCGTCAGCGTCGCATTGCGCAGCTCTACCGCAACCGTCGACGACTCCCCCAACTCCTCAAGCTCGGGATTATTGAATGCGCCTTGCATATGGCTGCGACGTGCAAGAATAAGCACTTCCTTGATCTTGCTCCGTGAGAGCGTATCGAGCGCGTAATCGGCAATTTCTGTCTGTCGCAGCACCTCAAGATCGCAAGTCAGAATTCGCGCAACATCCAGCGCGACATTGCCGGTACCCACGATGACCGCACGCTCGGAAGAAAGGTCAAATTGGCGATCACTGAAATCAGGATGGCCGTTGTACCAGGCGACAAACTCTCGAGCGGCATAGCTACCCACAAGATCCTCGCCGGGAATACCCAGCTTGCGGTCGTCACTAGCGCCCACCGCATAGATGACAGCGTCATACCACAGCGCCAGATCAGCTGGCACTACGCGATCACCCAGCTCCACATTGCCAAAGAAACGTACGCGGGGGTGATCGAGATAAAACTCGAACATATTATCGATCACTCGCTTTTTTAGTGGGTGATCTGGCGCAACACCAGCGCGAACAAGGCCATGCGGCGTAGGCAGACGTTCCAGAACGTCCACGTCTACATCGACGTCCACCTGGTCCAGAAGTTGACCCACCGCATACAGCCCAGCCGGTCCGGCGCCCACAACAGCCACCCGCAGTGCCGGGCGCTTTTGAGTAGTCAAAGTGACGTCTCCTGTACTACCGCTATGCGCTTCTCCGCGTTCCGAAAGTAATCGCGATTAACTTCGGCATAGTGAGTCCAACGTGGTGGAAGTAACTCTTGCTTGTAAATCGCGTTTACGGGGCAGGCGTCAACACAGGCAGCGCAGTCGATACATCGATCCGGATCGATGTATAGCTGCTCAGCGTGATCAAAGGCATCGTCATCCGGATTCGGGCTAATGCAATCTACCGGACAAATCTCTAGACAAGAGTAATCGGCTACACACGGTGACGTGATCACATAGGGCATAAGAAACGGTTACTCCTGCTTTTATCGGTTTTATTAGCGGCGGGGGCGACGCGCACCACGGCTAAGGACGTTCACTGATCAATCAAGCTCAAGAATTTCCGTACTTCCCGTCGTAAGTCGTTCGGTTCCAGAAGCTGTAATCAGATAGGTATCGGCGCGCATGACCGCCGGATGTCCCGCAGCAAAAGGATGAAAAATAAACGTCATGCCCTCCTCCAGGATGAGCGGGGAGCCATCAATGTGATTATCTTCGAGCTCCAGACCAATGGCATGCCCAAACGAGGGGCCCGGCGCTTCGAAGCCATCTCTTTTCAACTGCGCAAAAATCGCTTCGCCGACCTCCACCAGATCAGTGCCCGGCTTTGCAAGCTCTAAGCCTTTTTCACGTGCCGCGTTGACTGCATCGTACGCTGCGCGCATTTCGTCCGGGATGCTTCCGCCACGGACTACAGGCATGGTCTGCTGTGCAAAGTAGCCCGCATACCGGGGAGATACTTCCAGAAGATACGGCACACCTTCAAGTATCGGGAGCGCTGAGTAAGGACTGCGATCCAGCGGTCGCTGGAGCATCGGAAGCGGCATGCACATGTTAAAAAAGTCCTCGCAGCCGTGACTACGCAACACTTGCTCAACATCAGCCAGGACCTCGCAGCACTTGCGTCCCGGATGAAAGAACTCGGGCATCAGTTCCCAAGTCAAATCTGAAAGTCTCGCTGATTCGCGTATAAGAACCAGCTCTTCCTCACTCTTTACCAGTCGCAGCGCATGCATCTGCTCCCACACGTCGACAAAAACAATGCCGGGAATTGCCTCTTCGATGGTTGCCTTCCAGCCGTAAGGAAAAAGCTCCAAACCGGCAACGCCTACACGCTTGACTCCGCGCTTCAGAAACTGCTCGGCCATTTGACCCCCAACAGTGGGTCGCCCTCCGGACACCGGTGACGGCGCCATTGGATGCCCCTCTGTCGCCCAGGAAATCGCCTTCGCAATGGCTATACCGCCGGGGTGTGCGAGAATCACCTCGCACTCAGAGGCGCTGAAGAGCATAGCCGCCACATGGTCGTAGGCGGATCGGAAGTTACTGATGTACCGTTGGAGTGAGGCTGCGTCACCAAAATCACTATGCGCGACGATCGCCCCCAAGTCCTCGGCGTCCATAATCGCGCTCATGGCATTCCAGCGACGGTCTCTTTCTGTTATTGACAGATCCATATCTGTGCTCCGTAAATAAGAATTTTTTTGGCTACCAAGGCGAAGGCTAATAGTTCAGGACTCTCTCAGTACCCTCTCGGTACCCGCGGAGAACCCTGCACTGGCAAATGCACGTGATTGCTCTTTGAAGCTGTGTTGGATAAATCACAACTTGAGCACGCCACTTATTGATCACCCTCAGTACTGATTATACTCAATAGATATCAAGAATAGCAGCTTCGGTTTGGAAAATACGTTTCAAGGTCTGAGTGCGCGGTCAGTGCTTAGGGGTATTGCATATTGCGCGATATGCAAGATACTACCCAATCGCTCAGATTAGATGTTCCAGCACGACTGCATGGATGCAGGAGGTAGAACAACGCAGGGAGCAGTTGCCGAGGGCAAGGCCCTACCCGAGTATGTACACCGGGAATTCGAGGCCTACCTGATCCACAATGCCGGATTTTCGCTAGGAAGGATTCCAGCTCAACTACACTAAATCAGCAAGGAAGCCACTGAGGAATTTGTTGGTATAGAGTTGTTCGTGCTGGGTTTCAAAGGCGAGCGAAAAAGATCTACAAAACCAGCAATGCGAGTACTAACCGCCGGCAATGCGGGAGCCTGCATCCACGATCTCAAGTTTCGCGACCATTTTCTGGTCAACCGGTTACCCTCGACAACCCATTAATACTTCTTGTACCTCAGCACAGTTTTTTCACCCGCCCGAAGATGTAATCAGCTTATGCAGACCTCAAACAAAGGGAAAAACGGTACTTGAAAATTTGCCAGACGACCCGGTTAAAGGTGTGCTTGCGTTGCTGAAAACCTACTTGAAAGTGTACGATTACATCATTTACGCGGAGATGCAGGAGTTTATTATTCAAATTAAGACCAACAGGCCACTGCATGACATCTCAGAGTGGTCTATCAAGTGGCAACGCGATCAGGTGAAGGTTGTGCTTGATACAGCGAAAGCCTCATCGCTATCACATCCCAGCTGCGTCCCTCGTGCAGGATGTCACGCCCAATCTCAAGATATCGTATGCCACCAATCTGCGATTTGAGCGACAGCAGTCGCTGACAAAACGCCTTAATATGCTGTTCAGGCGTATCGACTGAGTATTTGATGAGAATGAAGTGATTAAGCATTGGTCAGAGCGCTCACTTCCACACTTTGCTTCCCGGAGTTATTGTATGACCTGCCTCATTCAGACTCTGCATCGCAAAGCCGGCAGCACGTTTGTACCCCGCCATGAATTCATCAATCTCATCCTTGGAGATGACGGCATGGACATCGTCAAAGACGCCACCGCATCGCTGCTCTATCTCACTCAAAATACCAAAAGGACCTGAACCCCGGTTTCGCAAGACCACCTCAGAAATGTCCTTGCAAAGCTTGTCGTCGTAGGCTTCGAGCGCCGACGGTCCCACGCCGTGCTGAATCAATGCAGCACCTAACTCGCGCGTGTCGACAATCGCTTGCGACGCGCCATTGGACCCGGTGGGATACATCACGTGCGCAGCATCACCAAGCAGCGCCACTCGCCCGTCAACCCAACTTGGCAGGAGATCGAGGTCTACCATGGGATACTCATATGCACTGTCAGCACCCTTCAATAACTCGGGCACATCAAGCCAGTCATAATCCCACTCCACGAAGTGATGGATGAAGTCTTCCACATCAACCCTTTTGTTCCAGTCGCCACTACCCCAGTCTTGTGACTGGTCCACCACAATCTCGGCAATCCAGTTGATTGTTGCCAGACCGGTTTCTTCATTGGCTGCAGAGATTGGGTAGAACACCAGGCGATGTGCGTGGGTGCCGAGCCCAACAAACGACGCGCCTGTGCGTATCGGTTTGGCCTGGGTCACACCGCGCCACATCACGTGTCCGCCCCATTGTACCGGCGGCTGATCCGGCTACATTTGCGCCCTGACCTGTGAATGCAGGCCATCCGCGCCAATCAACAACGTACCCATCAGTTCGGATCGATGTCCCTCTTTGGTTTCCAGATTCACAACAACAGTTTCATCACGTTGCGCGAAGCCGGTCACCTTATGTCCAAGCAGCAAAGACCCAGGTCCGATTCGCTCGAGGAACAGCCGCAACAACAACATCTGCAACTCGCCGCGGTGCAAAGAGTACTGCGGCCAGCTATATCCTGCCTGCAGTCCCCTCGGTTCAGAATAGATATCTTTGCCGTTCAGCCCAACCAACGCCCATTCCTTTGTCTGAAGGCCGATGGCGTCGAGTTCAGCCGTGCTGATGCCCAACGCCATGAGTTCACGAACGGCGTTGGGTTGAAGGTTAATCCCGACGCCCAGCGGTTTCAGCTCAGCCACAGATTCAACAACCCGGCAGCTGACGCCAATCTGATGCAGCGTTAACGCCAGCGCAAGACCACCAATACCAGCACCGGCGATAATGACGGGCGAGTTTTCCATTAAATCGTGTTCCAAGTGACCAGAGGGGGCATACCGCCCTGAGAATAAGCCATATCCCACAAATTTAGAAGTTTCTAGTTTTTCTATAGTTTTTTGTCTTCCCGGCGCAGACCCACGCGTAGCCGTGTCGTTCCTCTACCGGGTAGCTGCGAGTCGCCGCATATACGCCGACCCAGTGGGCCGTCGTTGATCTCGTCCGGTGTGCATGCCACGTACCAGGTGTTTTTCGGGAACATAGTTTTCTCTCCTGTACTTAAGATTTATTCGTTACCAGCCAGGCCCAGCAACTTTACCGCGTTATCCTTGACGATGGCCTTGAGCACCTCGTCCTTGAAACCGACCTTTTTTGCCGCCTCCATCCAGGCCTCAGGTCGAATTAGCGGAAAGTCCGAGCCGAATAACATCTTGTGACTTAACTGACTATTGGCGTAGCGGATGATCTGCTCGGGAAAATACCTGGGCGACCAGCCACTCAGGTCGATATAGACATTCGCTTTGTGCAGGGCCATGGACAGGCTTTCGTCAGTCCAGGGCCAACTGGGATGTGCCAGGATAAAATTGATGTCCGGGAAGTCGACTGCGATCTCGTCAACCAGCATGGGCTGGCCGTACTTGAGCTTGACCCCGCCACCGCCTTTGAGACCTGTCCCCATCCCGGAGTGGCCGGTATGAAAAATGGCGGGCAACTTGTACTCAGCTATAACCTCATATAGCGGATAGGCTATTCTGTCTGACGGGTCACAATCTTGCAGGGGTGGGTGGAATTTGAAGCCCTTTACGCCCCAGTTCTCAATCAGGTCCCGCGCTTCGCGGGCCCCCAGCTTGCCCTTGTGCGGATCGATGGATGCAAAGGGGATGACCACGTCAGAGTTGGCATTGGCCAGCTCGGCGATTTCCTCATTACGAATACGCTTCGCCCCAAGCCCCGCCTCACAGTCTACGGTAAACAGGCAGAAGGCCATATTTTGCTGACGATAGTAATCGATTGTCTCCGGTATGGTCGGGCGCTGCCGCGGGGCTTTGAAATAGCTACTGGCGGCATCAAAAAACTTGCCCATTACCGGGTCTTCCGGGTCAGTACACGACACTTCGGCGTGCACATGGACGTCTATTGCAACGACTTTTTCTGGATCGATCATCTGGAATACCTCTGTATCTGTTCAGTTCACCGCGTTATCAATCTCTATGCGTATTTGAGATGACAGGCAGCTGATCTCGAGAGGCACACGTTTCAGCACTCGTTTCCCTACCCGGCCGTACATCTCTGGCGAAGACGAGCGATCGACACGATCCAGTATTCTCAGCCATAGTGCCAGGAACAACAACTTTCCAGTCAGCTGCATGAAATCCCCGGCTGCTGATATCGGGTACTGCGCCTCTGTGAGTCGCGCCTTGACATCGTCCCATTGAGTGAGCGCCACACCCAGTTTTTCATTCGCTGTAGCTTCGACGATGTCGGAGATCAGCTCGCGAAACATCTCCGCGCCCTGCCCGCGAGACAGTTCGCGTTTCAACAATGTTTTTGCGTGAATACCGTTGGTGCCCTCATAGATTGCCGTAATTCGAGCATCGCGATATATCTGGTCGATGCCGTATTCCTGCAGATACCCGTATCCCCCCAGAACCTGCTGGCCAACATAAGCTGCCGAAGTTGCTGCCTCCGAGCAGAAAGCCTTGGCAACAGGTGTCAGAAAGTCGACCAGTTTGGCGTCACTTCCCGACTCTACATGTACCAGCACGGTGTGGGCAATGGCCCTACCGCCTATGGCCAATGCGGCCATATCGTCCAGCATTTGCCTGACATCTTCGTGCTGATCGATACTTACACTTCGGCCATCGTCATCCGTACCCTGGGTACGCTCAGCGGCATAGGCAGTGGCGATATCCAATGCCCGGGTAGCGTGGGCGACACCCTGCAAGGCAACGTCAGTACGGGCGTGATTCATCATCGCGAACATGCACTTCAAGCCCTCTCCCGGGAGCCCGATAATCTCCGCCTCCGCCCTCTCAAATTGCATCTGGCAGGTCGGGGAAGCATGCAGCCCCATCTTTTCCTCGATGCGGGCCACGCTGATCGAATTGGGACTGCCGTTTTCGAGTATCGATCTGCACGCAAATAGCGACAGGCCGCGGATTCCTTCCTCGCCGGTACGGGCCAGCACGAGGTGCAAAATACCATCACTGATATCCTGGCCGCCTCCGGAAATAAAAATCTTCTCGCCGGAGATTTCCCAATTGTCGCCCGCTGGCGTGGCCTTGCACCGGATTTTTGCCAGATCGGACCCTGCACCGGATTCAGTCAGGCACATGGTTGCCAGGTAACTACCGGAAGCCAGCAGGGGAATCAGGGTTTGCCTCTGTTCATCGGTGCCGAACCTTGTCAGGACATTCGACGCTCCGGGAACCAGGTTTACCACCATTTGCAGGCTGTGATTGGCGCCGCTGAATATTTCGCTGACGATAAACTGAAGCAGGTTAGGTAGCCCCTGACCGCCGTGCTCGTCAGGCAGCGAAAGGCCCTGCCAGCCATCGGCCGCCAACCTTTGGTAGGCTTCCCGAAAGCCGTCGGGCATCCTGACCGCGCCATTTTCAATACGACAACCTTGCAAGTCGCCTCTGCCGTTCAATGGGGCAATTTCGTTCTCGGCAAAGTTGGCGAAGGCACTGGCCACCTCCAGAGCGAGGTCCTCATCCCACTCTGGTATCCGCTGGGCACCGGCAATTTCCCGCAGGCTGAAAAAGATATCTTGCAATGGTGCTTTATAGGGGGTCATCGTCGGTTCCGGTCAACGCTCAATTACTGGCGTAACTTATTCTTTAATACCTTGCCCGCGCCGTTTCTCGGTATTGTTGAAACCGCCCGGACTTTCCTGGGTATTTTATATTTTGCCAGCCTGGGCAATAGGAAGGCCTCAATATCCTCGATGGCGGGGCTTTCTCCGTCAGCCACGTAAAACAGGCAACCGACCTCTCCCCACTTATCATCGGGCACAGGCCGCTACGAAGCGATCGAACTCTTCGTAGTTCCAACCCCGCCCGGAGCTAATGTCGGTAACCGCCAGGCTCCGAGGGTGGAGTTGGGCATGGAAGTGAATGTAGTCCACAAGGTCAACTAGTCGTTCTGCCGGGAACGATCGTATGCACCCAGGCGGGGCTTATATGTCTTGTCGTCAATAAACTGCTTGATACCCTCTTTACGGCCATCGTTGTCAAAAGAGTTGGCCGCTTCCTGGGCGCGGATCAGGTAATCCTCGGCATTGTCATATGTCATTTCCGCAACCCGCTTGACAGCGTCCTTGGCGGCCTTAAGCGCAACCGGATTTTTCTGCAGCAGTACATTGGCAACCTCGATAACCCGGCCCCTGAGTGCGTCGGCGGACACTGCCTCGTTCACCAGGCCCCATTCGGCAGCCATCTTGCCGTCGATGTTTTCGCCCATCATCGTGTGATACATGGCGTTGCGCATCGACAGCAGGTTGGTTGCCACCTTGGTAGCACCGCCACCGGGGAGAATTCCCCAGTTGATCTCGCTGAGGCGGAATTGCGCGTCCTCCGCCGCAAAGGCCAGGTCGCAGGCGTGTAGCGGACCGTAGGCGCCACCGAAACACCAGCCATTGACCATGGCGATTGTCGGTTTCTGGTACCAGCGCAGCCGGCGCCACCATCCGTACGCCTCACTCTGGGCGCGGCGGGTTCGACCCAGGCCCAGTACTTCCGTTTCACGGAAGTATTCCTTGAGGTCCATGCCCGCGCTCCAGGCATCACCCTCGCCGGCAAGCACCAGCACACCCACAGAATCATCAAACTCCAGTGTGTCGAGCACCCGCATCTTCTGGCGGTTGAGCTTCGGGCTCATGCAGTTACGCTTTTCGGGGCGGTTGAAACTTACCCAGGCGATGCCATTTTCCACCGTGTAGGCTACCGTGTCTTCTTCTTTACGCTCTTGAGTCATGGTATTTTCCTTGGTTGCTGTATTCTCTCCTAGAAGTGTTCGAGGCCGCGCGAGACTTATTCACGCCCGATGTCACTTAACAGTTTTACGTGAGCACTCTGGGAACAGGCTACAAAATTAGATGTGCGTCCACGTGGCGTTACGAGAACTATAGAAGAAGCCGCAGGTCTGCAGAATAGCGCTTGGTGACAGAATACTATGCTTTTAGTACGCGAATTTTTTTAATGCATGCTTGTGGATTGCCTGCCGCAAATACGGGCATTCCGTTGTAGTGCAGGCAGCCGCCGAGTGAGGGTCAGGGCAATTCAGTCCGTCACAGAACGGTAGTGGCTCGGTGACATACCCGTCCAGTTTTTAAAGGAGCGCGCAAATACGGCCGGATCGGAAAACCCCACCTCCTCCGCCACTTTACTGACCGGCATCTGATGGGTCTTGAGCAGGTACACCGCGCGGTCTCGCCTCACCAGATCCTTGAGTTCCTGGTAAGAAGTGCCCTCCTCCTTCAGTTTCCGCATCATCGTCCGCTTCGTCATATGCAGACTTTCGGCGGCTTCCCTCAGGCGCGGAAAGCCCTCGGCAACCTGCTTGCGCAAAACCCGCTTCAGATCACCTGACACAGTGAAATCCTGTTTGGGCTGGTGAAAGAGTTCCACTGGACAGCTTTGGATAAAAGCCCCCAGCGACTCTCTTGTCTGGCAGATTTCGCGATCAAGAAACCCTTTACTGAGCGAAAAACCCAGAAAATCAGCGTCAAAAATATGCTGTCCCGGGAAGAGATAGACATATTCCTTCACATGGCTCGGTGCGGGATAATCGAAGTACACATCATGCAGGATAATATGCTCAGCGATGAGCCAGGACGCCATCCGATGCCATGCCAGAGAAGTGATTTCAGCGAAGAGATAGTGCCTCTCCTGCTGTGGATACTGCATCTCGAATCTCAAGGTGGCGTGTTCCTCACCCTCTTCGAGTGATACACGATAAGCATCTGTCACCATGCCATAGAATTTAATACCTGCGGCCAGTGCCTTGCGCAGGGTGAGCTCCCCAACGGCCAGCTTTCCCATCATATGAAAAGCGCCCCTGGGGATAGGGGATCCAGAAAGCCCCATGGCCTCGTCGCCAAGCTGATCCCATATGTTTATAACGACACTGGCCAGCTTTTCGCTGGGCGCGCGGCTGTTGGATGAATCGATCAAGGCCTTGTCTATCCCGGCGTTCCGGAGCAGATCGTCTGCATCAAGACCCTTCTCTTTCGCGAGTCCATAGAAATCGGTGATGAAACTCTTTGAAGCAGTCATGCCCTATATTTCAGCGGCTATACGGTGGCTCTCAAGCACCCGGCGCAGAAAAAACACTGCGACGGCTGCGAGTAAAGCACCGAGCCCCATCACTACCGAAGTTGCCAACAAGCCGGCGCCAGAGGCAAACAGGAATCCGGCCAGCACCGGTCCCAGGACGGCGCCACCACGACCGATGCCAATAACAAATCCAGTGCCACCGGCCCGAACATCCGCCGGGAAAGTACTAGCTATCAGTGCGTAGAAACCGACCACCCCGGCATTGGTGAAGAAACCTATCACCGCAGAGATTACGGACAGGGACTTCATTGATGACTGACCTAATGCAAAGCAACTGACCATCACAAAACCCAGCACCAACAAGACCATTAGCAATCTGCGCAGGCCGAACCTGCTGGACGCCAGTCCCAGAAACAAGGCGCCACAGGCTCCCCCGAGATTCGCCCATACCAGCACTGAACCTGCCGTGGAGGGTTCATACCCCATGTCCACCACAATTTTCGGGATCCATTTGAGAATATAGTAGAAAGTCATGATATGGAAAGAGTAGCCGATACAGAGCAGCACGGTGAGCGCACGGAACCTGTCGGAAAACAGTGCGCTGTAGTTAAGCTTTTCCTCAGCAGCCGGCAGTGTTGGCAACTCCTGAATTTCCTCATGACCCATTCTGGAGAGCGTGTTGTTAATTCGCTCAAGTGAATCAGGCCCGCGCTGCGTACACAGGTACTGAATCGACTCTGGCAACCAGAACCATACAATGACGATAAATGCGGCTGTGCAAATAGCACCAAACTCGAATACAGCACGCCAGTCTGCATGCTCCAGCAACAGCGAAGCTACCGAACCGCCCACCGTCGCCCCCAGCGGATAGCCGGTCGCCATCAAAATTACCGCAAGGTTACGATGCTTGGCATTGGAGTACTCCGCGACCATCGCACTGATTGAGGCCAGCATGCCGCCTATCCCCAGCCCCGTTACAAACCTGACGACAAGCAGTTGGGTTACCGACTGCGACAGGGCCGCCAGATACATACCTACCGCCATGGTGACCAGGCACCACAAGATAGTCGGACGTCGACCTATGCGATCCGCGATGCCACCCAGAGCGATGGAGCCGATGGCCATTCCGACCAGTTCCATCGCCAGCACAATTCCCAGCCCGGCCCTGTTAATGGCCCACTCATCGGCTATGCCTGGCGATGCGAAACTGATGGCCAGTACATCGAACCCATCCAGGGCATTGAGGAGAATGCAAATAACCACCGCCATGATCTGGAAGCCATTCATGGCGGTGTTATCGAGTATTTCCCTGGGGTCAGCTGCCTTGGTCATAGTGTTTCGCACTTATCAGTATTATGTATTTATGCCGCTCATGATTTACCAGTGGTATTTATATCGGGTAGTGCCCGGGTTCAGATGCCACGGTAATCCAGCGCAACTCGGTGAAGCTATCGATCCCGACCTTGCCACCAAAGCGACCATAGCCGGAAGAACCGACACCACCAAAGGGCATTTGTGCCTCATCCGCCACAGTAGGACCATTGACGTGACAGATACCAGACTTGATTTGCCGTGCCACTTGCAGACCTCGGGCAGAATCGCGGGTAAATACCGCGGCGCTCAGGCCGTATTCACTGTCGTTGGCAACACGGATTGCATCGGCCTCGTCCTTCACCCGGATCATGGCTACCACAGGGCCAAAACTTTCATCCCGGTAGAGTTTCATCGCTTCGGTAATGCCATCGAGGAAGGTTGCGGGCATCAATACAGAGTCTGCCTTGCCACCGCAGTGCTACTTAGCGCCCTTGCCGAGCGCATCATCGATCAGCATGTTAACGCGCTCCACTGTACCCATATCTACCACAGCTCCCAACGGGGTTTTACCGTCCCTGGGGTCTCCGGACCCCATTGTCTGCACTTTCGCCGCCAGCCTGGTGGCGAACTCATCAGCCACCGCGCCCACAACAACTAGGCGCTCGGTAGACATGCAGATCTGCCCCTGGTTCATGAAGGCGCCAAAGGAGGCGGCCTTTACCGATTCATCCAGGTCCGCATCTTCCAGTACGACCATCGGCGCCTTGCCCCCAAGTTCCAGCAGGCACGGCTTGAGGTGCTCCGCCGCCCGTTTCGAGATAACGCGACCGACAGCTGTTGAACCGGTGAAGTTGATCCGCTTGACCGCGGGGTGATCGATCAGGGCGCCCACGATCTCGGGCGCGTCTTCGGGCGCGTTGGTCACGACATTCACCGTACCTTCAGGAAAACCAGCCGCAGCCAGCGCCTCGATGATCAGCCCGTGGGTCCGGGGACAGAGTTCAGAAGCCTTGAGAATAACCGCATTGCCACAGGCGAGGGCCGTAGCCACAGCCCGGACACCCAGGATGATCGGCGCGTTCCAGGGCGCGATGCCGAGAATGACGCCCACGGGCTCGCGCACCGCCATGGCCAGCAACCCGGGCTTGTCCGATGGGATCACCTCGCCAGAAATCTGGGTGGTGACACTGGCCGCCTCGCGCAGCATGGAGGCTGCCAGCCCCAGGTTGAACATCGCCCAGCCTTCAGTGGCGCCAGTTTCATTCATCATCGCTTCGACAAACTCGGACTGCTTGCTCTGCAGCGCATCCGCGCCTGCCAGGAGAACCGTACGCCGGTCGTTCGGCCCCTGTTGGGACCATGCCTCAAAACCCTTTTGTGCGGATTCGACGATCGGCGGTATATCAGCCACCTGCATGGCAGTGGCTGTACTGGCGACCTCACCAGTCAGTGGATTGTTGCGCTCAAAATTCATGTCAGCTTCTCCTCGCGACGCGGTGTATCTATATTTAACGTGTATTCGGTGATTCAAGCGCCACCTTCCAGCAGTAGTACACCGGCGCCAGTATTGGATATCGGCGCGTGATAATGCTTGTGCAGACAGTTCACCTTCTCGCCCAGCGCGCCTCTCATCACCATCCACATAATGGTTTCAATACCCTCGGTGCCCGCCTGTTCCATGATGTGGTCGGTACTCTGGTCAGCGAACCAGTCCGGGTCATTGATGATGCTTTCAATACACTCAAGATCGTAATCGACATTGATCATGCCGGCGCGTTCTCCCTGCAACTGGTGTGACATGCCGCCGGTTCCAGCTATGACTACCTTCATGTCTTCCGGGTAAGAGTCGATCGCCACCTTCAGCGCCTGCCCCAACTTGTAACAGCGCCTGGCGCTGGGCAGTGGGTGCTGTACGGTGTTTACTGCGAGCGGTATGGCTTTGATCGGCCACACCTCATGATCGCCAAACAGCACGCGCATGGGGTTGACGAAACCGTGATCCACCAGCATCTCCTGGCAGGTACACATATCGAATTCCTGATTAATCAGGGATTCGGCCACGTGCCAGGAAAACTCCGCGTCACCGTCAAAGGGCGCGGTGGGCTTGAGCCCCCATCCCTCGTCTGCGTTCTGGTAGGCATCGGCGCAGCCAATAGCGAACGTGGGCACTTTATCCAGGAAAAAATTCAGCCCGTGGTCGTTGTACACCACGATAATCAGGTCCGGCTTTTTCTCTTCCAGCCATTGGTGGACAGGCTGATAGCCATCGAAGAAGCGCTTCCAGTAATGCTCCTGGGTCAGCCCGTCGGAGATGGCGTTGCCCACCGCCGGTATGTGTGATGTGGTTATGCCACCAATAATTTCAGCCATTCCAGTATCCGCCCTCTTTTTTAAGTCTCTCTTCCAATCCTTCCCGCTTCTCAAGTAACTTCTCACGGAACTCGTCACCCGTTATGCCCTGAAACGCCGCGCCGGCATCCTGGACACTCACACCCCGGGGAATGGCAAACTTGGCCATGTAGTAGATATTTGCGCCGGAGCGCAGGACACCGAGAAAGTCCTGTTTCACCACCAGTGCTTTTTGCTCGTCAGTCAGGCCAAACTTATCGCAATAGGCCGCCGGATCTGCATTGAATTCTTCCCGGCAGCTTTCATCGTTGAATGAATAGAACAGCTTGTTCATAGCGTATGCACTGTGCGCAATCTTGCCGTCAAATACGTAGCTTCCCGGGATATCCTCATAATCGTGCTTCTTCCAAACCATCTGTCAAAACTCCTCTGTATCTATCTCCGCCTGGGTCGCGGGGGGGTAACGCTCGCCTGCCACTGAATTCTGGTTAATGAGTTCACCTGCCCTGGCGAGTATCGTTGGATCGATATTGATTTCAGCTGCCTTTACGTTTTCTTCCAGGTGACCCACTGATCGGGTACCCGGAATCGGGAGAATGTTGTCACCCTGTGCCAGTAGCCAGTTAAGCGCCAGTTGCCCGGGGGTACAGTCGGCCTCAGCGGCCAGCTGCCTGAATGAGCCGAAAAGGGCCTGGTTCGCAGAGTAATTCGGTTCCTGGAAGCGGGGCATACCGCGCCGGATGTCTTTCTCGGCCATGGCATCAATACCCGCGACGCCCTCGCTCAGAAACCCCCTGGCGAGCGGACCAAAAGCCACAAAGGCTGTGCCTAACTCGCCACAAGCCTGCAGCAGGGCTATTTCGGGATTGCGAGTCCACAGTGAATACTCGGTTTGCACGGCGGCTACCGGGTGCACGGCATGCGCTCTTCTAAGCGTACCGGCAGATACTTCCGAGAGGCCCACCGCCCCTACCTTGCCCTGTCGCACCATCTCCGACATGGCGCCCATGCTCTCCTCGATGGGCACCGTCTTGTCCCAGCGGTGCAGGTAATAGAGATCGATATGATCAGTCCGCAAATTCTGCAGCGACTCATCGATGGTCCTCATCAGCGCTTCGGGACGGCCATCGATAACGCGCACGCCATCGACACCGGTCATACCGCACTTGCTGGCCAGGTAGATATCATTCCGCCGGTCCCGTAGCGCCTCACCAACCAGTTTTTCATTGCTGCCAAAACCGTACAATGCGGCCGTGTCGAAGTGCCGTACGCCTATGTCGTAGGCCCTGTGCAACAGGCGCACCGCCTCTTCCCTGGCGGGAGGGTGACCGTAGGCATGGCTCAGGTTCATACAGCCAAGGCCGACTGCCCCCACTTGCCGTTCGCCAATTTTGCGCTGGTGCATCATTGCGTCTTTCAGCTGGCCAGTTGTTGTTCCAGGTCATGCAGTACCTTGTAGCAAGGCAGCACTTTGCTGACACTGGAGTTGGGCTCGCGACCTTCCTTGATAGCAGCGAAAAACTCCCTGTCCTGCAGTTCGATGCCGTTCATGGAGACGTCGACCTGCGAAACATCAATAGCCTCTTCCCGGCCATCCACCAGGTCGTCATAGCGGGCGATATAGGTGCCGTTATCACAGATATAGCGGAAGAAAGTGCCCAGCGGACCGTCGTTGTTAAATGACAGTGACAGCGTACAAATCGCGCCGTTTTCCGCTCGCATCTGAATCGACATATCCAGGGCAATGCCGAGCTCCGGATGGATCGGCCCCTGAATGGCGTTGGCCCTGACGATGGGAGATCCTGCCTGGTAGGCAAACAGGTCGACGGTATGCGCGGCATGGTGCCACAGCAGGTGATCGGTCCAGCTGCGCGGTTCACCCTTGGCGTTGATGTTCTTGCGGCGGAAAAAATAGGTCTGCACGTCCATTTGCTGGATATTGAGCTCGCCAGCAGTGATACGATTGTGAACCCATTGGTGTGAGGGGTTAAAGCGGCGGGTATGGCCCACCATGCAGGTAAGCCCGGTTTCCTGCTGGGTACGCATGACTTCCTCGGCATCCGCCCAGCTGTCAGCCAGTGGGATCTCTACCTGTACATGCTTACCCGCCTGCATGCACTTGATGGATTCAGAAGCGTGCAGTTGTGTCGGGGTGCACAGAATCACCGCCTCGGCCTCTGTTTCTGTCAGTGCCTGTTCCAGGTCAACAGCCACATGACCGATGCCGTATTCAGCAGCCACTTCCCGGGTTTTTTCCAGGTCGCGACCCACCAGGGATACGACTTTGACACCGTCGATATTTTTGATTCCGTCGAGATGCTTGATACCAAAGGCACCCGGGCCAGCAAGCAATACTTTCATACTATGTCTCCTGATTAATCTCTAAACTGATGTCAGATTGCCGATTCTTCGGGCCAGTAGAGTCGCATGGGGTTATCTACCAGCAGTTTTTGCTGCAATTCAGCCGTACTGGCGATGCGCGGGATGTAGTCCACCAACATGCCCTCGTCCGGCGTATGTGAGCGCATGTTCGGATGCGGCCAGTCCGTACCCCAGAGCACCCTGTCAGGGAAGGTTTCGACAACCTTACGGGCGAAGGGAACCACATCGTCGTAGCGGTAATCCTTTTGCTGTGTCAGCCGTTCGGGGCAACTGACCTTGCACCAGAAGTTCTGGTTCTCCTGCAACAGTTTGAGGAACAGGCCGAATTCCTCGCCATCGACAGGCTTGCTGACGTCCGGCCGGCCCATATGGTCTACCACCACGTCGGTGGGCAGCGCGGTGAAAAAGTTATAAAGCTCTGGTAATTCCGGCGCCTCGAAGTAGATGACCACGTGCCAGCCCAGCGGTGATATCTTCGCCGAGATCTCCTCCAGGGAATCGAAGGGCAATTTATCCACCAGACGTTTGACAAAGTTGAAACGTACTCCGCGCACGCCTGCCGCGTGCAGGGCCTGCAGTTCGTCTATGGAGATGTCGCGCTTGACCGTGGCTACACCGCGCGCCAGACCATGGGAATCCTGAAGCGCGTCTAGCAACGCCCGATTATCGGCGCCGTGGCAGGTGGCCTGAACAATCACATTGCGGCTCAAACCCAGGTGGTCCCGCAGTGCCCACAGCTTTTCCTTGGGGCCGTCGCAAGGCGTGTACTTGCGCTCCGCTGCATAGGGGAAAATGTCACCGGGACCGAATACGTGGCAATGGGCATCCACTGCTCCCGGTGGGGCGACAAAAGTGGGTTTGGTCGGATTCGGGTGATAGACCCGCCAACCGAAATCCATGGTGAATTCACTCACGGTTCACTTACCTCTCGCTTCCAGGGCTGTATTCAGACGTGGATAGACTCGCCTGGCATTGCCCTCGTAGACCTTGTAGTGGTCTTCCGGGGAAAGATCCAGTGCATCGACATAGCGCTTGGTATCGTCGAAATACTGTCCGGTCTCGGGATCAATACCCCGCACGGCGCCAACCATCTCCGAGCCAAACAGTATATTGTCGATGTCGATCACCCGGAACAACAGGTCTATACCTGGCTGGTGATAGACGCAGGTGTCGAAGAACACGTTTTTCATGACATGCTCGGCCAGGGGCGGCTGATTGAGCATATCCGCCAGGCCCCGGTAGCGCCCCCAGTGATAGGGCACCGCGCCACCACCATGGGGAATGATAAAGCGCAGCTCAGGGAAGTCCCTGAACAGGTCGCCCTGGATAAGCTGCATAAAGGCCGTGGTATCGGCATTAATGTAGTGCGCGCCGGTAGCATGGAAATTGTGGTTGCAGGAACCGGACACGTGAATCATGGCAGGCACATCCAGCTCTACCATTTTTTCGAAAAACGGGTACCAGCTGCGGTCCGTCAGGGGGGCTGATGTCCAGTGGCCACCGGAGGGATCCGGGTTGAGGTTGCAGCCGACAAAGCCCAGCTCATTCACCGTGCGTTCCAACTCGCTGATGGAGTGTTCGATGAAAACACCGGGCGACTGGGGCAACTGACAGACGCCGATAAAGTAATCCGGAAACAGGTCTACGACACGCTTGATCAGGTTATTGCAGGCCATGGTCCATTGTTCTGACACTGCCCGGTCGCCCAGGTGATGCGCCATGGCGGAGGCACGTGGGGAAAAAATCGTCATGTCGGCGCCGCGCTCCCGCAGCAATCGCAACTGGTTGCTCTCCACGCTCTCGCGTATCTGGTCATCGCTGATCTGGGGTAGCTCTGGAAGGGGATTGCCCGAGGCATGGGCTTCCAGTTGCGCTTCCCGGAACAACTGGTGGGGTTCGGGCGCGGTGGTGTAATGGCCGTGACAATCGATAATCATTGTGGTTTCTCAGCTTGTTTGGTCGTTGATTGTGTGCGGATGGAATCCAGCATTGCATCCAGGGACTCTTCTTCCAGTGCCGCTGCAAACTGCGGCGCCCAGGCCTGGCGCTGTACGCAGCCCTCACTCATCCAGGGCGTGTATCCGGCCTCTTCTACCGTCCTGGCGACCTCGCGCATCTCCGCGGCCCGGCGCTCGCCATGCTGGAGTGAGCGCGAAATCAGGTAGCGGGCCTGCTCTGTCCAATCCTGCCCCGGGAACAGATTTTCCAGTGACGCCAGCACAGTCGCTTCGACACCATAGTGACGAGCGCTCAGCAGAGACTCGGCGACCAGCGCCTCCATGCCCTTGATAATCACACTGCGGCACATCTTGGTGGCAGCAGCCACGCCGGGAGAGTCAGAGGCCACCTGCACATTGCTGAAGCATAGCTGACTGCTGAGATCGGCGAATCCCGCCGCACGGCGACCGGACACCAGAACGGGCGAGGCTGAACGCCGCGGCATGATCGGGGACATAACCGCCGCCTCAACAAAGCAGCCCCCGGCGCTTTCAATCACTTCACAGATGCTGTGCTTGGTTCCCGGCGACACCGAGTTGAGGTCCACATAAATGGTATCCTGCGCCAGGCCCGGAAGAATCGATTCAGCCGCACTGCTGGCCTCATCGGCAGTGACAGCAGACAGCATTACCTGGCAGCCCTGGGCGGCTTGTGCTGCACTCGACGCGACGCCGATCCGCGAACCCGTCCCCAGTTCGGCAAGATTGTGCGCAGCCACGCTGGCATCGTTATCGAACTGGTAATCCCAGACGCGCACGCCCAGCGTGGTCTGCTCAAGCAGGTCCTCCACCAGGATACGGCCCACTTCGCCGAGCCCTATAATGCCAACGCAATCCATCTTCACGCCGGGCCACCGTTGTCGCGCGGCACCAGCACCTCGCCGCGCATCAGCAGCCTCGCCGTGCGCAGCAGCGCTGCCCGCTTTACCTGCAAGCCCGCCGTACCCGGGGCACTGTCAACTTCCATCTCCACGGTGAAGAATCCGGTGGGATGCTCTACCTCCAGGGTCAGTCGTCCACTGCCGGGTTGCTCTCCAGCCACCTGCCAGGCAATGGACCCGGGCATCACGCAGGCGGTTGCCACGCTGACAGACCCCAGAACGCCGATCGCCTCGTGCACTCGATGGGGAATAAAAGTGCGGGTATTGATGTCTCCTCCTGCAACCGGGGCTGAGACCAGGCACATTTTGGGGACTGTTTTTTTGCTGACATCACCCAGTCCCATCATCGGGCCGGCCGCCATGCGGATATCCTCCACCCGGCCTTTGAGGTCATTGTTTGCTTCCAGTTCGGCGGGTGTTTCAGTACCACTCAATCCAAAATCTTGTGCCTTCAGCAGCACCACGGGCATACCATTGTCTATGCAGGTCACCTGTACGCCGTTGATTGTGTCACTCACCTTGCCAGTAGGCAGCAACGCACCGCAGCTGGAGCCGGCGATATCGAGGAAGTCAATTGGCACCGGAGCCGCAGTGCCGGGAACCCCGTCAATGCGTGCATCGCCCTGGTAGCTAACTTTACCTTGCGGCGTCTGCACCCGGGCCACAGCGCGGGCGCCGGTATTGACCATGCGGATTCGTACATCGGTTATATCATCCTGCGCCGCCACCAGGCCCCGTTCAACGGCAAAGGGGCCGACTCCCGCAAGAATATTGCCGCAATTCTGCGCATCGGATACCTCGGCGCGATCCACGAAGACCTGCAGGAACAGGTAGTCCACATCACTGTCCGGGTCCTCAGAAGCACTGATAACCGCTACCTTGCTGGTCAGCGGGTGGGCACCGCCCATGCCGTCGACCTGCCTGGTATCCGGTGACCCCATCGCTGCCAGCAGGACTCGATTACGTTCCTCCTCCGCCACCGGGAGGTCAGAGGCGAGGAAGTACAGTCCCTTGGACGTACCTCCTCGCATGACCATACAGGGGATCGCAGCTTGCATGGATCAGATGTCCTGTAACGTCTTCACGTAGCGCAGGCCCTTTTCTGCCAATCGCTCGCGCATATTGTAGATATCGAGGCCGAGTTCGCCGCTGGCAAGACGCTCCCGCTTTGCTTCTTCGTTGGCGAGCCGCTGGGCCATTTTGACCTGGACGTCTTCTGCCTCTTCTCTGCGTACCACCACAACGCCGTCGTCATCAGCGACGATCAGGTCTCCCGGGTTTACCAGAGCACCGGCACAGACGATGGGCACATTGACATTACAGACCGTTTCCTTAACGCAGCCCTGGCCGTGCACAGCCCTGGACCAGACCGGAAACTTCATCTCGGTGAGGGTGGCGATGTCGCGCACACCGGCATCAATGACCAGGCCCAGCACACCGCGGGCCTTGAGCGATGTGGCCAGCAGGTCGCCGAAGAAACCGTCGGTGCAGGGGCTGGTAGGGGTGACCACGAGAATATCACCGGGACGGCACTGCTCTACCGCAACATGCAGCATCCAGTTGTCGTTGGGTGCCACTTCGCAGGTGACCGCCGTTCCGGCGATAGCAGCCGGACGGTAGATCGGCCGCATATGGCTGGCCAGCAGCCCCTTGCGGCCTTGGGCCTCGTGAACGGTGGCAGATTCAGCACCTTCGTACAGGGCAACGGTTTCTTCCGCTGCACGTTCAATGTCTGTCACACAAACAGGCATGGTCAAGCTCTCACTGGATTGCACAGGTTTCACAGCATACTAGCCGCACCCCGGTTTGGGATGTTCAATTGTTGCCATGAGGTATTAATTTTTACTATAGTGGAAAACACCAGCGAGGTATCAACATGGCCCCACTACTCAACTTACGCCACCTCAGCGCCGCCCTGGAAGTGCGCCAGCTTGGGTCCATCAGCCGCGCTACAGACACCATTTACCTGTCACAATCCGCTATTACCCAAGGCCTGAGCAAGCTTGAGCGAGAGCTCGGCTTCGATATTTTCACCCGATCCCACGATGGCCTGATGCCCACACAGGCAGGCGAAATCTTTCTCAACCGGACACAGACAGCCATTAGTTTTCTGTGTCAGATGGATAGCGTTCTGGGACAGAAAGACAACAAAAGCACCCCTCTGTATCGCTCCCTCACCGCCAGCCAGTTACGCGCACTTATGACTGTTGTCGAACAGGGCAGCTACACGCTCGCCGCCCGCCACCTGAAGCTGGCCCAACCCACCGTGCATCGCGCCGTGCAGGATACCGAGAACGTCTGCGGTTATAGGTTGTTCTCAAAATCCCCATCGGGACTGGAACCCAGCTGGCACGCCAGACAGTTGGCACGCTACATTGCCCTGTTTTTCGCCGAGCTGTCCCAGGGTATTGAAGAAGTACAGGAGTATCACGGGCGGATGACAGGGCGCCTGCGGATCGGCAGCCTTCCGCTGGCCAGAACCCGCATGGTGCCACGGGCAGTGGTGAACCTACTCGGGGACTACCCGGAGGCCCGGATCAGCATTATCGATGGCCCCTATGACGAACAACTCCACGCCCTACTCCACGGCCGGCTGGATATTATTGTCGGGGCACTGCGGGATCCGCCTCCCAGCCCTGATATCGAACAGAGAGAGCTGTTCCGGGATTCCCTGAGCATCGTGGTAAGCCCCGGACACCCGCTGGAAAAGCGCGGCAGCGTCAGCGCCAGCGAACTACACCAGCTGGACTGGATCGCTCCCCGGGAGGATACCCCCGGGAGGGAGGCATTCACCCAGTTCTTTGAGAACAACGGACTGTCTCCCCCGGAGCACGTAATTGAGTGCAGCTCCCTGGTCGCCATACGGGGTATTCTGATGGAAAGTGGCCGGGCCGCCCTGCTTTCAGCGCGCCAGGTGGAAGTGGACGTGAGCTTTGGCCTGCTGAGCGTCAGTTCCAGGCACCTCCAGGACACCGGTCGCAAAATCGGCGTTGCTCACCGCAAAGGCTGGAAGCCGACTTTGGTGCAACAGCGTTTTCTCGAAAGGCTGGAGCAAGAAATTTAACCCGCATACTATACTTCTTCGTAGGGTAGTCCCACATATTGCCTGGCAATCACTTTACGGCCCTCCTCTGACCGTAGATAGTAATCACGTTCCGAGTCCATGAACCGAGCGAACGTCTCACTTTGCATACCCGTCGCCACTTCGTCGCCAAAGTTATGCAGCATGTTGGACATCCACCATGAAAAGCGCTCTCCGTGCCATACCCTTCGTAGTGCTACCTCTGAGTATCGTGATATGCAGTCAGTATCATTCTCCTGATAGATGCGAGTCATGATCTGATACAAGGCGGCTACGTCGGAGGCCGCAAGATTGAGGCCTTTTGCCCCGGTAGGCGGAACGATATGGGCTGCATCCCCAACCAGGAACAGCTTCCCATACTGCATGGGTTCACAGACAAACGAGCGAAGTGGCGCGATACTCTTTTCAATGCTGGGCCCGGTCACCAGACTCGCCGCTGCATCCGCGGGCAGCCGACGCTTCAGTTCCTCCCAGAAATCGTCATCACTCCAGTCATCCACGGTAACTGTCAGGGGAACCTGCAGGTAATAGCGGGAACGGGTTGCGGAACGGCGGCTGGCAAGGGCAAAACCGCTCTCGCTCTTGCAATAAATCAATTCCTCGCTAACAGGCGGCGTATCACTCAGCAGCCCCAACCAACCGAAGGGGTAGACACGCTCGTGCTCTGTACGCTTGTCAGCGGGTATTGTCTGTCGCGAGGGGCCATAGAAACCGTCGCATCCAGCGATATAGTCGCAATTCAAAGTGTATTGCTCACCTTGGTACCCGAATGTGACTGAGGGATTTTCTTCTGTTACGTTATGAAGCTCCACATCGGTTGCTTCATAGTAAGTTTTCAATCCGGCCTCTGCCCTGGCATCCATCAGGTCACGGGTGATTTCAGTCTGGCCATAGCATATGACCACATCGCCATCTGTCAGCCCTTTGAGGTCAATATGAAAGCGCTCACCGTCGGCGGCGATCTCTACGCCCTCGTGTATCTCCCCCTCGGTGTCCATACGCTCAGCTACACCAGCCTCGCGCACCAGGTCAGCAAAGCCCTGCTCGAGAATGCCGGCTCGAATTCGGCCGAGAACATAGTCCCCGGTGACCCGCTCCAGGATGACATTGCTGATGCCCTGCTTGTCCAGCAATTGACCCAGAAGTAAGCCGGAGGGACCAGCGCCTATGATTGCCACCTGTGTATCTATTGTATTCATTAACGTAGCTCGCTCTGCTAAACGTGACATCCAGAGGGTGCAATTTTGCGGCAACCGCCCTACTCGAACCATCCACTTACCTCCCAACTTCTTGTACTTTTCGAGCAAGAACAGGCAAACTGGACCATGTGGCCAGAGGAGCGAAGAATGTCGAAACACTACATACCCAATTACGGCCTGTACGGCGAATCTCGCCAGTCAGCGGCGGCTGTGGGTATTCACATTGAAGAAATCGAAGAGAGAAGCAGGGGCCAGAACTGGGTCATAAAGCCTCACCGGCACGGCAAGCTGTTTCAGGTATTGTGTATTTTCGACGGCGAGGCCACGGTGAAACTTGATGAAAACCGCTACCAAATAGATGGCTGGAGCCTGGTAACAATACCCATCGGCGTGGTCCACGGCTTCAGCTTCAAGCCCGACAGCCAGGGTGTTGTAGTGACGCTATCCGAGGAGACGCTGGGATCAATCAATCAACTGCAGGATGCCGAGTATCTACGCCCGGTGCTTGAAAACGCGGCCGTTCTCGACATGAACGCCGCTGCTGATCAGCGCGAACAGCTTCAGAACTATCTTGCACTTATGCGCCAGGAATTCACCGCAGCTAACGACGACAAGTTCATCTCTCTGTTGCTCCTGGTCAATTTACTGCTGATTACGATCAAGCGACAGGTCGATTATCAGGCCATGGGAACCGCCGCGGCGCCAGCCCATCTAAAGGCCTTCGATGCCTTCCGCAGGTTGATCGAAAAACACTTTCGAGAGCACTGGCAGGTAGCCGATTATGCAACCGCGCTTAACGTCTCAACCTCCACCCTGAACAGGATGTGCCACGAAAGGTTTGGTAGTAGCGCTAAAAGCATCATCGTCGCCCGCGTCATATCGGAGGCGAAAAGACGGCTGGTTTACACACAACAATCCCTGGATCAGATAGCCTACTACCTGGGCTACAAAGATCCCGCTTACTTCTCCAGAGTGTTCAAAAAAATGGAGAACCTCTCCCCAGGTGAGTATCGCCGTCTCATTCCGTCGGCTCCTTAGAAGGCGGCCTCAGTGTCACCTGATTAGCTGCAGCGTAACGATCCCAGGCAGCAATGAGCTTCTCAAGCACTTGCGGATGTTTGTCGGCGAGGTCATGTTGCTCGCCGGCATCATCAGCGAGATTGTAAAGGCGCCATTTTACACCCGCTGCGCCCGTGCCTGGGTCGCTGCGAAAGCGGGGGCTCATACTCGCATAAACCGCTTTCCAGTCACCAATGCGCACGCCCCGTCGAAAGAACAGCTCCCAGGCCAGAATACGCTGGGCAACATTCACAGTATCTGCGTGCTCACCGATCAAATCAGCCCAGGAGATACCGGCCGTTTCATCATCTGCCTGGGTATCCCCACCAGCATCAACACCGGTCAGCTCCAGCAGGGTCGGCAGCACGTCGCGGGCAGAGAGCGGCTGACGCTCTACCAAACCCGCGGCAATGCCAGGCCCGGAGATAATGGCCGGTGCGCGCACACCACCTTCATACGTGGAGCTTTTGAAGCGGCTAAAGGCGCCAGCACCAGCCTGGGCCCAGGCCGGCCCATAAGTATAAAAGCTACCTGCTCTGCCGAGCGTGTCGGGATTGTTATTGAGACGAGGGAAGGCATCGCGCGCGTCATCAGGTACACCCATCGCCTTGATCAGGTACGCGAGGCTTTGTTTAGTCTGCCCCTCAGCACCATTATCTGACATGAAAAGAACAATGGTGTTATCCAGTTCACCGCGATCCTCCAGTGCCTGAAGAATACGCCCAACGTTCTGATCCAGGTTATCCACCATAGCCGCGTAGACTTCCATCCCCCGGGAGGCAACAGCCCGCGCGTTCTCATCAAGAGACTCCCATTCGGCGGCATCAGGTGAAGGGGCCGTTAGCGCATCCTCGATGACAATACCATGCGTCTGCATCGCCTTGAGGCGCGAACGGTGCAAAGCCGCGGGGCCATCAGAATAACGCCCCTTGTATTTATCAATCACATCATCCGGGGCCTGCATGGGCCAGTGCGGTGCAGTGAAGGCGAGGTAGGCGAAAAACGGGCGCCCGCCACGCTCCTCGGCGTTCAGATACTCAAGCATCCTCGAGGTATAGAAATCGCTGCTGTATTTTCCGACCGGGAAGCGTGCCGGTGCGCCATCTTCACGATAGGAGGCCGCTGGTCGGCCCTTCTGACCTGGCTCCGCCTGGTAAGCCCCAAAATGGTCTGCACCTCCCTGCAGCAATACAAAGGAGCGCTCGAACCCGCGGGCGCTGGGGTCGTGTTCAGGACGCATTCCCAGATGCCACTTTCCCGTCATGGCGGTCATATAGCCCGCCCCCGCAAAAAGCTCTGCCAGCGTCTTGACGCCGGGATCGAGATGGCCCGTGTAACCCGGAGCCTTGCGCATGAACGGAGATGCGTGGAGCGCTTCGGCCATGGTGCCCAGTCCAACCGCGTGAGGATCACGACCAGTCAGCAGCATGGCCCGTGTCGGAGAACAAGTAGGCGCCGTGTAGAAGCTGGTCAGCTTCACCCCCTTCTGCGCAAGCCGGTCCAGGTTCGGAGTTTCAATCTCGCCGCCGTAAGCCCCGAGGTCGGTGTGAGCGAGATCATCCGCCAGGATCAGGAGAACATTAGGACGTTTTTTGCACTCGGTGGCCCAACTAGCGCCCGGCTGCAACAAAGCCAGCACCAGTAGCATGGCGAGAATCGCGAAGGAATTCGCTGGCACGCTGTGGCCGGTAGCGAATAGCGGTAAACCTCTGAGTACACTCAAATCCATAGCTGCCTCCTTTAAACGCGACATGTGGGCCTGGGAATGCGGCTAATATTGACCCACTCTGGTCGCCAATTCTTACGATTTGCGTCTATCCCGGTAGCGCCTTCATATGAGGCCATGCCACTGAGCCTGATTCGTTCATCAACTGGATGTAAGACGGGTTGCTCCAATCGCGTACGCCTACCGTGTAAGCCTGACTGGCTCGCAGCTGGGCCAGCCACTGGTTCAGCTGCGGATATGCCTCCCACCAACCGGATAGCTGCAACTGCTCCAGGCGCTCGATATAGGGTAGCATCGCAAAGTCCGCCAGGCTGATCTTTCCGCCTACCAGCCACTCGCTATCTGCCAGCGCTGCAGCCATATCGCTAATGAGTTTTTTATAAGCCAGGGCCGCCAAACGGAGCCGCGGTGACTCCAGACCGTTTGTCACAATATCCTCCATGACGGCGCGACGGGAAGGGTCGGAAATCTGGGAAAAAAAACCTTGCAACGATTCGCTCGTGGTATGGCGTTGCAACAGTTGATGGCGAAATGCCACGCAAAAACTGATAACAGCCAACTGCTCATGCAAGCCGGCGTCGAGTCGGATTAACCAACCCCGGGTCTGCGCTCGCTCCACCGCATCCAGGGACAGCAGAGGCGAGTCGGGAAAGACCTCGTCCAGGTACTGGACGATCGCATTCGATTCGAGAATGACTTCATCATCATGAACCAGGACAGGAACCAGGCCCTTGGGGCTGATTCTCAGGAAATCCGGGGAAAATTGCTCCGCCGCTCGCAAGTTCAGGTTGCTCCCTTCCCAATCCAGCTCTTTGTGTGCCAATACCATGCGTACTTTCTGGGCACAGACTGACATGTCGTTATGGTACAGATACAACATAATTTTAGCCTGCTGCTGTGGACCCGGAATCGACCGCCAGGCGGGCCAGCCTGTGATTAAATGGGCTGAGCCAGGGCCTGCATTGACTCTCGCATAATATTGGCGTGTTCCTGTTTATCACCGCCTTCAATTTCGATCTGGCCAAGGCGGCCTGAGTTCTCTACGACCATGCGGCAACGCTCCCAGCGACGCTGTTGAAAAGCATCCAGGGCGCCCTCAAGCGTATCGCGGTCCGCCAACTCTTCCGCCAGCACGATGGCATCCTCAATGCCAATACATGCGCCAGACGCCAGATGAGGTGTGGTGGCATGTACCGTGTCGCCGATCAGCACGACACGACCACGAAACCAGGGCAGAGGTACAAGTAATCCTTCCAACGGCCTGAGCAGGACCTGTGACGTTTCATCCAGTTGGTCGCGCAATACCTGCACAAGCGGTGCGGGAAACGTGCTCAACAAGTCTTTAAGCCGGGGAACCAACTCTTCCTCCGGAACACGCTCTTTCACCTTCTTGTCTTCCGTCAGGAACAAATACACCTGGTCCTTCGACATCGGGTTAATGCCTGCTTTAAGGTGTGGCCCCACCCACATCATGGTGTTTTCTGCCTCTGGTGGGCGCGGCAATACGGCTCGCCAAACCCCCTGCCCGCTATATCCCGGCTTGGGTGCATCGGGCAGCAGCCATTCTCGTGTTTTCGAGTAGAGCCCGTCAGCACCAATCACCAGGTCAAAGCGATCGCTGCTACCATCTTCGAAGGTAACGGTTACACCGTCGTCGTCCTGATCAATACTGCTATAGGAATAGCCCAGCCTTACCTTCGCACCCGCCTCTACCACTTTCAGGGACAGGATCCTGGCAAGAACGGGCCGCATGATAGCACCACCACCGGGCACATCAGCGCCAGCGACGGGCGGATTGGGTATCGTCTGGAGTAGTTGCCCGGTAGGAGCGATAATCTCAAGCGCTTCTTGAACGCTGCCCTGATCAAGGAACTCTTCCAGTACACCCAGGTTGGCGAAGGCACGTAAGGTTGCGCCGCCGACACTAATACCAGCGCCATCGGCCCGCCAGTCGGGGTTAATCTCCAGCAAGTGCGTTTCAACGCCCTGCTCGCAAAGCTTGATGGCTGCGGACATACCCGAAAAACCACCGCCGATAATCAAAACTTTTTTAACTGAAGCACTCATGGGCTTCCCCCCCAATCAGAGTTATGAATCGAGTTCTGCCGTCACATAACCATCGTTACTGACATGAAGCGTCACTGCCGTTAGCGACTGTCCCAGACATGGCCCGGAGATGCACTTTCTGGACTCGATATCGAAACGTGCACCATGTGCCGCACATACGATGACTTCACCGGCCCTATCCAGGTACTCGTCTTTTTTCCAGGGCAATTGGGTATTA
The DNA here is from genome assembly GCA_026710905.1 of Halieaceae bacterium. Taxonomy (GTDB): domain Bacteria; phylum Pseudomonadota; class Gammaproteobacteria; order Pseudomonadales; family Halieaceae; genus JAPOQD01. The sequence continues at coordinate 36,949 of JAPOQD010000068.1, forward strand.
CCGTAATGCGGACACAGGTCCCTGTATGCATACAAAGCAGAGTCTTTTTTCACTACAAATACGCTGGGCCGCCCATTCCCTAATGGATCAAACCCGGTCGCACGCCGTTCCGAAAGCTCGTCAAGGTGACACATTTTGACCTCACTTTGAGACTCTATAGGCGGGATAACATCACTCCCTGGAACATCATTGTCCAAAACAATCAGTTCTTCCCGGGAGGCGGCCCCATGGGGGCCCACTTTTCTCGATACTCCATCAGGAACACCTGCGAATTATCAGCCGCCATACCCGCTTCTCGAGCAGTCCAGCTATCGTCGTGCAGATCCATATCCGCGTCGTATTCCATATTGCAGCCCAGCGGGCTCTTGAAATACCAGAACCAGTTTGATCCAAAAATGTGACGGCCAGGCCCCCAGAAACTCTGGTAGCCCTTATTCACCATATTGGTTCCGGCCTGCATAACGTCGCTGGGGCCGGTCATGTGAAAAGTAAAATGCTCGCAGCCTTGCATATGGGGTGGTGTTTGGATCATGAACATTGTGTGATGATCCTGTGTACCGGCTGGACGCATAAAGGGACCGACATTGGTGAAGCGATCTGTCGTTACAAATCCCAGACGCTCTGTGTAGAAAGCCTCTCCTTTAGCGAAGTCAGGCACAAAATAAACCACGTGGGAAAGACTAACCGGCTTGGGCTGTGCTTCTGTATTGACGGCTACATCGTTTATCGGCCGCCGATCCGATGACCCCGGAAGGTTAGTCTTTAGCGCGGGCAGCGACAGCTCTTTCCTTACGGTAACCTGGAAACCCAGCACAAAGCCCAGGTCATCCACTGTCTCCAGGGAACCGTCATCGAGCTTGCTGACTTCACGGTCTTTGTTCAATTCTTCCGCAATCGCATCGAGCGCTTCCTGATCAGCAACACCATAGACCGTCTTCCGCAACATGCTGCCGGTTTCCAGTGCGGGAGGCAGGGATCGATCATCCCTCTCGGCAATCATGACCGCTGTACCATCCAAAGCTTCAAAGCGACCATTACCCGCGTCATCCAGTCCATAGTCCAGAAGGAATTGCTTACAGGCTTCAACATCGTCTACACCAAAAATCAGCGCATCGGGTCCAACAATATTCATGTTCATCTCCTCAAGATTGTGCGAGTCGGCCGCCCAGGGTTTCTGCAACCCAATCGGCAATGTAGTGTCCAGCGTTAATGCTGTTATCAAAGCTTGAATGCTGCACTCCGCCTTCACGCTCGGTAAATATCTTTAATTCCCGTTTGGGGCTATTGACCAGTTGCTCATACGTACGCTCTGCCCACTTGAGCGGAATTTGTGAGTCTTTTTCGCCATGCGTAACCAAAAATGGCACCTTGATTTTCTCGACCACACCATCGAGATGCACGTCCTCAGCAATCTTCATGAAGTCATCAATATCTTTGGCACCCCAGACCCAGCAAACATGCGCCCAATAGTGGGGCACGGGGAAGTCACCCTCATTTTCCAGGCGACGTTTTTGCACATCGCGCCAATCATGATTAGCGCCCCAGCAAACACCGCAGGCAAAACGCGTTTCAAAGGCCACAGCGCGCGGGCAAAAATAGCCGCCCAGAGACACGCCTTCCATGCCAATGCGTTTGCCATCGACATCGTCGCGTGTCTCCAGCCAATCAACCACAGGGCTTGCCCAGTGCTCCGAGTCGTAGCGCGCGGTCAAACCTTGCAGTCGCAGGGCCTCACCAGTACCGGGTTGATCAATAATAAGTGACGACACGCCCCGTTTAGCCAGCCATGCAGGCAGGCCAACGCGATACTTCATTTCCTTGGTTGAATCCAGGCCATTCACTTGCACTAACAGTGGCGCAGGCCCAGTAACATTCTCAGCCTGCACCAACAAGCCGGAAATATGCTTTCCTCCATAAGGAATCTCTACTCGTTCACAGTTTTCACCTGCGAGGCGCGTGCCCTTTTCGAACAAGTCCAACATACGTTTATACAGATCCAGTCGGTTGGGCGCATTGTGAGCCTGGAGACGCTCGCAGGTAAGCAGATAGGAAGCGGCACGACCGTACTTTTCGCCTGCTGAGAGCAAACGTCCCCTGGCTTCATCTTCTTTCGCCAACTCGCACAACTGATCGGCCATCTTTTCCCATGTATCACGAAAGGCCTGGGTTCCCTCCGCATCGGGCTTTTTGGCGACCTCCTGAAGCGGTGCGCATATGGCTTCAATTTCGCCAATTCGCGCGCCCATCTCGATAGCCAGGTCGACTGACAGGTTCCATACATAATTTGTTGGAAAGTATTTAAACATTCAAATTCTCCAGACTGACAACTGCTTGATTAAAATCGATCCAGATCGCTGGCGATGAAAAAATCACCGTCAAACTTGGACCGAACGCGCTTCGTGTAGTAGTCGACTTCTGAAGATTCCAGCATGGCCGGGGCCAGGTGTGTAGCGACCAGCTTTTTCACTTTGGCACGCGTCGCCATCTCGCCCACTTGCTCGGGAGTGACGTGGTGTGCAGTCAGGTGAGACCTCATATTCGCAAGTGCTTTCTCGGGCATATTCGGATTTGCGCGGCTCACCGCTTCCACCGTCTTATCAATATCCATCATCTCGCTCACCAGGAGATCAGCGTTTTGCGCCAGTTTCTCAACGGCACCACTGGGACCGGTATCACCTGTGTAAACGATCGAACTGTTCGGCAACTCGAATTTGAAGGCAAACGATTGGAACTTTTTCCACTCGTCACTGCCCTCAGGCCAGCTGTAGTGCGTATTCCTCACAGCGGTTAGCGTGAAGTCGCCTGTATCTATTGTTGATCCGTCCTCCAGTTCTACCACCTCAACCTGGTAGTTTGCGGGCTTGGGGGTTTGACCAGGAACGCCGTAGGCCCCTAAAGCCCCGTACTCCATGAAGGCGAATATGCCTTCTACCGTGTCGCGAGTTCCGGGCGGACCGTATATCGTGATCGGCTCACGGGCTGATGTTTGCCAGCGCAGAGCCAGAATGGCGGGAATACCCCCAGTGTGATCAAAGTGCAGGTGACTGATAAAGATTGCGCGTACAGCTTTATGGGAATACCCAGCCGAGGCAAGACGACCAGCCGTACCGTCGCCAGCATCAGCAAGGTAAACGTTACCATTAACAACAAGCGCGTTCGCGGGCTGGGAGCGCACGGCATCTGGAATCGGCCCCGCACTGGTGCCCAGTGTAATCCATTCATTGGCTGGGCTCAGGTTTTCCGCATTCAAAGGATATGAGGCGGCCATCATTATCATGACCAGTCCCAATAGACGCAAAAACTTCATAACCATCTCCTTTTATGTCTCTCGTTGCCAATCAACAGCGTACGTTAAAGCCATCCGAGGTTCGTTATTAGATCGAGTAGATCATGTCACTTGACTATAAATAAGAAAAATTGTTTATATTGATTCGATTTCATATGATTTATTTATAGGAATTGCCATGCGATTTAAGACTCTGGACCTGAATCTGCTGGTGGCGCTGGACGCCCTGCTGGATGAGCAAAGCGTCACTCGCGCCGCTGAACGTGTCAACGTCAGCCAGCCTGCGATGAGTGCCGCGCTGTCTCGCCTGCGTGAGCACCTCAACGAACCCCTGTTCATACAGCACGGCAAAAGCATGGTTCCAACAGCAGCAGCCCTTAGAATGAAAGAGCCGCTCAAGGCACTATTGCAGGGCATTGACATCCTGGTGACCGAGGGAAGCCATTTCGACCCAACCACCTCCCAACGGCGTTTTCGGATCGCGACCTCGGACTACCTGCTGGCAGTGTTATTTCCCGCTTTAACTCACCGGCTGGGCCGGGACGCACCCGGTGTCACCATGGACTGTGTTCAGCCCTCTGAGCTAACGCAGCCATTACTGGACCAGGGCGAACTGGACCTGTTTATCGGCCCGGAGGGACATATCTCCCCTGATCATCCGACTGAACTTCTTTTTGAAGAAAAGTATGTCGTAGTGGGATGGGCAAAGAACCCTGTTTTGAAACATCGGAGCATCAGCGAGGAGGATTTCTACAAGGCCGGGCATGTGGTGGTGGAAATCGGCCGACAATCTCGTACTTCTTTTGCGGAGGCCCATCTTCTGCAGTCCAAACGGAAGCGGCAGATCGATATGCGCTTCTCCTCTTTTCTCATTGCCCCTGAGATGGTGGTCAATACGATGAAGCTAACAGTGATGCACGAGCGACTCGCAAAAATGTATGCGAAACGGCTGGATATAGCAATCTCGCCGCTACCCTTCGAGTTTCCAGTAATGCGTGAGTTGGTCCAATACCAGCACTCTCGCCAGAACGACGATGGCCTGCGTTGGTTCATAGAGCAGCTGAAGCAGTCGGGTTGAGAGCCGGCCAAATCATATCATTTATCTATAGAATTCTATAAATATAATCACTTTTTAAAATAGATAAATTAAATCTATAGTTCGTACTCTAATCTGATTTTCCCGAAGGAAACCGCCTTTGCTTCACATCGGAGTTCGAGTTCATGAATAAAACTGTCATCCCAAGTTTAGACATTGATCCATTCAGCGACGCGGTATTACAAGACCCCTATGCCTACCATGAGCAGTTGCGGGAGGCGGGAGCCGCGTTTTGGCTGGAGTCGCTAGGCGTCTACGGTATGGCGCGCTTTGATGAAGTAAGGGCATCTCTGAGCGACCACGAGACTTTTGTCTCCAGCCGCGGCGTAGGCGTGGCTGATTTTGCCAAGGAGGAGCCCTGGCGCCCACCCTCATTGTTACTGGAGGCAGATCCTCCTTTGCACGACCGCACCCGCGGCATTATGAGTACAATTCTTGCACCGGCACGACTCAGAGAGCGCGAACCCCTGTGGCGCGAGCGCGCACATGAATTGGTTGATGAACTTACAAAAATCGAAACTTTTGACGCTATGACAGATCTCGCCGAGGTCTTTCCAATGCGTATTTTCCCCGACGCGGTAGGCCTGATGGATGAAGGTCGGGAACACCTGCTGACCTATGCCGCAGCAGTGTTCAACGCTTTTGGTCCCCGTAACCATATTTTCGAGGAAGGTAACGCTTCCTCGGTCGAGGCATCTGCGTGGGTGGCTGAGGCCTGTAAACGGGAAAATCTTAAACCTGGCGGGTGGGGCCTGGACATATTTGCTGCGGCGGATCGCGGCGAGTGCACACCGAATGAGGCTGAAAAACTCGTTCGCTCCCTTCTGTCAGCGGGGGTTGATACAACGGTAAACGGTATTGGCCATCTCGTGCTCGCTTTCACTGAACACCCTCATGAGTGGGACAAGCTGCGGGCAGAACCCCGCCTCATCAGGCGGGCGGTCGACGAAAGCATTCGCTGGGACTCTACTGTTCAAACGTTTTTCCGCACGGCGTCCCGAGACGCTGAAGTGGCAGGCCACCTGATTCCCAAAGATTCCAAAGTGCTTCTATTTCTGGCATCGGCTAATCGGGACCCAAGAAAATGGGACAAGCCGGAACTGTTCGATTTGTCACGAACCACCAGTGGCCACGTGGGGTTCGGCGCAGGCATTCACCAGTGCCTTGGCCAGGTGATCGCGAGAATGGAAGCCCAGATGATCGTCGGGGCCCTCGCCGAACGCTGCGTATCAATTCGTCGCACCGCAGAGCCGGTACGACGCCTGAACAACACCTTGCATGCGCTGGCGTCGCTGCCTGTAAGCGCACAACTCGCATAGGAAACGCACATGCCTCGCACATTTATCGACCTGTCTATTTACCTCGAAAACGATGTCATCACAGATCCGCCTTTTATGCGCCCCAAGATCACCTACCAGAACCATGCGGAAACGGTAGCAGAGGCAAATCACTTCTTCCCGGGCGTGAGCGCCGAGCAGTTCCCCGGTAGTGAGGGTTTCGCGGCAGCAGAAACGGTTGAGCTGACGACCCACAACGGTACCCATCTCGATGCTCCCTGGCACTTTCACCCGACAATGGACGGCGGCGAGCGCGCTATCACCATTGATGAGGTACCGCTGGACTGGTGCTTCCGACCCGGGGTAAAACTCGATTTTCGTCACTTCGACAACGGTTATGTGGTCACCGCGGCTGATGTTGAAGCAGAGTTGGAGCGCATCGGCTACACCCTGCAACCAATGGATATCGTACTGGTAAACACCGCCGCCGGCATGGCTGTGGGCAATCCTGATTTTGTCAATATTGGCTGTGGTATGGGTTACGAAGCCACGATGTACCTGCTCGATCGCGGCGTCCGCGTCACCGGCACGGATGCCTGGTCATGGGATGCCCCCTTCAGCTATACCGCCAAGCGGGTTGAAGAAAGTGGTGATACCTCGCTGATCTGGGAAGGTCACAAGGCGGGTCGTGATACCGGCTACTGCCACCTGGAGAAGTTACACAACCTCGAGGCACTACCCCCCTTCGGCTATACCGTTGCCTGCTTTCCGCACAAGGTGAAAGGTGGATCCGCCGGCTGGACCCGCGCGGTGGCGATAATCGAGGAATGACATCGACGTGAGGGTCATTGTCACCGGCGCAAACGGCTTTATTGGCCGCGCTTTCGTGGAGGCCCTGCTGGCAGCGAATGAGCATGAGGTTGTCGCAGTGGATACGGTGGCCCCGTCCTCACCCGGACCGGATGGCGCCAGGTGGGTCTGCGCTGACATCTGCGATCCCGGCGCAAAAACTCATGGCAGAGAACTGGATTGCAGCTCTGACACCGGGTACTTACGAGTTGCCCGCTTCCTTAGCAGTCGCCCTGCCCGGGTTGCGCGTCTCCATGCAGGATCTTGCCAGGGCGATTGTTCACCATGCCGACTGTCCGGAGAACTTCGTCCGCTATGCGCCGGATGCAAACCTGGAGGCGGCATTCGGAAATCTGCGAGATCACCAGTTCCGCTGCGCTACGCGTCTGGGATTTTGCGACGATGGCGACCTTGATCGGCTGGTCGCCAGCGGATTTTCAACCCTATAAAGATATCTGGAGTATTACGGATGAAACTAGCATCAATTGACGATGGAAGCAGGGACGGTAGCCTGGTCGTTGTTTCCCAGCAGGGCCACTATATTTCCGCCAGCGACATTGCACCGAGCATGCAGGCGGCTCTCGAAAATTGGTCGGAGTTTGCGCCTTCGATGACCAGGCGTTCAAAGCAACTGGAACAGGGTGGCGGAATGAACAGCGAGGGTGTGACCTTCCTCGCTCCCCTGCCCCGTGCCTGGCAGTGGCTGGACGGCTCGGCTTTCAAAAGCCACGGTGACCTCATGGAAAAAGTCTTCGGTATCGACCCGGTCCCAATGGATAAACCGCTGATGTACCAGGGCATGTCACACCATTTTCTTTCCGCCACAGAAGATGTGGAATTTCTTCGTGCGGAGGATGACATCGATTTCGAGGGCGAATTTGGCATAGTCACCGACGATGTACCCATGGGCATCAGCGCTGCAGCGGCAATGAATCACATCAAGCTGATTGTGCAAATCAATGACTGGTCTTTGAGAAGACTGGCGCCGGCCGAAATGAAAACCGGATTTGGCTGGATCCAAGCCAAACCGACGTGCTCAATGGCGCCTTTTGCCGTCACCCCTGACGAGCTGGGCGATGCCTGGCAGAACGGTCGTGTCCATCTGCCACTGACGGTAGATTGGAACGGTGAGCGCTTCGGCAACGCACACGCGGGGGTCATGGACGTAGGATTTCACGAACTGATTGCTCATGCCGCAGCCACTCGCGATCTCTGCGCGGGCACGGTGATCGGTTCAGGCACTGTGTCGAACGACAATTTTCGTGAAATCGGCTCTTCCTGCATCGCCGAGCGGCGCGGCATCGAAATTGTCGATGAAGGCGCACCGACAACCCGCTTTATGCAATTCGGGGATCGCGTGCGGATGGAGGCGATCTGCGAGGATGGCAGCTCCCCATTTGGTGCCATCGATCAGCGTGTCACCAAAAGAGAGACATAACATGGCTGATCCGGTTCGGCGGGTAGTTACTGGTCACGACGACAACGCGCGTGCGGTCTTCCACTCGGACGAGGCCTTCGCACCACAAAACAACGGCAATGAACTACCGGAGGTTCAACCATGACGGACATTACGCTTTACGCCGCTCCGGGCTCCTGCTCGCGAGTACCGTGCATCGCACTGGAAGAAATCGGCTTACCCTTCGAATACCGACCCATCGTGTTTATGAAGGGCGAGCACAAGGGCCCGGATTACAAGAAGCTCAACCCCAAGGGAAAAGTCCCCTGCCTGGTGATAGACGGCGAGCCGCTGACCGAGAATGTCGCCATTCTAAGCTACCTCAACTCGCGATTTCCAGAAGCAGGCCTGCTGCCAGCCGCAGCGAACGAACTGGAGCGCATGCGCCAGATAGCCGATCTTTGTTTTTGTTCCGCGACGCTGCATCCGATAGTCACCCGTATTCGCATGCCCCAGTTCTTCGCCGCACCGGACGCGGCTCGGGGTGTATTTGACGCGGGCTGCGAAGCCATGCACGAGTATTTCCAGCTTGTCGAAGACCGCCTTGCTCACGACCTATGGTGGTATGGCGATACCTGGAGTGCGATGGATGGCTATCTCAACTGGATTTTCTGGCGGGTGGGAGGCGCGAATTTCCCCACTGCCGACTACCCCCGTTTTAACGACCATGCCGTGCGTGTCGAACAGCGACCGGCTGTGCAGCGTGCGCTGGCACGGGAACAGGCGGCCCAGGCTGAACTGGAAGCAAAAGGACTGGCATTCAAACCGCCACCTCTGCCAGATGCCCAGGCTGTGACTAAAAGTAAATTATCGTAGATAACGATCGTAACAACTCAGGGTGATGAACGTGGTTCCGAAAAACCCGATAAAAAGCATACATTGGTGAGAAAAATGAACGGTAATGTTTCTGATCAGCTGAATACAAACGCAGCGTCTACAACGCAGGGCGTCGTACTTATGCTTGCCGCGGTGTTGCCGGTAATGGCGGTGGTGTCTTTGGTCCCGGTATTACCTCTGCTGTTACAGGAGTTCGCCGACGTTGAAGGCAGTGAATTTCTTGTCCCTATTGCGATAACGGTTCCCGCACTTTGTGTGGCTATTTTTTCGCCGCTGGCAGGATGGATATCGGATAGAGTCGGGCGTAAGAATCTGTTGCTCGGTGCGTTCATTGCTTACGCAGCGATAGGCGTACTGCCCTATTTCCTCGCGGATCTCAGACACATCATTGCTTCAAGAGTTTTTTTGGGCGTGGCAGAGGCGACTATCATGACGGTTGCTACCGCCCTGATTGGAGACTATTTCGATGGCGAACGCCGCGAAAAGTGGGTGGCAATACAAGTCGGCGTTGCCAGTATTTCGGCTATTATATTGATAGCTATTGGCGGCATTCTGGGCGAAACCCTGGGTTCCCGAGGGCCTTTCCTGCTCTACCTCCTGGCACTGCCCATCATGCTGGTGAGTGCCATCGTTTTGTTTGAGCCCGCTGTACACGAGGACACTGAATTCGCACATCTTGAGGGCTTCCCGTTCAGGCAGGTATTGCCTCTGATCGCTATTACGCTCGGGGTATCGCTGCTTTTCTACACCATCATCGTCAAATTGGGTCCCATCCTGATGCTGACGACTGTTGTGACGCCGGCCCTCATTGGCGCTGCTGGTGCGGCGGCAAACATGGGCCATGTCGGCGGTGCGATTCTATTTGGCCGGTTCAAGAGCGCTTCAGGACCTACGCTGTTGACGGCCGGTCTTGCACTCGCTGCTTCGGGATATTTCGGCCTGAGCCTCAGCGGAAGTCTCTACGTCAGTATCGCCAGTGTTGTATGTGCAAGTTTAGGGGTGGGCATCATGTTGCCCACACTATTGGCCTGGACGATGGGAATTTTGCCTCCGGTTTTTCGCGGACGGGGTACCGGTATATGGACAGGCACCTTCTTCCTTGGCCAGTTTTTCGCGCCGATTATAGCCGTCCCTTTGGAAGGCGCATTCGGTGGACTGGATAGTCTGTTGGCGGTCTATGGTGGACTTGCGCTGATCGGCGCTGTGCTTGCTTTCATAGTAGCGAGAAAGCAAGGGCACTGAGAAAACACTTCAAATTGCAGCGCCAATGGCCCAGGGGTTATCTGTATATTTCGAGTTACTGGAAAATTGGCAGCACCGGAGATCAACACAAAATTGAGAAACGAGATGACGCTCAGGCAGCGCAGCAGCAGGCCAATACCCGGAAGCAATGACACCATGGCACACCAATATCTCCTGCGACGGCACAGTCTAATCATACATTTTTATTATGATAATTGATAAAAAAAATCAATTTTACCAATACGACGATAGGCGCTAAAGTGCACCCAACAATCAGCGTATATGCCACACATAAATATAAGGAGATTCTCCATGGTCAAGTCAGCCCTAACCGCATCCAGCGTAACTGCTCTCACACTGGCTCTCGGCTTGCCGACTGCCGCGGCTCAACAGGCCGATGATCCAACAGCAAGTGGTAACACGGGTCTTGAAGAGGTGCTGGTCACGGCACAGCGCCGGGAACAATCACTGCAAGACGCGGCGGTGCCTGTTCAGACATTTAGTCAGGATCAGCTGACCCAGGCGGGGATGGAATCTGCTCAGGACCTCGGTTTGATCTCCCCTGCGCTGGGCATTAATGCCAGCGGTGGTCCATTGACGAGCCTCTTTGTTCGGGGAGTTGGTGCTTTAACGGTTAACCCGTTGACAGACGCGGCCGTCGCTCAGAACGTCGATGGTATCTACTTGGGTCGTTCAAGTGGCGCTGCTGGACAGGCCATGTATGACCTGGAGCGGGTCGAATTGCTGAAGGGCCCCCAGGGGACTCTGTACGGTCGGAATGCGACAGGCGGTGTGGTCAATTATATTCCGAACAAACCGATCCTGGGCGAGAACTCTGGCTTTATACAAGGTGAGGTCGGCAACTACGATAAAATCGGTTTGCAGGGTGCAGCAAACCTGGCTATTTCAGACGATCTTGCGATTCGGGTTGCAGGAAATAAGCTCGAACGCGATGGATATTCGGACGATGGAACGAATGACCAGGATACGTACAGTCTGCGTGCTCAGCTATTGTTCGCGCCGAACGACAGCCTGTCTATCCGGGTGGCTGCCGATTATTCCAAACAAGAGGGTATAGGCCCGGGTGGCGACCTGATCGGAACCTATGCTAATCCACCCATGGAATCGATTACTGATTTCACACCATCAGGATTGTCGATTGATAGTGGGCCAACGGACCCGGGCGCCAATGCTATTCGTGAGGGCGTGCTGCATACGCCTTCGTTTGCCCCGTTTCAACCGATTGATCGGCGTGAGCTATTTCAGGATAACAGTTGGACCGGCTTCATGGCTGAGATTACCTATCAGATAGATCTGGGTACGCTGACCTTCCTGCCGGCTTACCGGGAGTCAGATCAGGACTATCAGTTTTCTGGTCCGGGTTTTGCTCCCGCAAAAACCGAGGAGGAGAATGAACAAACCTCTTATGAACTCCGTTTTGCGACCGATTTTGATGGTCCCCTGAACGGCATCCTGGGCGCGTATTACATCGACGAAGAAATCAGCACGAGCGGTGTATTTGCGCAAAACTACGCGTCTCCTATACAGAATTACGATAACGGCGGCGATAGCTGGGCGATCTTCGGGCAGGGCACATTTGAGCTTACCGAGACTTTCCGCCTGAATGCCGGGATTCGCTATACGGAAGACAGCAAGTACGCAGAAGGCATCAGTGATACCTTCATTACGTTCTGCGGCGGTGCACCTTTCACAGGTAACTTCCTCACGCCGCCACTGAGCTTTGCCAATGGTTGCGCCTCGGGCGCCATGCCTGCGCACCCGATCGAGAACGATCGGGATGCATTTATTCAGTATTTTGTTGATGAAGGGCTGATTGCGCCAGATTCTGAAGCGACTATCCCAGGCATGGGGCCGCCTCCATTTTACGATTTAACGATACCCGGCGGCATTTCTCCCGTCCTGGGGTCCATTGTGAATGTCGGCGACGGTCAGCTAGAGTCTGACCTTGACTACGACGAGGCGACCTACAGACTCGGCGTGGAATGGGACTGGGCCGACGACAATCTCTTATATGCCACCTTTGAAACCGGTTATCGCGCTGGGGGTGTTGATCTCAGCACCGCGTCGCCGACCTATGATCCGGAATATATTGATGCATATACGATCGGCTCAAAAAACCGTTTCTTCGACAATACCCTGCAAGTTAACGCCGAATTGTTCCGGTGGGAATATGATGGTCAGCAGGTAACGTACTTTACGACCCTGGAAGGAGCGTCGTCCTTCCCGATTGCGAATGCCGACGCGACAATTGAGGGTCTGGATATTGACATGATTTGGGCAGCGACTGCCAATACAACCGTCGGTTTAAGCATGCAGTTTTTGGATGCGTCTTATGACAAGCTGGAGCTGGTTTCTGATCCCGGTGCAGGACGATTTGGGTGTTCGTCTCAAGGAGTGAGTGACGGCGTTGAAAGCTATAGTTGTGCAGGAAACGACATGCTGTACTCTCCTGAATTTGGCGCCGACCTGAACCTGAACCACGTATTCAATATCGGCAGTTTCGATCTGTCGCTGACAGCCGCCGTATCTTACCGGGACGAGCAGGAAACCAACTTCCTTTTCCTGGATGAGACGGCATCGGATTCCTACACGACGCTTAACTTTGATGCGACGCTGTTCGCGAATGACGGAGGCTGGTCGGTTTCGGCTTACGTCAGAAATGCCGACGACGAGCGTTTCCTCATGAACACGAACGTATCCAACCGTGGACTAACCTACGGTATTTATTCGCCGCCGAGAACCTATGGACTTCGTTTGATGGCTGAGTTCTAGCCTCCTAAGCCATAAAGACCGTATGGGCCTTGCTTTGAAATATTGAGTAAGGCCCTTTTTTTTGAGCGGTTATGGCAACTTAACTTCTCGAGGCCTGAGTCATTGAGCCCCAGGTCTCAGGCAACTGCCGTAGTTGGCGCCGAACTTGAAACACCTTAGCGATTGGCTTCGCGGCTGACTGTAATACCTCGCTCAGCAAGCAGATCCTCAATATCGCGATCCAGTCTCCGAGAAAACACCGAGCCCAATTTGTTGCCAAATCTGAAGCTAACAGATCCCCCGAAAAATAAAGTGATGCGACACCAAGACCTGCACCAATAGTCGAACTGATTGTTGCTCCAACCGTACCTAACTTGAGAGCCTTTGACGATATCGAAAGCTTTTTCCATGGGCCAGGAGCACGTAGTGCAATGGCGGCAGTGATCGCGCCCAGAGCCAAACTGAGTAGGGAGTGAGATATCTACAGTTTGGAGCGGGTCGCCAAGGCCAACGGATTCTTCGTGCATGCCGGTGTGAGTTGCGAAGGCCATCAAAAAGATAAACGCGAGAGGCTGTGCCGCTATATATCCCGCCCGCTTCAAGGGGAGCCCGACCGTATAAACGCCGGGGCACGAGGTCAGATGTACTGCTTCTTTGCATTTCCCCGGCCTGTTCCTGGCGACTTTCCCCGTCAATTCTTGACCTAGCGCAAGTGACAATGACCTTTTCGCGACCTCGCGCCGCCTGAATGCGAAAAATCATTATGCGACTCACCGGCATTGAATATATTCAGCCCAGGTTGCCGATATATTTCAGCCCCGTGGTAAGACGTGCAGTAACGGTACTAACCACATACCCGGGGCGGCTCACTGGTTCCTCCAAGTGTTTTGCCATGACGGACTGGTATAGATTGGAAATTTTACCCACCAAATCAGCTAGTACTCAGAAACAACGAAAATACAGCCTACCACGACTGATGACAGCTTTCGGCGATCTTATACCTCACGAGCTAACCCCTTCCATGATCTACAAGTACATGGACCGTGTGAAGAAAATAAAATCTGAAAAGTGGGCCAATACCGATTTGGAATGCCTGTCCCATGCACTCTCTTGCGCAGTCAGATGGGGCACTATTGACCGAAACCCGGTCATTGGCCAGGTTCGTAAATTCAGCACCAAGGGCCGCAAGCATAAGGTCAGAGATGAAGATCTCTTCTCGTTTGCAGAGTTAATTCCTCGAAAGTGGCAGCTCTATATCTCCTTAAAGCTCTGCACACGGGGAAGGAGAAAGGGAGAACTACTTCGTATCAAGTTGACTGACTGCACGGACGACGGCATCGAGTTCCGCAATAACAAAAATCCTGACGACATCTACCTCATTGAGTGGACACAAAACCTTAAATTGATCGTAAATGAAATACGGTCATTGCCACCCAGAAGAATTGGCAGCGCATATTTATTTTTGAATCGGCATGGGAAGCCCTATATCAACGAGAGCACAGGCGAGACAAGCGGCTTTGATTCCATGTGGCAGAGATGGATGAAGAAGGCCGAGGAAAAAGGTGTCCGGCGATTCACCGAAAACGACCTCAGAAAGAAAGCCATCGAAGGTGAAAGTCTACAGCGCGCGCAGGAATTACTGAGACACACCACAGCGCAAACCACTAAGAAGCACTACTCAATTCGGGACAGAATAAGCACCTGATGAGCAACAAAACGCTAATCTCTAGGGAAAACAACCGTTTGTGGGGAAAACGATAGCAGACACTACCGCTGAAACTATCGAATATGGTGGGCCGTGCTGGATTCGAACCAGCGACCAATTGGTTAAAAGCCAACTGCTCTACCAACTGAGCTAACGGCCCCGAAAAGAGCGGCGTATGGTACGGAATCCGCTGCAACAATCAAGCACTGATCGCTACCGGCAGGGGTACACCAAGTCTTGAGGAACTGCCATGGACAAGGATGCGATCAGTAATTCTCTGCAACGAAATCCCGCGCCAGTTTTACCGCGGAATTGTCGCTGTCATATTCCTTGATCACCCGGTCGAAATGTTGCCGGGCCACCTCGGGATTGCCTTTGTCAAAATAGACCTTGCCGAGTTTGAAGCGGGCATCCGCTTCCTTGTTGTTTCCGGGGTACTGTTCCAGCAACAAGGTGAATGCCTGCCGCGAGGATTCCAGGTCACGCGGGGTTATCACCAGGTAGAGTTCACCCAGCCAGTACCAGGCGTTGGGGGCAAAGCGCCCGCTGGGGTAGTCCCGCAGAAACTGTTTGAACCCGGTAACGGCCTCATCAAATTTCTGGCCAACCAACAAACCGTAAGCAGCGCGATAGGCTTCCTCTTCTCCGGGCAACACGGGCGCCACGGCACCGGACACTCCATCAGCAGCCGCGCCGGACGTATCGCCGGCGCCGTCGGCGCTACTAAGACGGCGGTCCATATCCACATAACGTTCCAGGCTCTGTTGCTTGAGTTGGCGCAATTGGTGAGCCTGCTCTTCCATCTGCCCGCGCAGTTGCCGCACTTCCTCTTGCAGCAGTTGTAACTGGTAGAACAACTCGCCGAGATTGCCGGTATTCGTTGTACCGGAGTTGGAAGTCTGGGGGACGCCGGGGGCCAGGTTGCTGCCGCCTGCGGGCGCAGGGAGCGTGTTGGTTGCGGGAGCTTGGCCTGCGCCAACGCTCGGCGTTTGGTTCGTAGCTGTTCCGGGGGTCTGGTTGCTGCCGGCAGCATCTACCCTTGCAGCTTGTTGAGCCCGCTCGGCCTCCAGGTCGATAAAGTCCTGCCCAAAAACCGCAACGGGGCTGACACAGAATGCCAACCCCGCCAGAATAACAAAACCTCTATGCATCAATATTATTGAATCTCGACGCGGCGGTTCTGCGACCAGTTTTCCTCCCCGGAACCATAGGCTACCGGACGTTCTTCACCAAAACTGATCGTTTCCATCCGATAGCTGGCCACGCCATTGAGCGCCATATAGTCCATTACCGCCTTGGCCCGGCGTTCACCCAGGGCAATATTGTATTCGCGGGTGCCGCGCTCATCTGCATGACCTTCCAGACGGAACGAGCCCTCGCCGGTCTTGGCCAATGCGATATGCGCATCGAGGATATCGCGGGATGCGGCGGTCAGGGTAGAGCTGTCAAAATCGAAATACACCACGTTGCCCACCGCGGCCGCTGCATCTTCCAGCGCCTGCTGAGCAGCCATGGCTGCTTCCTGCGCAGCCTGTGCCGCAGCAGCTTCCTCAGCAGCAGCTTGCTCGGCGGCGCGGCGAGCTTCCGCTTCCGCGGCGTCATCGACTGTGCTCTTGCTGCCAGCACACCCCGCCATCCAGATGACAGCAAACAGTATTGATAATGCCTTTCCGGCGCCGGATACTTTTTTCATAACTTGCCTCTTCCTTTTCCTGTTTCAGAGTTTCATGGGTTATCGAGATATGGCGACCATGCCGGCTCTCGAACATCTCCCGCACGCGACGGCAGTCTGAACTTCACTTTACCATCAACTGATACCGCGGCCAATATTCCCCGACCGTCATATTTGGTTGCATACAATAACATAGAGCCGTTGGGTGCGATACTGGGAGATTCATCCAATTCCGTGGTTGTCAGTATATGCAACCTGCCCCTTTTCAGGTCCTGAACCGCAATGTGAAAACGATCATCCTCCTGGTTTACCAATGCCATGGTGCGTCCGTCAGCCGCCACGGTAGCCCGCGCATTCCAACTCCCTTCGTATGTCACCCGCTCGGTCTTCCCGCTTGACAGGTCCACCTGATAGATCTGCGGCTTTCCACCCCGGTCGGAGGTAAATAACAGGGTCCGGCCATCGGGCATCCAGGTGGGTTCGGTTTCAATAGCGTAATGGTGAGTCATGCGGCGCAATCTGCGGCTGGCAAGGTCGAGAACATAGATATCCGGGTTGCCGTCCTTGGACAGCACCAGGGCCAGGCTGTTGCCATCCGGCGACCAGGCCGGCGCACCGTTGATGCCCCGGTAGGCAGTCAGTTGCTCACGCTGTCCATTCTCCAGGTCATGCCGATAGATGGCGGGTTTACCCGTTTCGAAAGACACATAGGCAATTTGCCGTCCATCCGGCGCCCAGGCCGGACTGAGAATGGGTTCATTGGTCTCCAGCACCAGTTTCGCCCGGGCGCCGTCGGAGTCCGCCTGCATGAGGCGAAACGTATCCTTGGCGGCTAGCCGTTGCGTAACGGCAACATAGAGAATCCTGGTTGCAAAGGCGCCGCGTATGCCGGTGAGTTGATGGTAGACGGCATCGCCGACTCGATGGGCCAGCATACGCAATTCATCGGGGGAGCCGGATTCACTGCCGCTGAGAATGCGCTGCTGCTTGTACACATCAAACAGTTCGTATTCGACAGTGGTGGCGGCAGAGTCTTCAGACAACCTGCCGATCAACAGGTATTCCACATTGGATGCACGCCAATCACGGTAGTACACCTCTGACTCACTACTGGGCATACCCAGCATATCCGCCCTTCCCAATGGCGCGAATTGCCCACTGCGTTGCAGATCCTGCTCGACTATCTGGGCCACGTCCTGTGGCGCCGCGCCCCAGCCCGACCAGGAAAAAGGCGCCACGGCAATAGCTGTGGGATCGTCCCGGCCCGCGGTGATTTCGATCACCAACTCAGCCTGCGCGAATGTGGGCGCCAGCCAAAGCAAGAAAAATAATAGCTGTTTCGGGTATTTCATCAAAAACGTAAATCCTCCGGTTTGAACAACAGACGGAAGCGGCGAAAGCTGCGCTCAAAAACCCGCGGGGGCAGTTGTTGCAGTTCCGGAAAGCGCGCTGCCTTCTGTACGGCGTTTACCGCCGAACGGTCAAAAGCCAACAAACCACTGCTACGAGCCACGGTCACACTGACCACTTCCCCGGAGGGAATCAATTGAATGACAAGTTCCACCACCATCCCATTGCGTGCGCTGGGCGGCCGACTCCAGTGATTTTGCACTGTGTTGCTGATCAAGGCGATATACCTGTTCGCCATCGCTTCATCACTGGACTGCTCCAGGCGGTCCGCCTCCCCTGCCACGGCGAGGGCCAGTTCCCGGCGGGCCAGAGCCGTTTGTTCCTCTGTGCTCAAAGTCTGCGGTTCCGGCCTCGGGGTGACCTCCGGCGCCGGCTTGGGCTTGGGCTTGGGCCTTTGCGGCTGGGCCGGTTTTACACTTGGTTTCGGGGTCACCGGCGCGGGTTCGGGCCTGGCCACTACGGGTTGCCGTCTTGGCGCCGGCGCCGGGCGGGGGGCAGCTACCAACTTCGCGACAATGTGTTTGGGCTGCATCACGGGTTGCACGGAATCCTTTTGGCGAAACGACCAATTCAACGTCACCGCAGACAGTAGCAGCAGATGCAGCAACACACTGGCTGCCGCCGGCCACCAATAAAACGCCCGTCCGGCAATGATCGTGCTCATTGGGGATCTTCCGTGACCAGGCCGACGCCGGGAGCCCCGGCTTCCTGCAGCGCCGCCATCAAGCTCACCACCTGGCCGTAGGGCACGGCCTGGTCGCCCCAGACCAGCACAGGTTTGTCCGGGCTGCGCCGCATGACCACGGAAACTCTTTGCTTGACGGTGGCGAGACTCAACACCTGCCCTTGGCCGGCGCCCAGGTTGAGAAACAACTCACCGCCCGCATTAATGGAAACAATCAATGGCTCGGGGTCCTGATTGTCCACCGGGTCGGTGGCGGCTTCAGGTAAATCGACTTTGACGCCCTGCATCAGTAGTGGTGCGGTTACCATGAAAATAATCAGCAGTACCAGCATCACGTCGATGTAGGGAACCACATTGATTTCGGACATGGGCCGGTGTTTTTTCCGAGGCTGGGCCATCATTCAGTCCTGCTGGTTGCGGGCTGCCATGGTGAAGGCCTGCCGGTGCAGAATGCTGGAAAACTCATCGGCAAAGGTCTCGTACCGGTTGAGGCTGACATCCACCCGCGAGGCAAAGCGATTGAAGGCGATCACTGCGGGTATGGCCGCAAACAACCCCATGGCCGTCGCCACCAGCGCCTCCGAGATCCCCGGGGCCACTGTGGCCAGGGTAGCCTGGGTGGCATTCGCCAGGCCGCGAAAGGAATTCATGATGCCCCAGACCGTCCCGAACAGACCCACGTAAGGGCTGGTGGAACCCACGGTGGCCAGGAAGGGCAAGTGTTGTTCCAATTCTTCTTCTTCCCGCGCCTTGGCCACCCGCATGGCGCGCTGGGCGCCATCCATGATTGCCTCCGAATCCAGTCCAGGCTGTTGCGCCAGCCGGGAGAATTCCTTGAAACCAGCCCGGAAAATAGCCTCCATACCCAAAGTATGGCCCGCGTTTGCTCTTTCAATACCCTCCCTGTAGAGCTCAGACAGATCAATACCCGACCAGAATCGATCCTCAAATTCCTCGCTTTCACGATGCACGCTGGAAAAATAGATCAAACGTTGCACGATCATGTACCAGGAGGTTACCGAAGCCAGCAACAGAATGAGCATCACCACCTGTACGGTGATACTGGCGTTGAGCACCAGGTCGACAAGACTCAATGGTTCGTTCAAGGAATTCCTCCCATACCTGTTAGCCGCAGCACCCGGTCCAATATCCCCCCGGGGCAGACGCAGTATCTTTCAGTAGGCGATATCAACACCAATCGTATCTTCCATGAAGGTAACCGTTCGGGCAAGACGTGGTGGATGGCCCGTCTGTCTTTGTGGATGGCCCGTCTGTCTTTACCAGACATCGCGCCAATACCGAACGGTTACCCGTGAAGACTCTCAATGGCAGGGGAGATGCCTTATTCGCCACCACTGTTTTCCAGGTCCAGATCAAGATTGGGGTTGGCCGAGGTATATTTCAAGCCGAAATGCAGGTAGGCATTACGGGTTGCCATACGGCCCCGCGGAGTGCGGGTAATATATCCCTGTTGTATCAGGAACGGCTCCAGTACATCCTCAATGGTGCCCCGTTCTTCCGAAATGGCCGCTGCAAGGCTCTCCACTCCCACCGGGCCACCGTCAAATTTTTCTATCAGGCTGAGTAGCAGGCGGCGGTCCATGTGGTCAAAACCCTGTTGATCCACCTTGAGCATGTCCAGAGCCCGGTGCGCCACCGCCTCGGTAATTTCGCCATCGGCGCGAACTTCCGCATAATCGCGCACCCGCCGCAACAGGCGGTTGGCAATGCGCGGGGTACCGCGGGCGCGGCGGGCAATCTCCCTGGCGCCGGCCTGTTTGACTACAATCTCCAGAATACCAGCGGCGCGTTCCACGATGTGCGCCAACTCTGGTACATCGTAAAATTCGAGCCTCTGTACTATGCCGAAGCGGTCCCGCAGCGGTGAAGTCAGCAAACCCGCCCTGGTGGTGGCCGCCACCAGGGTAAAAGTCGGTAATGATACTTTGATGGATTGCGCCGCCGGGCCGTCTCCAATCATGATATCGAGCTGATTTTCTTCCATCGCCGGGTACAGGATCTCTTCCACATGCGGGCTGAGCCGATGAACTTCATCAATAAACAGCACTGCACCCTCGCTCAGCTTGGTTAGCAGGGCAGCGAGTTCTCTCGGCTTTTCAATGACCGGACCCGAGGTGGTTTTGATCTCTACGCCCATCTCGTGGGCGATGATGTGCGCCAAGGTTGTTTTCCCCAACCCGGGTGGACCAAAGATCAGGGTGTGATCCAGCGGCTCCTTGCGCCGGCGCGCCGCCTCCACAAACAGCGTCATTTGCTCTTTCACCGGAACCTGCCCAATGTAATCCGCAAGACTGCGGGGTCGCAGGGCGCGGTCGGAGAGTTCCTCGGGCCCGCTGCTATCCGCCACCGGGTCCAACAGCCGATCAGTTTCAATCATTATTTGCTCACCGTGGATTGCAGGGCCAGCCGAATCAATTCTTCCGCACTGTCAACACTTTCCAGGTCCAACGCCGAGAGTACTTTGCTGGCCTCGACGGGTTTATACCCCAGCGCGATCAGGGCGCTTTCCGCCTCCGCCAACACCCGCCGGCGGTTTGCGGCCGGCGTCCCGGCGCCAGTATCGTCCGCCGATTGCGGCGCCCAGTCCTTGACCCGGTCACGCATTTCCACCAACAACCGTGCGGCGGTCTTCTTGCCGACTCCCGGTAATTGCACCAACTGACTGGCGTCCTCCAATTGAACACTGCGCACAAAGGCATCCGTATCCATACCCGAGAGAATGGCCAGGCCCATTTTCGGCCCCACACCGGAGACCTTGATCAGGTCCCGGAACAGGCTGCGATCCTGTTCCCGTAAAAACCCATACAGCAGTTGAGAATCTTCGCGCACCACGAAATGGGTCAGCAACGTTACCTGGCTACCAACTTCCGGCAGTTCAAACAGGGTAGTCATGGGCACCTGGACTTCGTAGCCCAGACCGCCTACGTCCAGGAGAATATGGGGAGCCTGCTTTTCCAACAGAGTGCCGGTGACGCGTCCAATCATTTGTAGACTGTTTTCTCCTGGCGGGCGCTGTCGGGACCGGTTTTGTTTGCGCTAGCCGGGCCAATCATACTCTGTTGTGTATAGGCGTGACACAGTGCCGCCGCCAAAGCGTCAGCAGCATCCTCGCCAGGTGTGTCGGGCAGCTTCAGCAAGGTCTTTACCATGTATTGAACCTGTTCCTTTTTGGCATTGCCGGTTCCCACCACGGCCTGCTTGATGGACTTCGCAGCATACTCGTAGACCGGAATGGACTGGTTTGCGCAGGCCAGGATTGCCGCGCCGCGGGCCTGGCCAAGCTTCAGCGCCGCTCTCGCGTCCCTTGCCAGGAAGACATCCTCAATCGCCAATTCCTCAGGGCCGTATTCCTCAATGATTTGGGTCACACCGTCGTAGATGATCTTGAGCCGCTCGGGAAAACCCACCCGGGGAAGGCGGATAATGCCGCTGGCAACATAGCCACTGACACCGCCCTGATGTTTGATAATGCCAAAGCCGGTTTTCAGGGAGCCTGGATCAATCCCCAGAATAAGCGCCATGGCAACACTCTGCTTGTGTAAAGGGTCAGTCTGAACTTTGCAGCAGCTCATCGGGAATGTCCACGTTGGTGTAGACATTCTGCACATCATCCAGCTCCTCCAGGGCCTCCACCAGCCGCATGGTGGTGTCCACACCTGCTGCTTCCGCAGCAACCTTGCTTGAGGGAAGCATGGTGATATCAGCCCATTCCGGTTCCAGCCCGGCCTCTTGCAGGGTCTTTTTGGCCGTAGCGAAATCCTGCCATGGCGTTAGCACATCGAAAGAGCCATCCGCATTGCTCTCGATATCTTCGGCGCCGGCCTCCAGGGCCGCGCTGAACAGGGTCTCCTCATCCACATCGGAGCTGTAACCAAGAACTCCACAGCGTGTGAACAGGTAGGCGACCGAACCATCGGCGCCCAGGTTTCCACCATATTTGCTGAATGCGTGACGCACTTCCGCCACCGTACGATTACGATTGTCAGTCATGGCTTCCACCAAAACTGCGATCCCGCCGGGAGCATAACCCTCGTAAGTCAACTCTTCCATGTCATCGGCAGAACTGGCGCCCGCTCCCCTGGCGATGGCGCGGTCAATTGTGTCCCTGGTCATGTTGGCGCCCAGGGCCTTGTCCACCGCCGCCCGCAGCCGCGGATTATCATCCGGGCTGGGTCCACCCTGTTTGGCGGCCACCACCAGTTCGCGAATCAGCCTGGTGAAGACCTTGCCCCGGCGGGCGTCTTGCGCCGCTTTACGGTGCTTGATATTTGCCCATTTACTATGACCTGCCATAAACCAGCTACTCCTTCCATCCTGTCCGGTAACACCTCAGCCCGCCGGGTTCTCATGGCGTAGCCGGAGATTCAGTTCCTGTAACTGTTGCAGGTTGACGGCATCCGGCGCCTCGGTCATGGCGCAAGCCGCACTCTGGGTTTTCGGAAAGGCAATCACTTCACGGATGGAAGTCGCGCCAGTCATCAGCATCACCAGCCGGTCCAGGCCAAAAGCAATACCACCGTGGGGTGGCGCACCGTATTTCAAGGCATCCAGCAAAAAGCCGAACTTCTGTTGCGCCTCTTCGGCGCCGATACCAAGAATTTCAAATACCGTGAACTGTACTTCCCGCTGATGGTTGCGAATTGAGCCGCCACCCAACTCGGCGCCGTTGAGCACCATGTCATAAGCACGTGATAGCGCAGTGGCCGGGCTGGCCCTGAGTTCTTCAACACTGCAGGAAGGTGCGGTGAAAGGATGATGTTGAGAGGTCCAGCCACCGCCATCAAGCGCTTCGAACATGGGAAAATCAACCACCCAGAGGGGTTTCCAGCCCGTTGCCAGGAGACCCAGATCTTCACCCAACTTGACCCGCAAGGCGCCAAGTGATTCGTTGACGACACTGGCCTTGCCGGCGCCGAAAAAGATGATATCCCCATCCGCCGCCTGCAGCCGCCGCATCAACTCAAGCACAATTTCATCGGGGATGAATTTCAGAATAGGCGACTGCAATCCGGGTGTACCGGCTGCCAGGTCGTTCACCTTGATCCAGGCCAGACCGCGGGCCCCAAAAATGGAAACGTAGCGGGTGTAGTCATCAATTTCCTTGCGGCTGATGGAAGCGCCACCGCTAACCTTGAGTGCGGCCACCCGGCCAGCCGGGTCCGACGCGGGACCCCTGAATACCTTGAAATCCACTTGCTCCATCAATTCGCCGATGCTGATCAACTCCAGTGGTATCCGCAGGTCGGGTTTGTCGGAGCCAAAACGCTGCATGGCTTCGGCATGAGTCATGCGCGGAAAATCGGGTAACTCCACCCCCAGCACATCCTCGAACACACTGCGTACCATGCGTTCGGCGATATCCATTATCTGCCCTTCATCCAGAAAGCTGGTCTCGACATCAATCTGGGTGAACTCGGGCTGGCGGTCAGCGCGCAAATCTTCATCCCGAAAACATCGGGCGATTTGGTAGTACCGGTCAAAACCGGAAATCATGAACAACTGCTTGAACAACTGGGGAGACTGCGGCAAGGCATAGAACTTGCCCGCATGAATGCGGCTGGGCACAAGGTAGTCCCGTGCCCCTTCCGGGGTCGCCCGAGTCAGGATGGGCGTTTCGATATCGAGAAAACCCTCCCGTTCAAGAAACTGCCGTACCGCGCCGGTAATACGCGAGCGTTGCATGATGCGCTGCTGTATCTCGGGACGGCGCAAATCCATATAGCGGTAATGCAGGCGCACATCTTCGCCGGCCGCGGTGTATTCATCCAATTGGAATGGTGGAGTAGCCGCGCTATTGAGAATCTCCAACTGCTTTCCCAGCACCTCGATTCCACCAGTGGGCATATTGGGGTTGACTGCGTCTTCGGTGCGGGCTCTTACCCGTCCTGTCACCTGCAGCACATATTCTCCGCGCACCCGGTCCGCACGTTCGAAGTATTGTTCGGTGTCAGGATCGAACACCACTTGCACAATGCCCTCACGGTCACGCAAATCCAGAAAAATCACTCCCCCGTGATCACGGCGCCGGTCCACCCAGCCACACAGGGTGACCTGCAGGCCAATATGGTCAGGAGTCAGGGAGCCACAATAATGACTGCGCATGAATAAAGCCTGTTTGAGGCGCCGTAGCCGGATCAGCCGGTAGCGGCGCTAGTGCCAGGGCTATCGCTGCTTGAAGCTGAAGAGTTGACAACGGGCGCCTCTTTTGCCGTGGAAGCGCCGTTGCTGGAGGTGTCGCTACTTGAGGCGCCACTGTCTCCATTGGTGGAAGCTTGTTCCCCGGCAATGTTTTTCTTGTTTCCGGTCTTGAAATCGGTCTCATACCAGCCGCCACCCTTGAGGCGAAATGCCACTGGCGATACTTTTTTTCTCAGCCTTGCCTTACCACAGGCAGGACATTGCCGCAGCGGGTCATCACTGATTTTCTGCAGCGCCTCCAGTTGGTGTTCACAGGACCGGCACTGGTACTCGTATATCGGCATAGCTCATTTCCAAGACGCCAGAATCGGCGCGGATTCTACCGTAAATCCCTGGGTACAGGTAGCCCGAACCCGCCTTTGGATTCTTTGCTATTGACCCACAGGGGGGGCGATCATTACCATAGCCGCCCTTGGACGCTTGCCATTCCGCCTTAGCTCAGTTGGTAGAGCAAATGACTGTTAATCATTGGGTCGCTGGTTCGAGCCCAGCAGGCGGAGCCAAATACAGGAATAACCCCGCCAAAGCGGGGTTATATCCATTTCAAAGGTGTCTGGATGGACTCCGTAATCGCATTTCTCCTTCCCGTGCTGGCAGTGATTCTCACCATAGCGATTTTTCTGGCGGCGAGAAAACTGATCAAGAACATCGACAAGGATGAAAAGGGCCAGTAAGCCTTCTCGTAACTGTTCGGTATTGGCGTGATGTCTGTTCAAGACAGACGGGTTGGCACTGTAGGGGCCGCACATGTGCGGCCCGCAGACCACCAGCGCCCGAATGACCGGTGGCGGGCCGCGGCTGGACTCAGGCATACCATGTGCTGAACCGGTCAATGAACTGATCCAGCATGGCGGCGGGGAGATCATTAATACCGGCGGCAGCTTTACGGCCGCCTCCGCTGGGGAACTGCATGCAGAATTCATCGGCGCCGGTTCTGTTCTCCAGCGGAGCCCGCACACTGACCAGGTAGTTTCCGTTCGCCTTTATCGTCAACACCGCATGACCGCGTGCGGGGCTGGCATTGGCGAGGTCATTGCTGTACACCCCGCTGACCCGGCGCGCCCAGGCTGCATCCGGCAGGATAAACACTGCGCTACTGGCGTTGGCCCGTTGCGGTTGCAGCGACCGGGCCGCGCTCATATCCTCCAGATACCCCTGTTGCAGCTTCTCGTAGTCAGCCCTGCCCTCCTGGATAAAGGCAAAAGGATCGGGGTAGGGCCTCATGCGCTGATACAGGACAGCCGGCTCAAAGTGTAAATCTTCCAGGTTCGACCCGTAACCGTTGTAGTTGATATATGTACCAAGGTTCTTGAGTTGCTCCATGGCTGCAGCACTCAGGTGCATCGGTTTGGCGAGAGCCGCGGCACTGTTCAACAGGTTGTCGCCAAACGCACCCACCACTGCCCAGCCGGCGAATGCGCCCTTCAGATGATCATTGACCAGCATACTGGTGCACATCTCCGGCTGCGTGTTGATCAGCGCCAGCAGGTTGTGGCGTCTGGGGATATCACCGGCGAAATGGTGGTCCGCGTAGAACACCCTGGCCCCGGCAGCCAATACTTCCAGCAGGGCAGTCCTGTTCTTGTCCATGGAAACATCCAGCACCGTAACCCGGTCACCCTGTTGGGCCGGCACCCGTTCCAGCAACTTGATGTCGCGCTTTACACCAGTTACCAGGGTGGCGTCACGAGGCTCTGCACTACGCAGTTGCAGCAGGGCGCAAAGCCCATCCGCATCTCCGTTAAATACATCGTAATCGGTCATTGCAACCGTGGCAAAGTTGAACTAACAGGAATAACTCATTGATAGACATGAACTTTCACAATAACCTCAAGTGATCTGGCGCCATGTGCCCGTAGCGTGCAATATGCGGGCTAGGATGCGCCAGGAAACAGCACCTGCACATTGGAAGGGGTTTGTTCCGCCAGCGCCTGCTGTTTGTTCCAGAGTTGGTCGTGCATGCCTTCATGCCCGTCAAATCCGCTCACGGCTTGCAACAATATGGTTTTAATACCGTCGCAATCCATTTGCTCGCAGTGCTCATGCAAGTCCTTCAACCAGGTATTGATATCGTCCGGACACGGACATTCTTCCTTGGCGCGCATGATCATCGGGTGATCAGTGCCGCCTTCATGACCACCCAGCAGCAATTCCTCGTGCAACTTTTCCCCCGGCCGCAGACCGATGAACTGAATCTCCACTTCCCCATCCGGGTGGTCGCTATCCTTGATGCTATAGCCACTGAGCCTCACCATGCGCTTTGCCAACTCTGCGATCTTGACCGGCTTGCCCATGTCCAACACCAGCACATCACCACCCAGGCTCATTGCGCTGGCTTGCAATACCAACTGCGCTGCTTCCGGTATGGTCATGAAATAACGGCTGACTTCGGCATGGGTTACCGTCAACGGCCCACCCGCATGAATCTGTTCGCGGAACAAGGGCACCACGGAACCGGAAGAACCCAGCACATTGCCAAACCGCACTATGCAGAAACGAGTATGCTCCTGCCTGGGGGCCAGTCCCTGACAAATAATTTCCGCAAAACGCTTTGAGGCCCCCATGATATTGGTAGGACGGACCGCCTTGTCAGTGGATATCAGAACAAAGGTCTCGACTGCTGCGTCGACCGCCTCTTCGGCCGCGTACAGGGTGCCGAGTACATTGTTGGCTATTCCCTCCACCACGTTGTACTCGACCATGGGGACATGCTTGTAGGCTGCGGCGTGATAGATCGTCTGTACAGAAAAGGTTTTGAAAACACTCCGCAAAAGGCGCCGGTTCTGCACGGAACCCAGCTTGGCGATTAATTCAATTTCCAGGCCGGAGGTACGCACGGTGCTACGCAGTTCACGCTCGATGTTGTAGAGGGCATATTCGGAGATATCCAGCAAAACCAGGGCGCGAGGTCTTGAAAGCAAAATCTGCCGGCACAATTCCGCACCGATGGAACCACCGGCGCCGGTGACCATCACCACCTTGCCGGATATGCAACTGCCGATCAAGCCGGGGTGAGAAGCGACTGGCGCACGCTCCAGCAGATCCTCCAGTTCGATATCCTGGACCTGTCCCACTCGCGCCCTGCCCAATAACAGGTCGTTGAACTTGGGTACGGTACGTACATACACCGGCAGGTTTTCCAGAGATTGGATAATTTTGCGGCGCCGTTCACCAGCCACCGAAGGCAGCGCCAACAACACTTGAGAGACATCATGTTCGCGCACCAGCCGTTCGAGTTTGGCGGGACTCACCACTTGCACACCGTTGATTACGGTGCGCTGCAGGCGCGGGTCATCATCGGCGAAAAACACGACATGGAACTGTTTGCCGTGACTCAGGGCGGTAAGTAACTGCCGGCCACTTTCCCCGGCGCCATAGATAATCACTTTCTCACAGACAGAACTAATCCTGTGGTGGTAATAGGCTCGCGCCAGCAATCGGGTGCCCCCGATCAGCAACAGACTGATTACCCAATAGAGAAACGGCAGTGAGCGTGGAACCTGTATCTGGCTTAGAAAAATGGCCGCCGTCAACACCATGGTGGAATAGCTGACTCCACGAATCATGGCCCAGATCGCCTGCTGACCCATAAAGCGTATTACAGCCCGGTACAGTCCCAAACGCAGAAAAATGAAAGCGCTGATCAGAACGGTGAATCCGGCGCAGGTATATTCCATTACGCCGAGCGGAAAATCCGTGTGCCCCAGACGCAAGGCAATTGCCGTCCACATTGCCAGCAAGGTGAAGGCCATGTCCAAAAATACGAGAACAGCCTGTTTGATATTGCGGGGCAGTTCGACCAGCCTTTCCAGTGCAACCGCCAAGCTGTCGACAACACCGCCGAACATGGACCTGATTAGCCGCGCTACTATTGACATAGATGCTCCCCTCACCGGAAATCTCCGGCGCATGCGCATTGTAGCGGCATCGCAGGCTATAGTTAACCCGCAGTTGGCGCCCTGTGCGGGTCAAGGTAAATTGTGGGTTTTCCAAATACCCGCAAGCAACGGCAGGTAGGCCAGCACCAACAGATATACCGCAAAATCGGGAAACCACAATGCCATGCAGGCTAGAGGCAGAAGCCACAACAGGTTCACCGCATGCAGCAATAACAAGACCCGTCCATGACTGTTCCAGTGTCGGCTCATTCGCTGATAGGCGTGAAGATTGTGGGATTCCAGGAAATTCTGACCACTGACGATACGCCAGACCAGGGTCAAGGTCGTGTCGGCCAGAAAACCGGCCAGCAGGATCAGCCATACGTAGATCCAGACGGTGTCGTCAAGGGCATAATTCAGTGACAGGGCGCCAAGCAGAAAACCCAGCGGAATACTGCCGGTATCGCCCAGAAACAAGCTGGCCCCAGGCCAGTTCAGCACCAGAAAACCGGCGCTGGCGCTGGCCAACAGAATGTTCAACTGTATCAATAGCGGGTCGACGCCGGCGGA
The DNA here is from genome assembly GCA_026710905.1 of Halieaceae bacterium. Taxonomy (GTDB): domain Bacteria; phylum Pseudomonadota; class Gammaproteobacteria; order Pseudomonadales; family Halieaceae; genus JAPOQD01. The sequence goes on from JAPOQD010000068.1 coordinate 65,903, forward strand.
GATTCCGAGCAGAGCGGCCGTCATGGTCACAAATACGGCCTCCGACCCCGCCAGACCATCTATACCATCCATGAAGTTAAACATGTTCAACAGCCACAGCAGGTAAAGCGCCGCCGGAAATGCCAGCAGCCAGAACAACTCCGTACCCAGCAAGTGAGTGGCGGCGACGATACAAACTCCCGCATACAGCAACAATCTGAACCACACTCTCAGTCCGCCGCGATCATCGAACAGACCCGATATCACCAGTACCACCATCAACAAAAGGATGCGGGAAAAATTACCCAGGTCATGCCATTGCAGGACATGCATTGCCACACAACCCAAACCAAAGGCAAGCAACAGGGCAACTCCGCCGCCACGAGCTATCACAGAATCATGAGCGCTGCGCCGGGTGGGAACATCCACAATTCCCCAACGCAGGGCCAATGGCCGATACAGCCAGCTCAGCAACAAGCTGGCAAGGAACACCAGCACATGCAAGGTGTTCATCTACCCTCCACCATCTGCGCCGCAAGATCTTCAAACCTGTATGCGGGGCGCCAGTCAAAATAATCCATCACCAACTGGTTGGAAAAGCACTCTTCAGCAAACAGTTTGTCGTATAAGGGTTCATCCCCGGCACGGAACACATCCGCCAGCGAACAAGCCAATCGCCAGCTTGCCCTCGGAGCAGTCCAGCCGCGTCCCGATTTGTGCAGGGCCTGACGAATCGCCAGGCACAGCCGGCGGCTGCTGTAACATTCACCATCCGTTACTTCGTACAGGGAATAATCGGGCAACTCCGCACTGCCCATCACTCTCAACAAACGCAGCAGATCTCCCCGGGCTACCAGTGACCGTGCGCCAAGCTCCGGCGGGAGTGGCAAGCCATAACGCACGGCGCGAATCAATACCGCAAGGTTGCCGGGAACGCCGGGGCCGTAGACCAGGGCAGGCCTGACGCAGACAACTGCCATACCCCGGCCGGCGAGCTGCCGTAGCTGCTGTTCGGTATTTTTTCTGAAGCGGCCATAGGCAGTCGCGGCCGCCACCGCTTTCACACTACTGAGGAATACAAAGCGCCGGACACCCGCAGCCATGGCCTGCTCCGCCAACCGCAAGGCTGCCCGGTGGTTCACCCGCTGGTAATCTTCTGCAGCCGCACCCTGGTGTGCAATTCCGGCACAGTGGTACACGGTTTCCACACCATCGAGCAATGTGCTCTCAAGTTCCTCACGACGAAAGTCTGCCTGTACCGCTACCCCCGGTGTAACAGGTTTCCGGCTAAGGTAATGCAACAGCACCTCATCACCGTCATTCGCCAGGTGCGCCGCCAGGGCCGAGCCGATATAACCGCCGGCGCCAGTAACCAGGGACATCATCGTCAATATTGCATAACGTTGAAAAAAAGGGGGCCGAAGCCCCCCACCATGATACGGGCGCGGCGTAATTATTCCAAGGCGATGCGGTCGCGGTTGTTGTCAAGGGTAGCTTTGCCGACGCCGCGCACTTCCAGCAAATCCTCAACGGCAAAAAAGGGCCCGTAGGCATCACGATAGCGCACGATTTCCTCGGCGCGTGTCTGCCCGATACCCTCAAGTTTCTGCGCCAGCGTTTTCGCGTCGGCGCTGTTGATGTTTACCACCGCAACGGCTTCCGCCGGTTGACTTTGCGCGTAACCATGCAGTGAAGTGAATAAGGGGCTTACCCCCAGTAACGCAACTATCAACGATCGTTTCAGCATGTTTGGAACTCCTTTTCCTGTGGGGATGGCACTCTGCCATCACCCGTATCCATCTTAAGTCTAGACCAGTTCGGGAATTACGACAGGATTATTTCTCATCCAATTCGATCAAAATTTGCTGCACACGGGCCAGGGGGTCCTCCGCCCCGGTAATCGGACGGCCGATCACAAGAAAGTCACTCCCACTGGAACTGGCCTGAACCGGTGTTACCACTCGCCGCTGATCTCCGGCCTCGTCACCAGCCATTCTTATACCGGGAGTTACCAGTTTGAAATCCTTGCCAAAGCGTTGCCGCAGCATGGGGGTTTCCCAAGCCGAACAAACCACCCCATTCATACCACTGGCCTCGGCCAGACAGGCCAGTTGCTCCACTCGCTGCTCGGCGCCGTCACTGTAGCCCTGTTCCAGCAAATCCGCTTCCGACATACTGGTCAACAGGGTTACGCCTATCAGCATCGGCGGGGGGGGGGCCCCCTCCCCCGGCGCCACCGCAGCCGGCGGCCCGCCGGCCGCGCCCCCTGGGGGGCCCGGGGCCGACCCCCACCCCAGCAACACCCCC
>JAPOQD010000030.1 GCA_026710905.1 Halieaceae bacterium
CTCGACTCCCAATCTCAACAACGGTACTCTTGTTCATGGTGGCGTATCTCCTGTGTTAACTTGTTGGTGTTGCAACTGCAAATTAACCGGATACGCCGCCTTTCATCAACCCGCCCATACACCAGATTCGGTTATAACTCTGGCATACCCGGAAAACAGTGAGGATTAATTTTCCATGGTTGACAATACTTCCAGAATCCCTGTCTTGCTAAAGGAAGTTCGGCTACTGAATGACAAGTACCAGGAATTGGCTGCCGTTACCGGCGAAGACTTCAATGTCTTCTCCATCCTCGGAGTGCAAACCGACGAGGTAAAAACCCACTCCGCCTTACTTGCCGAACTGCTGAACCCCCGGGGGTCACATCATCAGGGGAGCCTGTTCCTGAAGTTGTTTCTGAAATTGTGCCTGCAGGGCCGGGGCGCGGGTGACGGCGAGTACGCTTTCGAGGGCGAAGTACTCGAGGATTTCCGGGTGGGGGCCGAAGTGGCAACTGATCAGGGCCGGATCGATATTCTTTTGGAGAAAGACGACGCCTGTATCGTTATCGAAAACAAGATATACGCGGCGGACCAGGAGCATCAGTTGAACAGATACTATCAATACGCTCTCGGAAAAAATTTCGAAAAGGACCGGAGGATTTTGATCTACTTGACTCTCGATGGTTCTGAACCGGGAGAGTACTCTCTTGGCGATCTGGATCGTAAGAAGGTGTTATGTATTTCGTACCGGGAGCACATAACAAGGTGGCTTGAAGAGTGCATGAGAACGGAGGAAGTCCAGCGCATTGCTCCGATTCGGGAGATTTTTTTTCAATACCGGAATTTACTGAAAGATCTGACCGGACAACCCACTAACAGGAGATATGTCATGGAACTGGTGAACTTGTTAAAAAGGGAAAAAAACTACGAACTCATCAAAGATTTGAATGCCGCATTATGTGAATTGCAAACGCAGTTGCAACTTAAATTCTGGAAGGAATTGGAAGCGCAAATAAAAGAGATAGATCTCGGCAGATCAACAAACCAGGGTGGTAAAGAAGCAACCGAAGAGAATATTCGCAAGTACTATGCGAAAGAACAGAACAGCAAGCATTTGGGCCTGACTTTCAGCCGCCAGGAATTACCTAAAGGGTTACCTGCTATCCGGCTCAGAGTAGAATTGGATAGTTACGGGTGGGTTTTTTACGGCTTTGTACTTTTTGAGAATTTCAGTAGAGTAGCCGAATGCAAGGATGTGCGCTTCGATAATTTCGTCGCCGGATTGAAATTTGACGAAAAGTTTACGCGCAATGACTGGTGGTTTGCCTGGAAATACCCTGAAAAGGACTTACTGTTTAACTCTCTTGATAAAGTATCAGAGCGAGACACTTTGTGCTGGTCAAATACTTTGGGCAGTTTGCTCGACGAAAATGAATGTAAGGATCTGGTTAAAGGGCTGGTAGACGAGATAACGGGTCATATACTAGACCAAGATAATCCTGAATTAAAAGCCATACTGTAGTGCGCCGATAACGACAACCGACAACAACAATTCATCGCCATTTCGAACGATTGCCGCGGCGGCTTCATTTCCCTGGGTGAGAGCGCTATAGGCATTGGTATCCAGTAACGACCTCATCACTAATCCATGCTCATCCGGCCAAGGTCGGCAACTGCTTCCGAAATAGCGTATGCATCATTAACGGTCATGCAGCCAATCCAGTCATCCAGACCTTCACCTATGCTATGCGGCGTGCCAGGTGACGTCATTTCTGCACCTTTGCGAAGCCTGGGGCTTACGTCCGATAACAGGGACATGACGGCTCCGGCCGGGTCCTGAATCACACAGAAATTACTTCCACCCATGCGCCGCGGACCGTCCAGCGCCTTGCCGCCGAGTTTCCTGCATCGCACAGCACTCTCATCAACACTTGCAACCCGCACATAGATCAGCCACTGACTGGACAGGCCGGCATTGCAGCCACGGGCGTGACATATCCCAGCTACGGTATCACCGCCGGGTTGCTGAATACTGAAATCGGAGTACTCACCCATGCTCACGTCACTGCTCTCCCAACCCACCACAGAGCAATAAAAGTCTCTGATCCCCGCCGCGTCGTCGACCGTCAAGTCGAGCCATTCCATATGGCCGATTCCGGATTTCGTCGCTTCCCCGGCTGCTTGGTTGTTCTCTTCGCTCATCGCCGTGCTCCCTGTTGTCCGCCGGCAGTTACCTTTCTTCCCGAATTTGCGAAGGAAAACCATCCAGGCCGAACGGGTTTTTTCCGCGCCAGTACTGCTCCAATCCTTGCCTGGTATCCTCGCCTATCTCCGGGTTGCACAACGATGGTTTTACCATACATCTCGACCACCAGTAGGGTTACAAGCCCAGGTAGTCCCGGACGATGTTGAAAATCTCCGGCTGGGTGAGCATGACCGGTACTCGGCCAAGCCCCTGATCATTGCTGAACACGGGAACATTGGCGCCGGTGTGCTCCTCGTAGGAAAATTTGTTGGTGGCGTAGTTCACCCCCATGACGGACCCTTCAAGGGTTCGGATACGGGCCAGGCTCCCCGGGGTATAGATCGGGACGCCGAAAGCGGCGAAAAGCGATGTCTCCGGAATAATCTGCGCCGCCTGGGCATGGTCCGCGGTGACCAGAATCAGTGTTTCGGGGTGTTCTTCGGCAAAGGACAGGGCGCTGTCGAGCGCCTCTTCCAACTGTTGCAGTTCTCCGATCGAGCCACAGGGCTTGCGCTCGTGGGATTGTTTGTCGATAGAGGCGGACTCCACCATAAGGAAGAAACCCCGCTCATTTTGCAATCTGGCCAGCGCAGTCTCGGTCATCTGCTTGAGTGTCGGCATGCCGGCGAACTCCGGGTTGGGCTCACAGTCCATAACGGCCGGCAGTTCCACGCTGCCGATGTATCCGTTGATACGATTGGCCCAACTGCGCTTGGGCGGCTCCGCCTTGCGGCCATCTTCGCCGCGCAACCGCACCGGCATGGTGCCGGGAGAAAACAAGCCCAGCAATTTCCCGTCCCCGGGAGCTTCGGCCAGAGCGCCGCTGTCATTGACGATGTGGAAGTGGTTGGCTACGGCAAGCGCCAGCACATTCTCCGTGCGGCCCTCAGCCAGTGGCTCAAAGTGATGTGAGCCACCACCCAGCACCACATCAATATCGGATTGCGCGATCTGCCGGGAAATGGAACCCGGCCCGCCGTTGGCCACCAGGAACTGACTGCAATCCCCCAGCAACTGGCCGCGGATACGAACGTCGACCATGGCGCCGGGGTTTTCGCAATATCGAAGGTTGATATGAGCCATGAAACTGGCGGGCGTGGCATCCGTCACGCTGGATGTGGTAACGATGCCGGTCCTGATTCCCGCCTTCTGCGCCATCTGCGCTATGGTTTCCAATCGTTGTCCGTCGCCCGCTGAGGTGGCTATGCGTCCCCGGCTGGTGACATGTCCGGTGGCCATCGCCGTGGCGCTGTTGGCGGAATCCGCCACGTATACGGGTGCTCCCTGCTCGGAAATGGTCAGAACTTGCGATACCCCGCGTAGCGGCATCCGGTCCAGGGTCAGTTTGCCACTGGCGCCCACCAGGTAATTGCGGGCGAGGCTGATCTGCTGATCGTCCATGCCGTCGCCGATGATCAGAATGACGTTGCGGTCCTGCGCCTGAACCATGGTGGCGGTGGCCGCCAATAGCAAAGTCGGTAATAGCCCGAGCCAATAATTCCGCCGCCTGATTCCTCCGCCACGGCGGCGCTGCAACGCCCTGGCAACGAATACTGCCGCCATGTGCCCGGAGGGTGCCGTGTGCCCGAAGGGTGCCGTGTGCCCGAAGGGTGCCATGTGCCCGAAGGGTGCAATACCCTGACTACCCCGGCGGATAGCAACAAGCAGTTCCGCAATAACACGTTCCATTACCTTCCCCATCGCAAATCCCCTTGTATATTCGCCGCAAGCTCCAGCCCGAAAGATGAGCCTGGGCGTTAAAACTACGCCATCACTACTGAAAACCGGCCCCGCAAGAACATAAAGGAAGTGGGGGCCGTGGGCAGTTTATGGCGGTCAAGGCCAGCGTCAGCCGCCAGGCATTATATGGTAAACTGCGGTTCGTTGATGGCGGAATACTGCAATGAGGTTTCAAAATGGCCAGGAAAATTGACTGGTACTACCATCGGCCCGGCTGAACCAGTTGCACCAGAGCCGCCAAGTTCTTGGCGGACCAACAGATAGAGATTGCCGAACAAATTCCCGCCAGCAAGAAACTGGGGGCATCCGAAGCCGCCGGCTTGTTGAAGAACGCCAGCCGCTTGTATGTCGCCAAGGGCAAAAAGCTCAGTGAGTTCAGCGGTGGAGAAGCGGCGCCGGAAGCTGTCGCCGCCATGCTCGGACCTACCGGCAATCTGCGGGCGCCAACCATGGTCCATGGCCGCGCCCTGCTGGTTGGCTTCAATCAGGAATTATTCGAAAGGGTTCTTTCATAAGGGTCCCCTGTCTTTTCCGGAGTATTCGTCTCTCAGGGGAGAGGGTAACTTGTGGATATCAAGCGTGCGGTTTGTTTCACTGGCGTGCTTGGCAACCGGGATATGGAAGTCCGGGCAGTCAAAGTTTGTATCCGCTGGACTAACCCGACGAGTAAACTCTACGCAGCCCAACCTGCCGGGTTCTTGTTACATCCGGCAGGACTTACACACCCATGGCTTTGTCAATGATGGAGTCGGGCAAGATCCAGTCCAGGAAACGCAGTGCCCTGGCATCCAGGCCGATGGTGTAACGGGAGGATGGGTTTTCCTTATCGGCTATTTGCAAGAGTTTTTTTGCAACTTTCTCCGCTGAAATGGCAGGTGCGCTGAGTTTCTTTGACATGGTGATATTGGAGGCGTATGCCTCGCCATAGAATCTGCGCTCTTCATCTACTGCCTGATCCAGAAGGGCTTGCACATTCTCCACGTGTGAGTCCACCATCCGGGACTTGACCACCCCGATATTCGCCGTTGATATCGAAAAGCCCATGCCTCGGGTTTCGCGCCTGGCAGAGTGAATCAACGCTTCCAATGCCCACTTGGATGCGGCGTAGGAGGCCACCATGGGACCAGAAACACGGCCCCACAGGGAACTGGCCATTACCAGATTACCCCCGCTCTCCCTCAAGCGGGGGAAGGCGGATTGCATGACAGCCAGGGAGCCCAGCGTATTTACCTTGAGGGTTTGCTCCAGGTGTTCCCGAGACATGAATTCGACAGTAGAGGGGGACTGTATGGCGGCGCAATGAATTACCGCTTCGAGTAGCTGCCCATTGAGTAGTTGGTCCAGATCGTTATATGCCTTTTTCACAGAGTCTTCATCGTCAACATGCATCATGAGGAAATGCAGGTTGGCGTGGTCAGGAAATGTTTCCCTGTGTGCTTCATTGCGAACAGTTGCGTAGACCTGTTTACCCTGAGCCAGCGCCTGGGTCACTATACATCGCCCGATATCGCCGTTTACCCCGGTTACCAGAATTGTCTGCGCCATAGCGATCTCTCCTTTACTGAATCAAGTGACTTGAAGCGTCACTCCAAAATTTTGTTACTTCCTCACTGCTGGATGGTGCGGTGATGGCTATCTGAGCTTCAGATGTGCGTCAGCATCAACAGCAAGAGTTTGACCGCTAACTACCCGTTTGTTGGGAACAGCGGAAGAACACGGCGTGGGCAATGTCGTGCGCAACACCAAATTTCTGCAGGGGGATAGACGTTTTTCCAAGCTTTTTCGCACTGTCAGAATTCAGTCTTCCCTGCATCGCTTTTTTCCTGGCGCAGAGTTGATTCAGCCTGGACCGCCTTCAAGATTAGGAATTATATCCTAATCTTGCGATACTGGGCCGCAGGGCGAGTGTATCGCCGAGGGATGGGGCGGACACGATGCTTATGCGACGAATGGGGCGGTTTCAAACTTCTGGTCAACGTTTGCTGTGAAAGAGAGTAAACACAGCAGCTTGCGGGTTTTACAAAGGGCGCCAAGGGGGCCGTCAATGCGGAAATTTCCAGGGAAACCGGTTGTATGAGTTCTCTGTCGGATGAAGACAGACTCCTGATCGAGGGTGCGGCCGGTAAATTCATCCAGGACAATTACCCCTTTTCAGATAGGGAGACGCGCGCCAAACAGGATGGCAAGTTTGGCCGTCACTGGTCTGTGTTCGCTGAACTGGGCTGGTTGGCGCTGCCCTTCGCCAGTGAAGTTGGCGGATTGGGCGGTTGCGTCGTGGATACACAAGTTCTTGCCCGCGAATTCGGGCGCGGGTTGATTGCCGAGCCCTGGCTGGAAACGATGACCGCAGGAAAGGTGATCGAACATGGCGCGGCGCGCAGTGAACGAGAGGCGCTATTGGCTGGTTTGATGGGCGGGGAGTTCTGTCTGCTGCTTGCCCACGGTGAAAGAAAGGTGGACTTGAATTTTGAGCATGTTTGTTGCACTGCCACGGAGTCTTCCTCCGGCTACAGTATAAACGGCGTCAAGCGGGTCATCTGGCAAGCTGCAGCGGCCGACAAGTACCTGGTGACGACAAAACTGAATGGTGTGCCAGCGCTCTTTCTCGTGGATAAAGACGCTTCGGGCCTCACACTTTACGAATATCCCAATGTGGATTCTCGACATGCTGCAGATATCCACCTGGAGCAGGTGGCGGTACAGAAAGATGCGCTGCTTGGCAAAGGTGAAAGCGCTGAGACCGGTGTACTACGCGCGATTCTCTTTGCCTTTGGGACGATCATCGGTGAGGTCCGGGGAATTGCCGACACCTTGATTGAACTTACTGCGGAATATATGCGCACCCGCGAGCAGTTTGGAACGAAAATTGGTCACTTCCAGGCGCTGCAGCACATGCTCGCAGACATGGTAATTGCGAAAGAGGAAATCCAGTCGCTGGAATGGATTTCTGCGGCCAGCGCCACAATTGACGATATCGGTGAGCGAGAGCGTATTGCCCGTTCGGCCAAGGCCAGAACCAGCACTGTGGCGCGCGGGTTGGCTGAAACTGCGGTACAAATCCATGGTGGCATTGGTTTGAGCGACGAGTTTGTCGTCGGCCATTACCTGCGGCGCCTGTTGGCGATCGATGCTCTTTACGGGGATGGACAGCAGCAAATGCTGTGGTTGGCAAGTAGGTACTGATTATGATGAAACTGACCCCCGAAGAAGAGGTCTTCCGGCTGCAAGTACACGAGTTTGTCAGGTCCAACCTGCCCGGTGATATCAAGTACAAGGTTGATAACAATCTGCTGAAAAAAAAGAGCGATTTCGTACGCTGGGAAAAGATCCTGTATGAGAACGGCCTGTATGCAGGCGCCTGGCCGAAAGAGTACGGTGGCCAGGGTTGGAGTGTGATACAGCAATATCTGTTTGAGCAGGAAAATGCCCTGGCGGGAGCTCCTTTTATCAGCCCATACGGCGTCAATATGGTCGGCCCGGTGATTTACACCTTCGGAACCGATGAGCAAAAAAAGAAGTGGTTGCCTGCCACCCTGGCGAATGACATCTGGTGGTGTCAGGGCTACTCGGAACCAAACTCCGGATCTGATCTGGCTTCACTGAAATGCTCCGCAAAACGAGAGGGGGACCACTACGTAATTAACGGCACCAAGATGTGGACTACCGAGGCCCACTACGCGGACATGATGCATATTCTGGTTCGTACGGACGATACGGGAAAGAAACACGATGGCATTACATTCCTGCTGCTCGACATGAATGATCCGGGTGTCACGCTATCTCCCATCGTCACCATTGATGGCCTCTACCATACTAACCAGACATTCCTCGATAACGTGAAAGTGCCGGTTGAAAACCGGGTTGGTGAGGAGGGGGACGGTTGGAAAATTGCCAAATTTCTTCTGCAGAATGAGCGCACTGCGATCGCTGATACCGGCGCCAAGGCCAGGGCTGTAGAAAAAATGAAAGCTATGCTCAAGGGCATGGATGAGTCGTTTCCAGGGGATAGGGAAAATCTGCTGTTCAAGATTCGTCTTGCCGACGTGGAAGCACAACTGACCTCGGTTCTCGCCCTTGAGCAGCGTCTGGTGCAGGCTTGGCAACGAGGTGAATCATCAGCTCATGAGCCCTCTGCCCTTAAAGTTCGCGCCACCGAACTGCAACAGGAAATATCTGTGCTGATGTCCGATATGAGCGGCGTTTACAAAGCCGCCTATGATGTAGAGCGCATCGATAAGGGTGAGATGCTTGCAACGGTAACTGCGGCCCAGCAGGCGTCGTCAGCCAACTATCTCTACCTCTACGGCCGTTGTTCCAGTATCTATGGGGGCAGTAACGAGGTGCAGCGAAATATTATTGCCCGCACGATACTCGGGCGTTTTTAACTGTGAGCGGAATTTGCAATGATTGAGCAAAAGGTCTTGCGCCAGCGCCTGGGGGAATGCATTCACGCCACCCCGCAATAGAGGGACACAGCCTGCTCTACATGTACTATGATGACGCGGTTGCCGAGCGGGCGACAGAGAAATCCGACGATGAACGCATCACTGAATGTGTGGCGTTTGTTGACAGGGTTTTCCCTGAACTGGCGGGCCACAGGGACATGGCCCACGTCACCCGCTGGCCAAGAGCCGTTCCCATGCCGGCGCCGGGAATCTACCGGAAAATGTACGAGGTTCGTAATAACCTGGACGCGAACCGGGCCAGCCGTGTGCAATTGGCTGGGGATTATCTGTCCTGCGTGGGCCAGAACACCGCCATTGTCCATGGCGAGAAAGCGGCCCGCAACCTGATAGATAACTTGCAAACATAGATACTACGAACGGTGCAACGGGCGGTGTAACGCGTGCCTCGTTCAGGCTCATAAAGCATTGGACAACACTGGCAATTGACAAGCGAGCGTACTAATAATAGGGTGAGCATCCAATTGCTTGACAAGCCTGCCGATTAGACAGCGGGAGATCTGATTGATGACTGGATTTTTAACCGGATTGGGCTTTGACCTTTCCACCCATGCGGGAATTTACTGGCTCTGCTTTGCCGGAATTTTTGCCTTTGTGACCTTTTTGTGGGTGGTCGGCAATTTTCAGCGCAACCATTCGCTGATCGACGGATTCTACGGTTCGATGTATGCGGTGGTGACCATCGTCTGCTTCGTAATGACCGATTCCAACTCATTTTACTCGGGCCTGTTATTGCTGATGGCGTCACTGCACGGATTCCGTCTTGGGTATTACCTGTTAAAACGCTGGTTAGGCTATCGGAAGCTTGGTTCCGGCGATGCTCGCTACGATGGCTTTGTTCAGCATCCTCTTCTCAAATCCGGTTACTGGTGGAAGAGTTTTTTCGTCGTTATGCATCCTCAGACGATAGTTATTATGGTGATTGGCCTACCGGCATACTGGGGAGTGATGCAGCTTTCCGATGGCTCCACTGGGCTTAACTGGCTGGGCGCCATAGGCATATTCGTATTCGGTGTCGGTACGTACTATGAGTGGCTCGCTGACGGACAACTGCAAGCCTTCAAGCAGGATTCGGCGAACAAGGGCCGTTACACCGAATTTGGCGTCTGGAAACTCAGCCGGCACCCCAACTACTTTGGCAATGTCATGGTGTGGTGGGGCATCTACCTGACCGCAATTGCCGGCAGCATGGACTTGTGGTGGACCATCGCAGGACCTCTTGTCAATACGCTCATGCTGACCAAGATATTGGGCACAGCCTTTCAGGACAGACATATGGGAGGGCGTCCGGAGTACGCCCAGTTGATCAAACGCTCCAGCGGCTTCCTGCCCAGATTCCGGAGCTGATACATTTTCTCCCCTTTCAGAGGGTGCAGGTAAAAGCCCGCAACCGGTGTTAAACACAGCGGTGGCGCGCTCTTATGACCGGCGCTCCGCGCCCTGCAATCAGCCTCCGTGGGATGCGCCATTGACCACCAGGCAGTGGCCGCTGACCCAGGCGGCCTCGATGGAAGCCAGGTAGACCACCGCTGCGCCGACATCCTCCGGCGTGCCGATGCGTCCGGTGGCGTAGTGCTTCTCCTTACCCCTGGAGTATTCCTCGGGTACCGTATTGATCAGGCCCAGGGCGATGGAGTTGGCGGTAATGCCGGCTCCGCCGAACTCCTTGGCCAGTGTACGCATCAGTCCGATCATGCCCGCCTTGGCGGCGCCGTAGATGGAGGAGCCCATATGCCCTACGCGTCCTGCGTCGGAGCTTATGGCGATAATTCGCCCCCAACCCCGCTCCACCATGCCGGGACTGACCGCGTGCACACAGTGCAGCGTACTGTATAAATTGTTGTTGATATGCTGCGGCCACTCCTCCGGGACCATGTCAAGAAACCGGGTAACGGTTTGTCCGTGGGGGAGGGTGCCTACATTGGCCACCAGAATATCCACGCCACCCAGTTGCTCATCAATCCGGGCCACACCGGCTTTCACCGCTTCGGCATCGGTGGCATCAAAGGCTACAGCCAAGGCCGGCGCTGACCGTTCCTGCAATTCCCTGGTCATGGCCTGAGCACGTTCCGGAAAAAAATCATTCACCGCCACGGTGGCGCCCTGTCCGCTCAAGGCCCTCGCAATACCGGCGCCTACTCCGCGCCCGGCTCCGGTAACCAGGGCTACCTTTCCCGTCAAATCAAACATCGGGGTCTATTCCATGCCGCGCAGTTGCCGGATCACCTGGGCCGCCCGTTCGTCGTCGGCAGGGTCTTCGGGCAACGGAAAGGTCAGCCTCGTGGTCAGGCCACGGTAGCGGGCCTTGAGAATGGCGGCGATGTCATCATAGACGCCGCGCGGCACGACTTTTTCCAGCACCTCATCGGTGACCACCGTGTGCAGCTCGGCCCAGCGCCCGGCTCGGGTCAGGTCCAGCAACTGTTGGCCCCTGTCCTGCCAGCCGAACAATTCCAGGCTGGGCCAGTAGGCCTGGGTTGAGTAAAGAAAGCCCAGCATGTTGCGCAGTTTCTCCCACTCGGCGGCTACGGTCTGTTCATCCCTGCCGGTAGCGGTGAGGGGCCCCAATACCAGCCTGAAATCGTCGCCATTGCGCCCGGCTTTCTGAAAACCGGCCTGCAGGCGCGGCAGACACACCTGACGCAGGTATTCCGGCGCCGTGTTGGTGGGGTGGGTGATCATGCCATCGGCGACCCGCCCCACCATCCTGGTCATTGCCGGGCCCACGGCCCCCGCCATGATGGGTATCCTGGGGTGCTCTATCGGTCCTGGATTGAAGAACGGCTGCAGTTTGGTCAGGCTGTAGTGCCGACCCTCGAAGTGGAGGCGCTCGCCGCTTTGAAAACTGTGGAAAATGGCGCGAATCGCCTGAATATACTCGCGCAATTGCGGCACTGGTGAGTCCCAGCGCGCCGAGTAACGCTTTTCAATATTGGCCTTGACCTGGGTTCCCAGCCCGAGTTCAAAACGGCCCGCCGACAACTGTTGCAAATCCCAGGCGGCAATCGCGGTGGTCATGGGGCTGCGTGGAAAGGCCACCAGCACGCTGGTTCCCACCACGAGCCGCTGCGTAGCCTGCAGGGCCATGGCAGCCATCAGTAAACCATCGTGCACAGCATCGGGAACCAGCAAACCGTCATAGCCCAGCGCTTCGGCGCGGCTGGCGTGCGGGCCAACCTGCGCGGGGTTCATGGTTTCGGGACAGGTGGCGAAAACCTGGAACATTCAAGCTCCGCTTGACGCAAATGACGGCAGGAACAATAATAAGTTCAGCTTACCATATCGCTATCGGGTCGACTTCTCACCTGCCGGCCACCGGCAACTCACCGTAGATTCCAGGGTATGCAACATCTGTTGGAGGCAAGCCGGCCATGACCGCCAAGGTAGCATTCATCAGCGGCGCCAGCCGGGGTATAGGTGCGGAGACCGCGGTGGCGCTGGCTAAAATCGGCTATCGGGTAGCCATTACCGCGCGGACTTTGAAGGAAGGTGAAAGTCACGATCATCTGGGCCGGCAAGCACCCCTGCCCGGCAGTCTGGAAGCGACGGCTGATGCGGTGGCGGCCGCCGGTGGCGAAGCACTGTGTCTGGCGGCGGATATTCTCGACGAAGAGGCGATAACAGCCGCCGCCAGGGCCACATTGGAACACTTTGGCCGCATTGATCTGCTGTTCAATAACGCGATTTACCAGGGGGCCGGCAATCAGGAGCGGTTGCTGCAGGTCAACAAACAACAACTACTTGATATTTATCAGGGCAATGTCTTTACACCGCTGGCTTTGGTCAGGGAATTTGTTCCCGCCATGGAGGCGGGCGCGGGGGGGCTGATCATCAACATGTTGTCCTTCACCGCCTTCAACGACCCGCATGCCCCTGCCGACCGTGGCGGCTGGGGCTTCGCCTACCCCTCATCCAAGGCTGCGCTGGGGCGCATGGCCGGAGCCCTGCGAGTGGAACATCCCGACAGCGGCATTCGGTTCCATAACATGGAACCGGGCACGGTGCATACCGAAGTTATGCAAGCCGCCGGTATCGATGCCGAGGTATTGGCGCGTTTCAAACCCTGTACCCCGGCCGCCATCGCCGCCGTAGTGGCCTGGCTGGCACAGCACCAGGCCCGCGAGGAATGGCAAACCGGGCCGGTTCTGCATGCACCGGCCATCGCCAGGGAGCTTGACCTGCTACAGGCGCCATCTCTCTTGGGAGCAAAAACATGAGCCTTCTTGTTACTGAAAAACACGAGGGTTACGCCATCCTCACATTGAATCGACCGGATGCAATGAACGCCCTTTCGCGGGCGTTGCGAGAAGCTGTCGTGGCCGCCTTTGAGGACTGTCAGGCGGACCCGGGGATCCGGGTAATCATCATTACCGGCAAGGGCAGGGCCTTCTGCGCCGGCATGGATCTCAAGGAAATGGGTTCTTCCACGGAGCGCAATACTTCCGCAGAGGTTGGCAATACTGTCGCCCGGGCCATGCTTGGCTTCGAGGGCCCCATAATTGGCGCCATCAATGGGCACGCGATTACCGGCGGATTTGAACTCGCTCTGGCCTGCGACGTGTTGATCGCCTCGGAGAATGCCCGTTTCGCGGATACACACGCCCGCGTTGGACTGTTGCCAGGTTGGGGCCTGAGCCAGAAGCTGCCACGCCTGATCGGCTTGTCCCGGGCCAGGGAAATTTCCTTTACCGGAGCCCCGGTCTTTGCCAGACAAGCCTATGAGTGGGGACTGGTGAATCATGTGGTGGAGGCAGGGGAGTTGATGAACAAGGCCATTGAAATGGCGAAAAACATGTGCGCCTGCGTTCCGCACATTCTTCGTCAATACAAGTGGTTGATCGAAACCGGTTACTCCATGCCCTACCGGGAGGCATTGGACTGGGAAGAGCAGCAGGCTATCGAATCGGCCCGGCACGTGTCGGCGCAGATGATCGAGGAGCGCCGTGGCAAGGTTTTGGAAAAGGGCAGGGGAGAAAAAAATGAAGAGTAAAATCGCCCTGGTAATGGGCGGCGGAGCAGGCACCGGACGCGCCACCGCACTGGCCTTCGGCGCAGCCGGATACCAGGTGGTTATTGCCGACATCAACGCGGAAGGGGCGAGAGAATCCCTGCAGCAACTGCAGCAGGCGGGTGGCGGCGGCATCTTTTTGCAGGCCGACATGGGCTCTGCCGCAGATATCGAGAATGTAATGACTTCTATCCGCGATCAGTACGGGGCCCTGCATGCTGTCTCCAACAACGCTGCCCGGGGAACCCCCAACAAGCCGGTGACCGAATTGACGGAAACGGAATGGGAGCAGTGCATGGGGGTGACCCTGAAGGGCGTATGGCTGAGCATGAAACACCAGTTACCCCTGATTGAGGCTTCCGGGGGAGGCGCCATCGTTAATATCGCCTCGGTATCGGGAATGCGCGGCGAGGCGCATCAATCCGCTTATGCCGCCGCCAAGGGTGGGGTGAGAGCCCTGACCAAGGCGGTCGCAGCGGAATATGGCAAACGCGGCATCCGGGTGAATACCGTGTGCCCAGGCGGGATCAACACCGGCGGCATGCAGTTTTATCTCGATAAAATGCCGGAAATGCTGGAAAAAGTGAAAAACGTGCACGCCATGGGCCGCCTCGCTGAAGCGCAGGAAATCGCCGACGCCGTAATTTTTCTGTGCTCGCCCCAGGCCAGTTTCATCACCGGCCACGACCTGGTAGTCGATGGCGGTTCGCTGGTGCGCTCCAACGTCCTCGATTTGTAAGCCCGCCTGGAGCGGAAAAAATCCCCTCGTTACCGGCCCTGGCGTGGGCATTGCCCCAACCGGTGAGAAATTCGGGTGAAATCACACTTACACTTGCATGATCAGGAGACCCTCATGGCAACAGACCCTATTCTAAACCTGGCGCTTCAGTACGCCCGCATTATCGACGACAAGGTCTTCGATGAGTTGGAAACCATTTTTACCAGCGATGCCGTGGTGGCCAGCCCGGTTTTCGAGAGCAAGGGTCTTGAGGAATTTCGGCAGCAATTGCAGTTCATGCATACTTTCAGCGGCACCCTGCACATGATCGGCAACCAACTGGGGGAATGGGACGGCGACAGCTACCGGGGCCAAACGTACTGTATCGCCAGCCATATTTATGAGTTGGACGGGGTGCAGCGCAAGATGGAGTTGGGAATTCGATATGACGATGAAGTCGTCAGGGTTGACGGCGCCTGCAAATATCGGCGGCGTTATCTCAATGTCATCTGGGAACAGGATTTGCCGCTGAAGGATCTGCCCCCAGGTTAATTCACTGCCCAGCCCCCGGCCCACGGCGCCCGATGCACTCTCCCTGGCGCAGCACCGGAATGGGTTGCACGCTACTCCCTCATGGCTCCCTGCAGGGCTCGCAGCATGGCCTCGTCGGTGGCGTTTTCACTGACGGCAATGCGCCGGAAGCCGGACTCCGCGGCCAGTTCCGCCACCCGCTGTCCCGGAACCACCACTCTGCTGTCGGCGGCGATAGCAACCGCCCGCTCACCCAATAATGACAGCATGTTGGTCAAGCCCTCACCGCTGCTGATCAATACGGCTGCGAAGCTGTGCTGCTCGAACAGGTCTTTCAGTTGCTGCGCTGCAAGGTCCGGCGGCAGGCGCTGATAGGCGCTGAGCAGATCAACCTTGGCCCCGCGCTCCCGCAGCCGTTGCTGTAACAGGTTACGGCCTCCCTCGCCCTTTACGATCAGTACTTTTTCTCCGTTCAGCGACTGCAAGGCCGGTTCGGCCAGCAAACCCTCGCTGTCCATGCGTTGCGGGCTGTTGACCGCAAGACCATGGGCGCTGAGTGCTTCGGCGCTGCCGCTGCCCACCGTATACCAATTGATGCCCAGCGGAAGTTGCGGCCAAAACTGCTCAATCCAGTTCATACCGAACTTGACGGCATTGCCACTGACAAAAATCACCCACTGATACTGGTCCAGCTCCATGAGCCGCTGGCGCTGCTCGGCAGCGGGTTCAGCGCAGCCCCGTATTTTCAACATGGGTTGGTGGACAGGGTGGAAGCCGGCGGCGCGCAAACGTTCACAAAGGGCTTGCGCCTGCCCCGCGGGCCGGGTTACCAACACTTTAGCCATAAATTTCGGCGAGGATTTCTGCCGCTCCCCGGGCCAACAGGGAATCCGCTACTTCCACTCCCAATTCCTCGGCGCAGTCCCGGTAAGAGCGGCCCTCGGCACGCAGGATACCGCTGCCGTCGGGGTGTCCCACCAAAGCGCGCAGGTGGATGAGGTCTGGTTGTTCGCGGTCGAATTCAGCAAAAGCGCCGATGGGCACCTGGCAGCCCCCCTGTAACTGTTTGACCAGGGCTCGTTCCGCAGTTACGCAGAAACTGCTTTCCTCATGCCGCAGGGGAGCAATCAGATCAGCCGTTTCCTGGTCTTCATCGCGCAACTCGATTCCCAGCGCGCCTTGACCCGCTGCGGGAAGAGACGTTGTTACCGGCAAGTATTGCCGGATTCTCCCGGCCATGCCCAGGCGCAACAGGCCGGCGGCGGCGAGTATGATGGCGTCGTACTGCTGTTCATCGAGTTGCGTCAGGCGGGTATTGACATTGCCGCGCAGGAATTTCACTTCCAGGTCGGGGCGCAAGGCCCGCAGTTGGCATTCGCGGCGCAGGCTGGAGGTGCCGACCACACTGCCGGAGGGCAATTCATCCAGGCCGTGGAAACGGTTGCTTACCAGGGAGTCACGGGGGTCCTCGCGCTCACAGATGGCGCCCAATTCCAGACCCGTTGGAAACTCCATGGGCACATCCTTCACGGAATGTACCGCCAGGTCGGCGCGCCGCTCCAGCAGGGCGGTCTCAAGTTCCTTGACGAACAAGCCCTTGCCGCCCAGTTTTGCCAGGGGCGCATTTTGCAACTGGTCGCCGCGTGAAGTCATCGCTACCAGTTCCACCTCCAGCCCGGGGTGCGCCGCCTGCAGCCGCGTGGCAATGTGCCGGGCCTGACAAAGAGCCAGTTGGCTTTCACGGGTGGCAATGCGAAGCAGATTTCCGGAGGTCATGGCTTATGATACCGCAGCCCGGCCAGGATATGGCGCCAACCTTCTGCTGCGGCCCCTACCAGCGCTCCGTAGTGGTTCATGCATCAACGAACCGCGGGACGGGGGTTTCCAACGGCATGGTTTCCGCGCCCATGCTGTTATACTGGCCTCCACGCGCAACGGCCCAGGGAGCCGCCAATTCATGAATGACAAGGACCGCACCAGCAAGCTGTGGGGCGGGCGCTTTCACGAAGCCACGGACAGCTTTGTGCAGCGCTTCACGGCTTCCGTTGAGTTTGACCGGAGACTGGCCTTGCACGACATTGCCGGTTCGCTGGCCCATGCCGGCATGTTGGCCAGGGCGGGGGTTCTCGACAAGGAGGAACTGCGATCCATCCAGGACGGATTGCAACAGGTGCGCGGCAAGATTGAAAGCGGCGAGTTCAATTGGTCCGTTGAACTGGAAGATGTGCACATGAATATCGAGGCGCGGCTGACCGAACTGATCGGCGTTGCCGGCAGGAAGTTGCATACCGGCAGGTCGCGCAATGACCAGGTGGCTACCGACCTGCGGCTGTACCTGCGTGAAGCCATCGATGTGATCGCCGGGGAGTTGACCGGCTTGCAAAGCGGCCTGGTGGAACTGGCCGCCGAACAGGCCGACACCATCATGCCGGGCTTTACCCACCTGCAAAGCGCCCAGCCGATCAGCTTCGGACACCACCTGCTGGCCTGGAACGAAATGCTGGAGCGGGACCATGGCCGCCTGCAGGATTGCCGCGGCCGACTCAACGAGAGTCCGCTCGGCGCGGCTGCCCTGGCGGGAACCACCTACCCCATCGACCGGGCCCATACCGCCGGCGCCCTGGGTTTCAGTAAACCGGCAGAGAACTCGCTGGATGCGGTATCCGACCGGGACTTTGTCATCGAGTTTTGCAGTTTCGGGGCAGTCTTGCTGACCCACCTTTCGCGCATGTCGGAAGAACTGGTGCTGTGGACTTCGTCCCAGTTCAACTTTGTGGAATTGCCGGACCGCTTTTGTACCGGCTCATCCATCATGCCGCAAAAGAAGAACCCGGATGTTCCCGAACTGGTGCGCGGCAAGGCGGGCCGGGTTAACGGCAACTTGATGGCTGTTCTCACCTTGATGAAAAGCCAGCCGCTGGCTTACAACAGGGACAACCAGGAAGACAAGGAAGCCCTGTTCGACACCGTGGACACGGTGCTGGACTGCCTGCGCGCCTTCGCCGGCATGGCGCCCGCAATCACCCCGAATAAAGAGGTCATGCGTCAGGCCGCCGGGCGCGGCTTCTCCACCGCCACGGACCTGGCCGATTACCTGGTGCGCCTGGGCGTACCTTTTCGCGATGCCCACGAAGTGGCCGGCAAGGCAGTCGCCCACGCTATCGAAACCGATACCGAACTGGCGCAACTAAGCCTGGAAACCCTGCAGGGCTGGTGCGCCCAGATCCGCGAAGATGTCTACGAGGTGCTGACAGTGGAGGGTTCGGTGGCCGCACGGGACCATATCGGGGGAACCTCACCTGCCCAGGTGCGGGCTGCCGCCCAACGGGCAAGGGCGCTGCTGGCGGCGCGATGATATTGAAACAACGTGACATCGAACGTGCTGTACGTCTGGCGAAGGACTGGAGGAAGACATGACAGAAACTTTCACGAAATGGGACGTTGCGGAGCACCTTCACACCCGGGAGGATGCGCGCCTCTATCTGGAAGCATGTGCGGAGGAGGACCCGGGAGACGGCAGTCTGATCCGCGCCGCCCTGAACGACATCGCCCGGGCGGGAAATATGAGCCGGCTTGCACGTGACATCGGAATGAGCCGCGAGGGACTTTACAAGGCTTTGTCTGAGGACGGAAACCCCACTTTCACCACGGTGATGCGTGTCACACGCGCGCTGGGTATGCAGGTGCGGATTACGCTGTAGCTGCAGCGGACTGGCCGCAGGTGATTGCTTTGGGTGCTTCCGGCCATTGGTATCTGAACAGGTATTCAGTTGGCAGGTTAATCCCAGTCGAGTGTGACCCCGCCCTGCAACTGCATTTCCCGCGCGGTAAAGGGTTTGAGCAATTCGCCGCTGCGGGTACAGCGCCAGTCTTGCCCGGCATCATGCCATTCGAAGTGATATCCGCCTGATCGCGTCGCCAGCCACAACTGGCGAGTGGCGGACTGGCGCGAGAAAATCATGCGGGTGTCATTTTCAAATTCCACCGTGAGAATGCCGGCGCTGTTCTCGTAGTCCACCTGCGCATCATCCAGCGCCAGTTCCAGCGCCTCCAGCGTCTGCTCCACCCGCTCGTCAAAGTCTGACTGGTCCACTGAGACACCCCCGCAAAACGGCCATAATAAGCCTGCATCACTGCTCTGACTACTCTGTATAATACCTGTCGACAAGTGGGAGTGGAAAATGCGGTTTTTCATCTACAGCGTGTTGCTGCTGGCGACTTTACCAGGCTGCGGCCAGACTGGTCCCCTGTATATTCCGCAAACCCCGGCGCCGCCGGCCGTGGAACCTGCCGGATAAGGCGACAGCATGAGTGAATTCAGCTATCGGGAGGAGCAGTTGTTCGCCGAGGACCTGGCGCTGGCAGCTATCGCCGAACGCTACGGCACCCCCAGTTACGTCTACTCCCGCGCCGCGCTCGAGCGCTCGTTTCTGGCCTACCGCGAAGCGCTCGCGGGCTGTGACCACCTGATTTGTTACGCCGTAAAAGCCAACAGCAACCTGGCGGTGCTCAATGTGCTGGCCCGCCTCGGCGCCGGTTTTGATATCGTTTCGGGTGGTGAACTGCTGCGTGTCATCGCCGCCGGCGGCGACCCGAGCAAAGTGGTTTTTTCCGGGGTAGCGAAGTCATTGGCGGATATGGCCCTGGCGCTGGAAAAGGACATACTCTGTTTCAATATCGAATCCGCCACCGAACTGGATTTGCTCAACCAGGTAGCCGAGGCCAACGGCGCCACGGCGCGGATTTCGGTACGGGTTAATCCGGATGTGGACGCCGGCGCCCACCCCTATATCGCCACCGGACTGCGCGACAACAAGTTCGGTGTGGCCGCGGAGGCGGTCCTTGATCTTTATCAACGCGCCGCCGGCCTTGCACACATTGAGATTCTTGGGGTGGATTGCCACATCGGCTCCCAACTTACCCAACTCAGCCCTTTCATTGATGCCCTGCACAACCTGCTGGCGCTGGTCGACCAACTGGCCGGGCAGGGCATCAGCATCCGCCATATCGATATCGGTGGTGGGCTCGGAGTGCGCTATCGGGATGAAACGCCGCCGCCGGTCACTGAGTATGCCGCAGCGGTGCGCCAGGCCATCGGCGGACGTGAGCTGACCCTGGTATTGGAGCCCGGCCGCTCCATCAGCGCCGCCGCCGGGGTCCTGTTGACCAGGGTCAACTGCCTCAAGAATCATGGGGAGCGCAACTTCGCCATTGTCGACGCCGCCATGAATGACCTGTTGCGTCCTGCCCTCTACCAGGCCTGGCAGGACATTGTCCCGGTGCAGCCCAGAACCGGCCTGAGCCCGCGCAGTTATGACGTGGTGGGGCCGGTGTGTGAAAGCGGCGACTTCCTTGGTAAAGATCGTCAGCTCGCCATCCGTGAGGGAGATTTGCTGGCGATCATGGGTGCGGGCGCCTATGGCTTTGTGATGAGTTCAAACTACAATAGCCGGACCAGGGCGGCGGAGCTGATGGTAGACGCAGCGGAACTGCACCTGGTCCGCGCCAGGGAAAAGACCAGTGATCTGTTCAGCGGCGAACAAATCCTACCGGACCGGAAAGCATGAAACTCGGATTCACCAAAATGCATGGCCTGGGTAACGATTTTGTGGTGCTGGATTTAATCAGCCAGAATTTTACACTGCGCCCCGAACACCTGCGCAAACTGGCGGACCGGCGCCTGGGGGTCGGCTGCGACCAATTGCTGGTAGTTGAGGCCCCGCACGACCCGGACATGGATTTTTGCTACCGTATCTTCAATGCTGACGGTAACGAGGTGGAGCAGTGCGGCAATGGCGCTCGTTGCCTTGCCGTTTATGTGCGCGACAAAAAGCTCACATACAAGGATATTATCCGCGTTGAAACCATGGCCGGGCCGCTTGAGTTGCGGATTCGCGGCCACCATCTGGTCGATGTGAACATGGGCGAGCCAATACTGACCCCGCGCGACATCCCGTTCCGTGATGAACCCGTTGCGCCACAATACTCCCTGGCGGTAGGCGACAGGGAGTACCAAATCGGCGCCGTCTCAATGGGCAACCCCCATGCTGTGTTGCAGGTGGATGACGTGCAAAACGCTGCAGTGGGGAGCCTTGGGCCGCTGATCGAAAGCCACCCGGATTTTCCCCGGCGCGCCAATGTCGGTTTTATGCAGGTGTTGTCCACCAGCCAAATCAAGTTGCGCGTGTTTGAGCGGGGCGTTGGTGAAACTCGCGCCTGCGGCAGCGGCGCCTGTGCAGCGGTTGTTGCCGGGCGGGTGCAGGAATTACTGGCCGAGCAAGTTCAGGTCACGCTGCCCGGCGGCGACCTGCAGGTACACTGGGCTGGAGAAGGAGAGTCCGTGATCATGACTGGGCCGGCCGTGATGGTCTTTGAAGGCAGCATACGCTTATGAGCGAATCCACAACCCCATCAAGATCTGACCAGCCACAGCTACAGCCTGTGACTGGGGAAGAGGTGCGGGATTACCTGCTCCAACACGTCGACTTCTTCGACCATCACCCGGAACTGCTGGATGGTCTGCGTAAACAGCAGGGCTCTTTGACCGGGAGTGAGGTACGGGATTACCTGCGCGAGCACAGCGATTTCTTCGACCATCACCCGGACCTGCTGGTTGACCTTCGAATTTTCCACCCTAGCGGCGAAGCCATCTCCCTGGTGGAAAAACAGGTCAGCGTACTGCGCGGCCGCAATACGGACATGCGCAGCAGGCTGAGTTCCCTGATCGCCACTGCGCGACACAATGAGCAAATCTACCACTCGACCCGGTCACTGTTGTTGACACTGCTGGCGGCCGGCAGCCGTGAGCAGATGGCCACGGCTTTCGCTACCGCCATGCGCGAGGATTTTCAGGTGGAGCACGCCAGCTTTATTCTGTTTGGCGACCCCGGTTGCGCCACGGACCTGTTGCGTGTTGATGCCCCAGCCACTGCCGTCGCAGCAATCGGCGCCTTGTTGAAGAACCGCAAGCCGACCTGTGGGCTGCTGAGAAGGGAGGAAGTGGCGTATTTATTCCCCGGCGCCTCCAAGGTCGGTTCAGCGGCGGTGTTGCCGCTGCGGGATGAAACCGAATTGGGCGTTATCGCGATCGGTAACAGCGACGCCAATTTTTATTCCCCCGATTCAGGGACCCTGTTCCTGAGTTTTATTGCCGAGGCCCTGACCATTTTGCTGGGCAGGCCGGAACAGGACGCGGTATGAGCCAACCGCTGGCCAAACAAATCGAAAACTTCCT
The DNA here is from genome assembly GCA_026710905.1 of Halieaceae bacterium. GTDB lineage: Bacteria > Pseudomonadota > Gammaproteobacteria > Pseudomonadales > Halieaceae > JAPOQD01. The sequence goes on from JAPOQD010000030.1 coordinate 21,919, forward strand.
GACCTATTTGCGCGAAGTGCGCCAGCTCTCCCCCCACACACTTGACAATTATGGCCGTGACCTGGCTGAACTGTGCGCCTGGTGTGAGGGGCAACAACTGCTCCAGGCCAGCGCCATAAGCTCAGCCGGGATTCGGTACTATGCCAGCCACTTGCACCGCCGGGGGCTGGCGGGTAGCAGCATACAGCGCAAGCTGTCCGCCATTCGCAGCTTTTACAACTATCTGGGCAGGCGGCAACAGGTCAGCCACAACCCGGCCAATGGCGTGCAAGCGCCCAAACGCGGGCGGCGGCTGCCGAAGACGCTGGATGTGGATCAGATGGGCCAATTCCTCAAGCCGCAATCGGCTGACCCCCTGGAACTGCGGGATATCGCCATGGCCGAGTTGTTTTACTCTTCCGGTTTGCGTCTGGCGGAGTTGGCCGCTATCAATGTGGATGACATCGGCCCCGATACCGGGCTGGTCACCGTGCTGGGCAAGGGTTCCAAGACCCGCACCGTGCCGGTAGGCGCTATGGCGCTGGAGGCAATCGAGGCCTGGCGCAAGGTCCGGCCCCGGCTGGCGGAGGAAACTGCGCTGTTCACCAGTAACCGGGGGCAGCGCATCAGCGTGCGCAATATCCAGGCGCGGCTGCGCAGGCTGGGGCGGCGCGCGGGTCTGGCGCAGCCACTGCATCCGCATATGTTGAGACACAGCTTCGCCAGCCACATGCTGGAATCCAGCGGTGACCTGAGGGCCGTTCAGGAGTTGTTGGGGCACGCCAGCATTTCCTCTACGCAAATCTACACGCATCTGGATTTTCAGCATCTGGCCAAGGTTTACGACGAGGCGCACCCCCGGGCCAGGCGGCGGTCAGCCAAGGACTAGCAAGGGCTGGCGGGTTGAGCATCAAGGTAATCACCTTCGATCTGGACAATACCCTCTGGGATGTGGAGCCGGCGCTGGTCAAGGCCGAACAGGCGCAGTTTCTTTGGTTACAGGAACACTATCCCCGGCTCACCCAGCGATTTTCCAAAGCCGGGATACGCGAACACCGCATGAAATTTTGGAAAGCCAACCCCGAGTTGGCGCACCAGATCAGTGAATTGCGGATCCAGTCGACCCGCGAATTGCTACGTAAAAGCGGTTATTCCGAGACGCAAGCCGGCGCCGCCGCAGAGCAGGCTTTCGCTACTTTCCTGTCCGTGCGCCACCAGGTCGAGCCTTTTCAGGAAGTCGTGGAAGTACTCGAACAGCTAGCCGGGAAGTACACCCTGGGAGCCCTCACCAACGGCAATGCCGATGTGTTCAAGCTGGAGATCGGCGTCTGTTTTGACTTTGCCTATACGGCGGAACAGGTAAATGCCAGCAAACCTTTGCCGAACATGTTTCATGCGGCGTTGGAACGCACCGGGGTGCGTCAACAGGAGTTGTTGCATGTCGGGGACAACCCGGAACACGATGTGGGCGGCGCCCACGCGGCGGGAGTCTACTCGGTGTGGCTGAACCCCGGGGGTCGCGCCTGGCCTGGCGGTGAGCCGGCCCACGCGGAAATCTGCAATCTGCGTCAGTTGGCGGGGGCCATTGCCAAAATTGATGAACTCGCCGGGCGGCGCGCCGACTCCCAGGAGCCTGCGCCGTAGTCTCCTAGCCCGCATATCTCACCAACGTTCGTCGCGAGGGCGTTGCAGCGCCGCTGTGGCGGGGCGCACGGACGGAAAGACGCTGAAGGCATA
>JAPOQD010000043.1 GCA_026710905.1 Halieaceae bacterium
AAATATTCCAGAATGGCGGCGGCATCCATGGAGCGTTGTCCGGTCAGCGCCTCCATGGCCTCCGGCCAGGGCCTGCTGGCGCCCATGCTCATGGCCTTGCCCAGACGTTCCCCGGCGGCGCGGTTGGCGTAGATGGAGCACTCGTACAGGGGTACCTGGCTGCCCGCGGTTTCACACAGCGCCTGGTGAAATTGAAACTGCATGATGAAGGATAAAAAGTAACGCGTGTAAGGCGTGTTGCCGGGGATGTGATACTTGGCCCCCGGATCAAAATCCGCCTCGGAACGCGGCGCCGGAGCAACGATGCCCTGGTATTCTTGACGCAGGTCCCACCAGCCCTGGTTGTAATCTTCCGCTGCAATTTCCCCGGAAAACACTTTCCAGCGCCACTGGTCGATAAGCTTGCCGAAGGGCAGGAAGGCGATCTTGTCCAGCGCCAACTTCATCTGCTGGTTGATGGTCGCCTGCTGACTTTCCACGACTTCTTCAAGCAGGCCCTTTTCCTTCAGGTAAGCCTGGGTCATGGACAGCTCAATGGTATCACCAATAGCCTCGTGGAAGCCGTCGTGAGCTCCCCCCTTGAACAGCGGGGGCTGATCCTTGTACATCAGAAAATAATAAATGTGCCCCAACTCATGATGCAGGGTGCCCAGTTGTCCCGCCGTGGGCTCGACACATTGTTTTATGCGGGGGTCGTTGCCGTTACCCATGTCCCAGGCGCTGGCGTGACAAACCACATCCCGGTCCGCAGGCTTTGTGAGCATTGAATTCGTCCAGAAACTGTCGGGTAACTCCGGTAGCCCAAGGGAGGTGAAGAAGCCTTCCGCGGTTTCCGTCATGCGCACCGCATCGTAATTCTGTTGCTCCAGCGCCGAGGTGATATCCACCTCCGATACCCCGGGGAAGGGTTCGACCAGAGGGTAGATATTGCTCCAGGTCTGCGACCACATGTTGCCCAGCAAATGCGCCGGGATGGGTCCATCCTGGGGCACGCGCTCAGTACCATAGTGTTCACCAAGCTCGGCGCGCACATGGCAATGTAGTTGTTCATAGACCGGTTTCACCTGCGACCACAGGCGTTCGGTCTCCTCTTCAAAGGCCGCCACCTCCATGTCGTAGCCGGACTTCCACATTGCGCCGACATCGGCATAACCATATTCCTGCGCGCCCGCGTTCATCAGTTCCGCCATACGCTGATACATCGGCCGCATGGGAACCGACACGCTGCGCCAGTCAAGCCAGGCTTCCAGCAGTTCGTCGTAATCCCGCGAGTGGTCGATAACGGCTTCCAGTGCTGTCAGGTCGCGGCACTCACCCTCTTCGTCACAGACCTTTGCGGCGCCGTACATGCCCTCCAGGTCGGTTGCCAGCCGGGCCAGTTCCGCGCGCAACTCCGCGTCATCCGGCGCCGGCATGGAGGTGCCCAAGAGCAGCAGGTCCAACGCCCTGCGGGTTTCCGGGCTGGTTTCCACGTCCACATATTGTTTCGCCTGGGTTACAGCCTTGCCGAGAAACTCCAACTGCCTTTCACCGGCTTTTGCCGCCAGAATTGCGGTGTCCGGGGTGATATAGGTTGCCCGCACCCAATAGGCCGCCTCGGCCTCCTCACTGATCTTCAGCAATTCCGACTGGACGCGCTCGATAAAAGCTTCCGGAGTTTCGACCGTCTCCCTGTCGCAGGCGCTCAAGGCGGTAAAAAGGAAAAGGATAACGGCTCCCCTGCACCAATTCGATACGCTGAAAGTCAATCCTGAAACCATGTTTTTTTCCTCAAGAAGCTGCTGTCGGGGCGCCATCCCGGGCTGCGGCATTGGTAACAGAAGACAGAGTTGCACGCAAGCCGGATGAAAGGGACGAGGCATTACGCTGTAGGGTTTTTCCCGCCGCCGCGGACTACTCCGACCACCGAAATACTCTCCACTCATCTTCCTCCATGAAACAGTCCTTTTCCAAATTCTGAACATAGACAATAAGATTCTTGCAGTCGTAGCGTGCAGAAGGCGCAATTAGGCCGTCACATCTCAAGTAATTCAGACCGTCAGAGATTTTCTGAGTGTGTGAGTAATCCCTACTTCGATAGTCTTCTTGTCTTACGCCGAGCCGTTCAAGTTCCTCGAAATCGAGCTCTACAACATGCTTCAACCGAACTCTCAGCGTCCAATTCCAAGCCAGCCTGTCAGGCCGTTGCTCGAACAGCGACCAGAACGCTTGGAATTCTGCACCGGCTCCTTCTGCGACAAGTGATGTGTTGAGCACTTCAAACTGACAACCCGGACTGTTCCACCGCCCTCGCGCGCCGCTACTGCCCTGGACCGGGCTTTTGTCAACCCACACAACCCGATTGACGACTCCATCGAACGGTCTTTGGCTGCAACCCTCCAAACGTTCCAGTAAATACGGGTCACGCTCCAGCATTCCCGGGTCGTCCCAAGCCTTACGTGTAAGTAGGATCTGCCATAGCCTGAATGGCTTCCAAGACTTCTTCAATTCGGCCTTCCTGAATCAGGTCGGCAGGTCGAAGGCCTCTGAAGTACTTGTGCCTGGAGTACAGCCATGCCCGTGCAGTTTTTGGATCGGAATAGAATTCCGACAGTCGTTCCACGATATATTCCAGATCAACAAGAAGACTCTCCTTGCTCCGCCTGGGATAGGTACGCCCCAGGTTCCACCGTGAAACCGTCTCGGGTGTAGTTCCAAGCATATTTGCAACATCCACCGCCCGAATGGCGGCACGGCTCCTCATTAGCTCGAGTTTTTCCGCCACCACGTTTTTTCCCGCCACTACATTTGCCATTGCCTTCCTCCCATTATTTCGATCACTACGCGAGATGATTGACTCAACTGCGCATCGCACGACGCAGAGGTGTCTGCGAAAATGAAGCGACGCGGCCTTCTCCTACAAACGCTCGTTGAAGCTGCCCATCGACCCCAATTCCTGGGTTTTCGGATCGAGAATCGCGTCCCGCTTTCGCTCGACGACCCTGTTACGCAAATCGGAATGGCGTTCGTTATAGAGCGGGTCGAATACCACCCCATGCAGACCAACCGAGTTTCCAGCCACAGCGTCAGCAATCGCTCGGTGGTCTATGTTCTACGGGCCGGCCGGAGATACCATCCCAGCGGCACAGGTGCGGCTCTGAGCACCAGGGGAATCTGCGCCAGAGGTTTCGTCATCTTCAGATTTCCACATCGCTTAAACTTGACATTTTACTAGATGTTAGTCTAGATGGAAAAATAGGCGTTGTCAATGACGTTTGCAGTCATGACGTTCGCAGTCCAACAGAAATTACCGGCAACAAACGGAAAAAAGGGGTCAGAGCCCTTTTTTCTACGTGGCGGGGCGTACACACGGGTCGCACATGTGCGACCCAGTAGGCGCATGGCACCCTCCGGGCACACGGTTCGCGGGACGCGCATGCGCGTCCCCTACAGCCTTCAGCGTCTTTCCGTCCGTGCGCCCCGCCACAGCGAGTGATGCGGCCGCCACAGCAGGAGGTTGGTTAGATATGCGGGCTAACCCAACAAGCGGTTCCACAGATCCACAACCAGGGCCCGCTCCTCCTGGTAGTCCTCCCCGCTGCACAGTTGCGGCTGTTGCTGCAGGGCGAGTTGGTGAGTAGCAGAACGATAGTGGATATACGCATCGGTCAGCGCCGCGGCCTCCCGCTCGCTAAGCCGGCCCAGTTTTCCCAGAACCTCGAGAATACGCACATTGTCGGGCCAATCGGCCAGTTCCGCCGATTCATGCGACCACGCCAACACCGCGTACTGAACCATGAATTCGATATCGACCATGCCGCCGCGGCCCTGCTTCAAATGGAATTCTCCCTCGGCTTCCGCGGCGCCGGAAAGCAGTTGTTCGCGCATGCGATCACGCATCTGAACAACATCCTGGGCCAATTTTTTCTGGTCGCGGGCCTGTCGCAAAATTTGCCGGCGAAACCCGTCGAAGCGCTGGCCCAGGGCCGCATCGCCGGCGACAAAGCGGGCCCGGACCAGGGCCTGATGTTCCCAGGTCCAGGCGGAGTTCAACTGATAGTCCCGGTAGGCGTTAAAGGAAGCCACCAGCATGCCCGAGTTTCCCGACGGCCGCAGGCGCATGTCACACTCATAGAGCTGTCCCATCATGGTTCGGGTAGCCAGGATATTGATGATCTTCTGGCCCAACCGCGAGTAGAAAATGGTGTTGTTCAGGGGCCGCTCGCCGTCGGTTTGGCCCTGAAGTGAAGCGTCGTAGAGAAACACCAGGTCCAGGTCGGAATTGTGCCCCAGTTCAAGACCCCCGAGTTTGCCGTAACCGATGATCGCAAAGCCGCTGCCGCTGCCCGCCCGGCTGGGCCAGCCGTGCTTCGCGCTCAAATCGTGCCAGGCCAACTCCATGGCCTGCTCCAGAACCACTTCCGCCAGCAAGCTGAGCTTGTCGCTGACCAGCATCAGGGGCAGGCGCCCAGTCACCTCTCCAGCGGCTATGCACAGTTGCCGGGAGACCTTGAAATAACCGAGCAACTCCAGTTGCGCTTCCAGATCGCCCTCGGGCAGGCGGGCGATTTCCCGCCGCAACTGCAAGGTTTGCCCCGGCTTGTCCACTTCGGAATACAGGTTGGCGCTGTTCAGCAGTTCATCCAGCAAGGCGGGATGGCTCGCCAAAAGCGCGGAGATCCATGGGCTGGCCGAGCACAACAGGACCAGTTCTCCCAGGGCGGCCGGGTTTTCGATCAACAACACCAGGTAAGCGCTGCGGCGGACTACCGCCTCCACCACGGGCAGGACCCTCTGCAAGGCCAGTAGGGGATTCCCGGTTGCCAGGCAGGCCGCCAGGAATTTCGGCATGAACCGGTCCAGGCGTTGGCTGGACTCAGCCTGCAGATAGTGCACCCTGGCGCTATCCCTGAATTCCCGCAACAGCGCGGCAACGGCATCCGCCTCGGCAAAACCCGCTGCCGACAAACTCGCTGCATCGAGAGAAAGCGGCCATGGCGAAGCCGGCGTGAGAACGGGTTCCTCTTCCGTGGAGGGGGCGATCAGTTCGGCAAAGTAGCCACTGACCCGTTCCCGATGCCTGGAGAGTTCGCTCTCGAACTCATCCCAGGAAGTGAAATCCAGGGCGATCAATAGTGCGGCCCGGGCCTCTTCCGAGTCCGGCACAAGTTGGCTTTGCTGATCATCGTAGCCCTGGATGGCGTGTTCCACATTGCGTAGAAACAGGTACGCCGCCTTGAGTTCCACTACCGCGGATGGCGGCATACAAGCCTCTTCGGCGCAGGCATCCAGGGTCGCCAGACACTGCCGCTGTCGCAGAGCGGCGCAGCGCCCTCCCCGTATCAGTTGGAAACACTGCGCAATAAACTCCACTTCGCGGATACCGCCCGAGCCCAGTTTTACGTCCTTGATGAGTTCCCGGCGGTGCGTCTCGGCTTCGATACTGGCTTTCATGTTGCGCAGGGATTCAATTGCCCCATAGTCGAGGTAGCGACGGAAAACAAAGGGTTGCAGGATTTCCATCAGGGCCCGTTGCTGCGCCGGTTCGCCGCTGATGGCCCGAGCCTTGACCAGGGCGTAGCGCTCCCAGTCCCGACCCTGGCCCTGGTAGTATTCCTCCAGCGCCGCAAAGGGTATTACCAGGGCGCCGCTGCGGCCATAGGGGCGCAGCCGCATATCCACCCGGAACACGAAACCATCCTCGGTAACCTGCTCCAGCGCGGCGATCAGGCGCTGCCCCAGGCGCAGGAAAAACTCCTGGTTGCCGAGGCCGGCATCCGTGACCCCGGCCTCGGGGAAGACGAAAATCAGATCAATATCAGAAGAAAGGTTGAGTTCCCGGCCCCCCAGCTTTCCCATGGCAAGCACCAGTAATTGCTGTTGCTTGCCGTCCGGCCCCCTGGGCTGGCCGTGTTCCTCAACCAGTTCCCGCTGCAGAAATTTTTGGGCCTGCTCGACACAGGCCTCGGCCAGCAGTGACAGGTCGCGAGTGGTTTCCATGGTGTCCGCCAGGCGGCAGAAATCCCGCCAGACAATCCGCAACCATTCCCGCTGCCGCAGTTGTCGCAACGCCTTGTGCAGTCCCGGCCGGTCCACACAATCCAGCAAACGCAACTGCAGTTCCCGCTGGTACCGGTCCTCGGCATAGCTGATTTCCAGATCACCACTTTCGATCAGTGCTTGCACCTGTTGCGGGTTCTGCCGGCATAACTGGCGGGCGTAGCGGCTGGCAGCCATGATCCGGTCAAATTGCCGCCGCTTCCCGGCATTGGCTATCTCGATTGAGGGTGGCGAATTCATTACGGGATGATAGGTAAAAGCCCAACCGATATCGACCGGATACCGGGTTTTTCAGACACTAAAGGGGTCAAAGCCCTTTACAAAAAAGAACAAAAAAGCAAAAAAGGGGTCAGACCCCTTTTTTCCTGCCTTTTTTCCTGCGCGGCCCCTACAGCCTGTGGGGGCGAGTAGTTACGATGTGTGAGCGATTTATGACGAATATATGAAAGATAGGTGGCGGCATTGTCGCATACAGGTATTTGCCCCTATACTTCGCGCACCTCAACGCTTGGCCAGCATGTTTCGCAAACGTTCGCCGCCAGGGCACTGAAAAGGCGCCGACGGGGCGCACTTTCTACTTCGAGGGTAACAGTTGGAAATTATTGCCGAACACGGGCAACTATTACTGATTCTGGCTTGTTGCTTTGGATTGTTCATGGCCTGGGGAGTTGGCGCCAACGACGTAGCCAATGCCATGGGCACCTCGGTGGGTTCCCGGGCAATAACCATTAAACAGGCCATTGGCATCGCCATGGTTTTCGAGTTTATGGGCGCCTACCTCGCCGGAGGAGAAGTCACCAGCACTATCCGCAAGGGGATTATCGACCCGTCAGTAATGGCCGGTACCCCGGAATTACTGGTCTACGGCATGTTGTCCGCCCTGTTGGCCGCCGCCATATGGCTGCTGCTCGCCAGCATGATGGGTTGGCCGGTATCCACCACCCACTCCATTGTCGGCGCCATTGTCGGCTTCGCGGCTGTGGGTATCTCCCCCGATATTGTCGATTGGGGCAAGGTGGGTTCCATTGTCGCCAGTTGGGTGGTGTCTCCCGCGTTGGCCGGCACCATATCCTTCCTGTTGTACATCAGTGTAAAAAAATTGATCCTGGATACGGCCAATCCCTTTCAGCGCGCCAAGCGCTATATCCCGCTCTACATGTGGGCGGTGGGATTCATGATTTCCATGGTCACCCTGCTGAAAGGGCTCAAGCACGTGGGGCTGGCCGTCGACCTGGGGCTGGGTTCAAATTTCGCCAACGCCTTGCCATTCAGCGCCGCGGTTGGTTTGCTGGTCGCGCTGATAGGCGCCAGCTTGCTGCGGCGGGGCAAGGAAGGACAGTCCAGCGGGCGCCACTTTGACAATGTCGAACGGGTGTTCGCCATCCTCATGGTATTCACTGCTTGCTCCATGGCCTTCGCCCATGGTTCCAACGATGTCGCCAATGCGGTCGGCCCACTGGCGGCGGTCGCCAGCACCGTTGCCTCCGGCGGCGATATTGCCACCAAGTCGGTCATGCCCTGGTGGATTCTGCTACTTGGTGGCGGCGGCATCGTGGTAGGACTGGCGACCTATGGTTTCCGGGTGATGGCGACAATAGGCCGCAAGATCACCGAACTTACCCCCAGCCGCGGTTTTGCAGCCGAATTGGGCGCCGCCTCCACCGTGGTAATCGCCTCCGCCAGCGGGCTGCCCATTTCAACCACGCACACCCTGGTGGGCGCCGTGCTCGGGGTTGGTCTGGTGCGCGGAATCTCTGCGCTCAACCTGAAAGTGATCGGCACCATATTCGCTTCCTGGCTGATTACACTGCCCACCAGCGCCGGCCTGGCGATTCTGTTTTTCTACGGCTTGAAGGAAGTCCTGGGTTAACGCTCATGACTACCCTGCCCGGTCTGGTCGAACGGCTCCGGCAACTGGTCAGCCTGCCCAGCGTCAGTTCAACTGATGCCGGCAGGGACCAGAGTAACCGGGCGGTAATCGACCTGCTGGCGGAATGGCTGGAGCGCCTGGGCTTCGAGTTGTCGATTCAGGATGTCTATGGGGATGGCCGCAAAGCCAATCTGATTGCCAGCAAGGGCAGCGGCCCCGGCGGCCTGGTGCTGGCGGGCCATACCGACACCGTGCCCTACGACGAAGCGCTGTGGAACTACAATCCGCTGAACATCACCGAGGCCAACCACAAACTGTACGGTCTCGGCGCCACCGATATGAAGGGATTTTTCCCCTTGGTGCTGGAAGCCGTAGTGGCTCTCGCGGACACCCCCTTGAAGCATCCGTTGATCATCCTGGCGACCGCGGACGAGGAGAGTTCCATGAACGGCGCCCGCGCCCTGGCCGCGGCGGGCATGCCCAAGGCCCGGCAGGCCATTATCGGTGAACCGACCGGCTTGCGGCCGGTGCGCGTTCACAAGGGCATAATGATGGAAGCAGTGCGTATCCAAGGCAGTTCCGGCCATTCTTCCGACCCCACCCTGGGCAAGAATGCGCTGGAAGGTTTGCACGCGGTGCTGGGCAGCCTCCTCGAATACCGCGCCAGCCTCGGCCAACGCTACAACCATCCGATGTTCGACGTGCCCTTTCCGACCCTCAACCTGGGCCACGTACACGCTGGCGACAATCCCAACCGCATCTGCGGCGAAGCGGAACTTCATTTCGATTTGCGCATGACCCCTGGCAGCAGCAACGCCACGCTGCGCAGCGAAATTTCAGAGCGTCTGCAGCGCATCGGCGAAGACCGGGGTTTGACAATCAGCATGCGCTCGCTGATCGACGGGGTGGAGCCCTATGAGCAGGCCGCCGACAGCGAGCTGGTGCAACTGGCGGAGAAGTTGACCGGGTACAGCGCGGAAGCCGTGGCATTCGCGACCGAGGCGCCGTTTTTACAGCAATTGGGCATGGACACGATCATCCTCGGGCCAGGCTCCATCAAGCGCGCCCACCAGCCTGATGAATATATCGAGATGGATCAATTCCAGCCCTGCACGGACCTGCTCAGCCAGTTCATCAATCATTTCTGTGTCAAGGCTTGAGCGTCGCCGAGTGTGGCCGTAGTAACCGTTCGGTAATGGCGTGATTCTGGTGAAGACAGATGGGCTGGCGACATAGGGGCCGCACATGTGCGGCCCAATCACTAAAGGGGTCAAAGCCCTTTAAGCACTCGGGTGACCTGCGGCCGTAGCACTACGAGCACTGCTTAAAGGGCTTTGACCCCTTTAGTCTTACACGCCGCCACGGCGAGTGCTGCGGCGGCCGCAGTAGAATGTTGGTGAGATATGCGGGCTAGACAGAGTCCAGGCAGCCCATCCCCCCGAAATACACTTTTAAAAATGGTGGGCCCAGAAGGACTTGAACCTTCGACCTGCCGATTATGAGTCGGATGCTCTAACCAACTGAGCTATGGGCCCGTTACGCCGGGGGGTGCGCCGCCGGAATGGGAACGGCCAGCCGTTACCGGCGGGCGGGCGGCGCAGCGCCACGGCAGGAAAAATCTCTATTCGTCCAGGAAGCTGCGCAAAGGGTCCGAACGGGTGGGATGGCGCAGCTTGCGCAAGGCCTTGGCTTCTATCTGACGAATGCGCTCCCTGGTAACGTCGAACTGCTTGCCCACCTCCTCCAGGGTATGGTCGGTGTTCATGCCGATACCAAAACGCATACGCAGCACTTTCGCTTCCCTCGCGGTCAAACCGGCCAGAACGTCCTTGGTCGCCTCGTGCAGGCCGGAGCCGGTCGCCGAATCCACCGGCGAGCCGATGGTGGCGTCTTCAATGAAATCCCCCAGGTGCGAATCTTCATCATCGCCAATGGGAGTTTCCATGGAAATCGGTTCCTTGGCGATTTTCAGCACTTTGCGCACCTTGTCTTCCGGCATATCCATGCGGATACCCAGTTCCTCCGGAGTGGGTTCGCGTCCCATCTCCTGCAGCATCTGCCGGGAGATGCGATTGAGTTTGTTGATGGTCTCAATCATGTGCACCGGAATACGGATCGTGCGCGCCTGGTCGGCGATGGAGCGGGTGATGGCCTGGCGAATCCACCAGGTGGCGTAGGTGGAAAACTTGTAGCCACGGCGGTACTCGAACTTGTCAACAGCCTTCATCAGGCCGATATTGCCCTCCTGAATCAGGTCCAGAAACTGCAGGCCACGGTTGGTGTATTTTTTGGCGATGGAAATCACCAGCCGCAAGTTGGCCTCGACCATTTCCTTCTTGGCGCGGCGCGTCATGGCTTCACCCACCGACATGCGGCGATTGATTTCCTTGATCTCCGCAACCCTGAGGCCGGAGTGCTTCTCAATGGCGCCAATCTTGCGTTGCGCACGCCGGATATTGCTTTTTTGCGCCGCCAGCTTGCCGGCGTAATCGGTGTCGCCGGCGATGTGCGCGTCGATCCATTTCAGATTGGCTTCATTGCCGGGATAGCTGGCGACAAATTCCTTTCTAGGCATACCACAGACTTTCATGCAGAGCTGGGTGATTTCCCGTTCCTGTTTTCTTACCGCATGCAATACCATACGGGTTTCCGCCACCAGGGGGTCAAACACCCGGGGCGTGAGCTTGAGGAACTTGAACAGTTGCGCCATTTTTTCCTGATCTTTCAGCGCAGCGGCGCTGCCACGCCCTCTCCGGGCGATGGTTTTGCCGGCCTTGGTATGAGCGCGCTTGATCTCGGTAAAACGTTTCTTGGCTTCCGCCTTGTCCGGGCCGGTATTTTCTGCTTCATCGGTACTGGTATTGGCTGCCTTTGCGGCTGCGGCGGCGGCTGACTCAGCAGCAGACGGCACATGATCCGCGGGGTCCAGATAGCCGATCAGGATATCGGCAAGTTTGCGTTCGCCGCTGTCGACCTTCGCGTATTCATTGAGAACGGAATCGACAGAGCCCGGGTAGTAGGCCAAAGCCGCCATTAACTCGCGAATACCATCTTCAATACGCTTGGCGATGTCGATTTCGCCCTGGCGCGTCAACAGTTCAACCGTGCCCATTTCACGCATGTACATACGCACCGGGTCGGTGGTGCGGCCAACCTCGGTCTCAACGGCGGCCAGGGCTGCTGCCGCTTCAGCGGCGGCGATCTCGTCGGCGGAACGGTCACCCTCGGTCATTAACAGGGTGTCCGCGTCGGGGGCCACTTCAAACACCTGGATACCCATGTCGTTGATCATCTGAATGATGTCTTCGACCTGGTTGGGGTCGGAAATGTCTTCTGGCAGGTGATCATTCACCTCGGAATAGGTCAGAAAACCCTGCTCCTTGCCCCGGTTAATAAGCTCCTTCAGACGGGATTGTTGTTTCACCACGTCATTCATCTAGTCTGTACCTTCATGTTATGTAACGGTTGTATCGGTAGCTATCCAGGTTGGACAACCAGAAATCAGCCGGAAAGTATAACCCACTATGCTATTCTGTTACAGAAATCATCTTGCGCCAGTCTGTAAACGGCGCCAGGCCATGGCAAGGCCGTTGAAACAGACCACCGTACCCGAGCATGATCCAGCCCATAACCAAAACCCCCGACTACCGCCGCGCCGAGTTCCTGAGCAGCGCCAGGGAAATGCATCAGTGCCCGCCGGATCAAGGTTGGGAAGTCGCCTTTGCCGGGCGCTCCAACGCGGGAAAATCCAGCGCCATCAATGCCCTGGCCGGCAATCGCAAGTTGGCGCGCGCCTCCAAGACCCCAGGCCGTACCCAACTTATCAATTTTTTTTCCCTGAGTGGCAATCAGCGGCTGGTGGACCTGCCCGGCTACGGCTTCGCCAAGGCGCCCGAAGCTGCCAGGCGCGCCTGGGCCCAACAGATGGAAACCTACCTGGAGCAGCGCCGCTCGCTGCGCGGCCTGGTGTTGATGATGGATTGCCGGCGCCCGCCGGGGCAGTACGACAAGGTCATGTTGAACTGGGCCGGCGCCGCGCTGATGCCGGTGCGCGTACTGTTGACCAAGGCGGACAAACTCAGCCGTGGGGCGGCCGGCAATACCCTGCTGACGATGCGCACCCAGTTGGCCGCCCGTGGGAGCCCGCTCGGTGTGCAGTTGTTTTCGGTGGTGAGCGGTACCGGTTTGCAGGAGTTACAGGATGTACTCAATGACTGGCTCACGGACACCGGCGCCGCCGCAGAAGACGCCCGTCGGGGCTAAGCACACAGTGGCATTGACAACGGCGTACTGAACCGCCAATCCAGGGTTCACCAAACACCGTAGAGGCCCTGTGTAGTCAGTGCGCCTCGTCCCAATTGGCGCCGGAGCCCGCATCCACCACTAATGGGACCTCGAGTTCAGCCGCCTCCGACATTAAACCGCACAACTCCGCACAGACCTTGTCCACCTGCTCTTCGGCAACTTCCAGCACCAGTTCATCGTGTACCTGCATAATAAGTCTCGCCCCGATGTCATCCGCCTGCAGCCAGTCGGAGACCCGCAACATCGCCAGTTTGATGATGTCCGCCGCGCTGCCCTGCATGGGGGCATTGATGGCGGTGCGTTCGGCGGCCTGAGCCCGCGTCTTGTTGCGGGAATTGATTTCCGGCAGATACAGCCGGCGGCCAAACAGGGTTTCCACATAACCCCGCTGGCGCGCCTGTTCCCTGGTCTCGTCCATATACGCCTGCACCCCGGGGTAACGCCGGAAATACAAATCCATGTACTGTTGCGCCTGGTAGCGGTCACTGTTTATCTGCCGGGCCAGACCGAAGGCGGACATACCGTAGATCAAACCGAAATTGATGGCCTTGGCCTTGCGGCGCTGCTCGTCTGAAACCTGGTCCAGCGCCACGCCGAACACTTCGGCGGCGGTGGCGCGATGCACATCCAGACCGTCCTGAAAAGCGCTGCACAAACCCCTGTCCCCGGACAGGTGGGCCATGATTCGCAATTCGATCTGGGAGTCGTCCGCGGCAACGATCCTGCTAGCCTCCGGGGCGATGAAAGCCTGCCGGATACGGCGGCCCTCGGCGCTGCGAATGGGTATGTTCTGCAGGTTGGGGTCGCTGGACGAGAGGCGCCCGGTCGCGGTGACCGCCTGGTGGTAGGAAGTATGCACCCGGCCCGTGCGCGGGTCGATCATGGCCGGCAGCTTGTCGGTATAGGTGGTCTTGAGTTTGCTCAGGCTGCGATACTCCAGCAACAGCTTGGGCAGGGGGTAATCCAGCGCCAATTCCTGCAACACGTCCTCCGCGGTGGAAGGCGCCCCCTTCGGCGTTTTCTTGATCACCCGGATCTTCAGTTTCTCGAACAGCACCTCACCCAGTTGCCGGGGGGAACTCAAATTGAATTTACCGCCTGCCAAGTGGTAAACCTCCGCTTCCAGCTCCGCCATGCGTGCGCCCAGTTGGCCGCTCTGCCGGTTCAACAAATCGCGGCTGACCAGAGCGCCGTTGCGCTCTATCCGTGACAGCACCGGCGCCAGCGGCATTTCAATATCGGAAAATACCCGCTGCAGGCCCGGCTCCTGCTTCAGCCGCGGCCACAACTGCTGATGCAGGCACAGGGTGACCTCCGCATCCTCCGCCGCATAGGGCGCCGCCACCTCTACCTTGATCTGGCTGAACCCCAGTTGTTTGGCACCCTTTCCGGCAATATCTTCAAAGTGGACAGTTTTGCGGCCCAGGTATTTGAGCGCCAGGCTGTCCAGGTTGTGGCGGGTGGCCGTGCTGTTCAGCACATAGGACTCCAGCATGGTGTCGTAGGCGATGCCCCGCAAGGTGATTTGGTGATTGGCCAACACGCTGGCGTCGTACTTGAGGTTCTGCCCCAGCTTGCGTTGGCCGGGGTCTTCCAACAAGGGCCGCAATTGCTCCAGCGCCCAGTCGCGGTCCAGTTGCCGGGGCGCTCCCAGGTAGTCATGCGCCAGGGGCACATAGGCGGCTTCGCCCGGCTGCACGGCAAAGGAAACGCCAACAATTTGCGCCCGCATGTAATCCAGGCTGGTGGTCTCGGTATCAAAGGCGAACAACTCGGCCTGCCGCAGGCGCTGCAGCCATTGCAGGAAGGTTTCCCGGTCCAGAATCGTGTCGCAGTGCAGTTTTTCCGCAGCGGCCGCCGGCGCTTCTTCAGCGCCGGATAATTCGTCGATCCAGGTCTTGAATTCCAGGCGCCTGAACAATTCCAGCAGTTGTTTCCGGTCAGGCGTGCTGTTTTGCAGGTCTTGCTGCGTCAGCTCCAGTTCCACATCGGTTTTGATGGTGGCCAGCCGGTAGGAGAGGTAGGCCTGGTCCTTGCCGGCCTGTAATTTTTCGGCCATGGTTTTGGCGCCGCGAAATTCGAGCGCCGCCACTTGGTCGAGCCGGGCAAAAATGTCATCCAGCCCACCCAGCCCGCGCAACAGGGCCAGGGCGGTTTTCTCGCCCACTCCCGCCACACCGGGAATGTTGTCCGAGGTATCGCCCACCAGGGCCAGAAAATCGATGATCAAGCCGGGCCCGACACCAAATTTTTCCTCCACCCCCGCCGGGTCCATCATCAGACCCGACATGGTATTGACCAGGGTGACCCAGGTGTTCACCAACTGCGCCATGTCCTTGTCGCCGGTGGATATGATCACCGGACGGCTGCCGGCGCCGGCCTGCGCCGCCAGCGTGCCGATCACGTCATCCGCCTCCACACCCTCTACACAGAGCAGCGGCAGGCCCATGGCCTTGACGATCTCATGGATGGGTTCAATCTGCTCACGCAGATCATCCGGCATCGGCGGGCGGTTCGCCTTGTACTCGGCAAACAGGTCGTCGCGGAAGGTTTTGCCGCGGGCGTCAAAGACCACGGCGATGGGCGATTCCGGGTAGTCCTTTTGCAGGCGCCGCAGCATGTTGGTCACGCCCTTCACCGCGCCGGTGGATTGGCCCCGCGAAGTAGTCAGGGGCGGCAGGGCGTGGTACGCCCGGTACACGTAGGAAGAACCGTCAACCAGAACCAGGGGTGGCTTTGACATATTGACTCCCGGACCGCGCCAGCCGCCGTCCAGACTCAGTGTACGGCGCCGAAGCCGGAATCGGAGAAGCAGCGAGCGGTGTGTAGATAGTAGCTAAGGGTCACTATCGCCAACAGCAGAATCGCGCCGACAGCATTGTGCAAAACTGCTACCGACAGGGGAAACTGAAGCAGGATATTGCCGAGACCGAGAGCAAACTGCAATACCAGAACACCACCAATCACCTTGCCCATGCGCTGCAACTGCTGCTCATTGCTGCCCAGCAGGCGCAAGCTGAGCCAACCCACCAGCAGCAGGACAATTACCGCCCCAATGCGGTGGGCCATGTGAATGGCCACCCTGGCCTCGTTATCCAACTGCCCACCCAGGTAGTTGGGGCCGACTTCCTGAAACAGGTTGAAACCGTTTACGAAATCCATGGCTGGCCAGAGCTGAGCCTGGCAGGTAGGTAAATCCGGGCAGGCCAGGGCGGCATAATTCGACGTGGTCCAGCCGCCGAGACTGATCTGCAATATCACCACGAGCAAGGCGGCCGAGGTCAGTGGTTTGAAGCGGCTGACCGGCTCCCCAGCCAGGTCCCAGTAGCGATTGTTCAGGCGTAACACCAGCAACCACAACATGCCGATGGTAGCAAAGCCACCCAACAGGTGAGCGGTAACCACCTGCGGCCACAACTTCAGCGTGACGGTCCACATTCCGAACAGGCCCTGCAAAATGACAAAGCCCAGCAAAAACAAGGGTAACTTCAGCGGTTGCCCTTGCTGGCGATGGCGCAGGGCGACCAGCACCAGGCCGATGCTGAACAAACCCAGCGAGGCGGCTGCGTAGCGGTGCACCATCTCCGGCCAGGCTTTATCGACTTCCACCGGGTGTCCCGGCCAGGCCTGATTGGCCTCCGAGATTTCCTCGGGCTGGCTCGGCCACAGCGCATGACCATAGCAACCGGGCCAATCCGGACATCCCAGACCGGCATCCACCAGGCGGGTGAAGGCGCCCAGCACGATGACCAGCCCTGCCAGCGCCACGGCGCACAAGGCGAGGCGAAAACCGGGTTTGCGATTTTCAGGAACGTTCCACATCGGTCCTTACCGTTATTGAAAACAGGCTATCCAGGGGCCGGCGCGGCGCGGTCTCCAGGTACTGACGAAAGCTCGGGCCGGTCCGGGCGGCAAGCGGATAATAGCCGGGTAAGGTGATGCTGGCCAGAGTTCCGGTGGGCAAGGGTACTCACTGTATCGACAAGCGTACAAAGACGCCGCGCCCGCCAGGAAGATAGCAGGCAGTCAAAAAAACCCCCGCCCTTATTCGCGATCAGCCGCTTTGACAACCGACAAGGTATCGATCAGCTTGGGCTTGATCCCACCCTGGGCCGCATCGGCCTCGGTGTCGGCAGCCTTCGAGCCGTCCTTTTCACCTCGGTAGTTGAAATTGCCGTTGATTTTCGCGCCGATCGCCATTTCAGCCGCCCGGTAGTACAGATCCCCGGTCACCCGCGCCCTGGAGCCCAGGCTCAGATGTTCACTGGCGTGAACATCTGCGATAACAACGCCATTGATAACCACCGACGGGGCCCGAAGCTCCCCTTCTACAAAACCCTTGTCGACAATTCGAACCATGGCTTCCTTGCCTGGCAACGCAGTAATTTTGCCGCGTACGGTGCCTTCGATATCCAGGTTACCGGTAAAATTAATGTCGCCAATGAGTTCCGTTTCGCGAGAAATCAGTGTAGTTCTTCCGGAACTACCCAAACTGCCCTTTTCTCCAGACTTGAACATCGCCGTTTACTCCCGGGCTATCCAAAGTAATTCCCTGCCGCCACTTGGAGGGAATCGATAGCCTCATGTGTAGGCTACTACGATTTAGCCGCCAGCAAAACAGAAACTCGCTTTCATTCTTTACCGGCATCCAGCGGCTTGTAAAAAAGGGGTTGTAAAAAAGGGGTTGTAAAAAAGGGGTCAGAGCCCTTTTTTTCAGCCGAAGCCTGGCGCCATACGCGGGCAAGATCAAACCAATTCGGGCACATCCATGCATTTCAGACCCACCCGGCTTGACAGCCGCCACTCCCCCGGCCACCTTGTGATGATGGACAATTTTCAGCAGCATCCCGGCAGCGCCCCCCCCGCCCCGGCCGGCCTGGGCCCCGGCGCCGGCGGGGAAGCCGATAGCGCACA
>JAPOQD010000026.1 GCA_026710905.1 Halieaceae bacterium
AGTTGACACTATGTCGAAGCGGCTTGGAGGAGTACGCCCCGCCACAGCGAGTGATGCGGCGGCCACAGCAGGAGGTTGGTGAGATATGCGGGCTAACCCGGATATCGCGCCACCTGTTACCAAAGGCGGGCTGGACAGAGGTTACTCGCGCGAATTACACGCCGGCATAGCGCTCGGCGCTGCCCAGCCAGCGCCGGATCAGTGCATCGACCCGCCCGGTATCACCATCCGCCAGTTCCCCCGCCAGTTGTTTTACTTGTGGCAACAGGTCTGCATGCAGCCGCAGGTCGGCGACACGAAACTCCATCAGCCCGGTTTGACGGGTGCCCAGTACTTCTCCGGGGCCGCGTAATGCCAGGTCCCGCTCGGCAATAAGGAAGCCATCGTTGCTCTCCCGCATGGCGCCGAGGCGAGCTTTGCCCTGCTGGCCCAACGGTTGCTGATACAGCAGGACACAGTGACTGGTCTCGGGCCCGCGGCCGACCCGCCCCCGCAACTGGTGTAACTGGGCCAGTCCGAGCCGCTCGGGATTTTCAATGATCATCAGGCTGGCATTGGGGATGTCCACCCCCACCTCAATTACCGTTGTGGCTACCAGAAGCTGGATTTGACCGGTCTTGAATTGTTCCATTACTTCCGCCTTCTGCGCAGCCTTGAGGCGGCCGTGCACCAGGCCGATGCTTACCCCGTCAAGGGCTTGTTCCAGTTCATAGCTGGCCGCTTCCGCCGCTTGCGCCTGCAGCACATCCGACTCTTCGATCAGGGTGCAGACCCAATACGCCTGGCGGCCGGAGCGGCATGCGGCCTGCACCCGTTCGACCACCTGTTGGCGGCGGTTGTTGTCCACCAGCAGGGTTTGCACCGGGGTCCGGCCCGGCGGCAGTTCGTCAATCACGGAACAGTCCAGGTCTGCGTAGGCCACCATGGACAATGTTCTCGGAATCGGCGTGGCGGTCATCACCAATTGGTGGGGACGCCCGGTAAGGGAGCCGGCCTTGTCCGACAATTTGAGACGCTGGTGAACGCCAAAGCGGTGCTGTTCATCGACAATGACCAGACCGAGGCGGTTGAACACCACATCGTCCTGGAACAGGGCATGGGTGCCGAGTGCCAGCCTGACTTCTCCCGCGGCCAGGGCAGCCAGGGTCTGTTGCCGCTGCTTGCCCTTGAGACGCCCGGTAAACCATACCATTTCAATGTTCAACGGAGTAAACCAGTCTTGAAAACTACCCCAGTGTTGTTCGGCCAGAATCTCCGTCGGCGCCATGATGACGACCTGGTATCCTGCCGAGATTGCCTGCAGCGCCGCACACGCCGCCACCACGGTTTTACCCGAGCCCACATCTCCCTGCACCAGGCGCAACATGGGAACACCGCTGCACAGGTCACCGCGGATTTCCTGTATTACCCGCTGCTGGGCGCCGGTGAGCCGGAACTCAAGGCCACGAACAAACGCCTCTACCGCCGCGGTGCCTGCTCCCATGCCTGGCGCTCCCTGGGCCTGTTGTTGCCGCCTCAGTTTTTCCAGGGACAGGTTATGGGCCACCAATTCTTCCAGGGCAAGCCGCAACTGCGCCGGGTGGCGGCCGTCGCGAATCAATTGCTGGGGCGCATTCGGGGGTGGCGTGTGCAGATATCGAATCGCCTCCGCCAGACCGAAACCCCGCCCGCCGTGGCCGGGAATCAGTTCAGCCAGTTCGCTCTTGGCAAGGATCTGCAGGGCCTGGGCGCAGAGCTTGCGCATGCGCGCCTGGCTTACCCCCGCGGTGCTGGGATATACCGGTGTCAGGCACTGTTCCAGGGGCTCGGGCTGTTCAATATCCAGGCTCCGGTACTCTGGGTGGTACATCTCCAACCCTGAGGAGCCGTGACGCAATTCTCCATAACAACGCAGCCGCAGCCCCCGGCGAAAGTTATTTCTCTGAGCGGCGGAAAAATGGAAAAAACGCAGGGTCAGTGTGCCGCTGCCATCCTGTATCCGGCAGACCAGCGAGCGGCGCCGGCCAAAGGCGATATCCGCGATCATTATTTCCCCTTCCACCACGGCTTCTGTTCCCGGTTGCAGGGAGCCGATAGGAGTAACCCGGGTTCTGTCCTGGTAGCGCATCGGCAGGTGAAACAATACATCCTGGATACTGGTAATTCCCAGTTGTTCCAATTTGCCCGCCATCTGGGCGCCGACGCCGCGCAGGCGGGTTACCGGTATCTGTGCAACTTCTGTATTCGCCAACAGGACCCCCGTTTCTGCTAAGCTCCGGCCCGGATAGGGACTTGGTCAGGAACACCTTGTACCAGTGACAGCAGCAGAATTGAAGGGCGCACCGATTTTATTGATCGGTTGTGGTGACATCGGCTCGGCCGTGGGTCTGCAGATGCTCGCGGGTGGCGTTCCTGTGCTGGGCCTGCGGCGCGATATCGGGCGGTTGCCCCGGGGTTTGCCGGGATTGGCGGTGGATTACACCAGTTCGGACATGCAGCACCTGGCCCGGTGGGATGGTGATACGGTAGTGCTCACTCCAATTCCGGCGGAGTACAGCGAAGCGGGCTACCGCAAGGGCTATGTTGGGCCGGTAACACGTTTGTTGCGCGCCCTTGAAGGAGCGGCGCCGCGGCGTATCCTGCTGGTGTCCAGCACCAGGGTTTACGGTGAGCAGGGCGGCGCCTGGGTAGATGAGGCCAGTGCGCCGATGCCGCGGGATTACGCGGGAGAGTTGATCTGCCAGGCGGAGCGGCTGCTGTTGCAGAGCCCTCACCAGGCCACCATCGTACGTTTTGGCGGTATTTACGGGCGCTGGCCCAGCCGGCTGATACAACGCATCAAGACCGGCCGGCTGCGTCTGCGCAGGCCAACCGTGTTCGGTAATCGTATTCATCGCCGAGATTGTGTGGGCATGCTCTTGCACTTGCTGGGAAAACTCCAGCGCGGCGAAACTCTGCTGCCCTGCTACCTGGGTGTGGATAATGCGCCGGTGAGCCTGTGGGAAGTCGAACACTGGCTGGCTTCACAACTGCAGGTTATGCCGGGGCCCGGCGAAGTCCCCGTCCGGGACGGGGCCGGCAAACGTTGCCGGAATACTCGATTGCTGCACAGCGGATATCGCTTGCGCTATCCGGATTACCGGGCCGGTTATGGCGCACTGTTGGCCGAACACGCGGGCCGGTAGATTCCCAGGAAGTAACCGTTCTGGCAAGAGGTGATAGACTGCGCCAGGGCCGGGAGCTTCGGCCTCAAATCATCACTCGAATACCGAACGGTTACCCCCACACTTGCCGCCCGCGGGTCGACGGCTATGGCGCGGTCGCGCGCAGCACCATGATCATCTCTACCTCGATCCTGGCCGCCCTGGGTAGCGCGGCCACTTCGACACAAGCCCGCGCCGGGAAAGGCGCGGGGAAAAACCCTGCCATGACCTGGTTCACCGCCGCGAAATCCGCCAGATCGGTCAGGGAAATATTGATTTTGACCGCATCTTCCAGGCCGCCGCCGGCGGCTTCGGCGATGGCGGCGAGATTGCTGAACACTTGCCGGGCCTGGGCGCTGATATCGGTAGAGACGATTTCCATGGATTCCGGATCAAGGGGAATCTGACCTGACACCCATACTGTTTTGTCCACCCTGATCGCCTGGGAATATGGCCCAATGGCGGCGGGCGCGGCAGGGGTGGAGATTACGCTGCGGTTACTCATGGGGAACTTCCCTTTTAATGACGGAGCCGGCTTGCAAAAAAGGGGTCAGAGCCCTTTAATCCCCTCGGTTACTCGGCGGGGTCTTTCACCTGGGATTAAAGGGCTCTGACCCCTTTTTTCACCCCTTTTTTTAATGACGGAGCCGGCTGATCTTGCGAACTTGCTTGACCGTGCGGATTTGTCTCATGACGGCGGCGAGGTGCACCCGGTCCTTCACCGACATCTCCAGGTCCACGATGCTGAACAGATAGTCCTTGTCCTCGCTGCTGATTTTCTCGATATTGATATCCAGGCTATTGATACGGGTGGCGATGACCGCAATCATGCCGCGGCGGTTCTCCAATTCGATGCGTAAACCGGCGCAAAATGTTCCCTCTGTCTGCTCACCCCAATGCAGGGGCAGACGGCGGTCCGGATTGCCGCTTGTGTCGGCCAGATTATGGCAGCCGTCACGGTGCACCACGATACCCCGTTCGGCACTGATGTGGCCTGCAACGGCGTCCCCCGGAATCGGATAACAGCACTTGGCGTAGTTCACCACGACGCCTTCGGTGCCGCGAATGGCCATGGGTTGAGTGGCCACATGTTCAAGATTCTCCCCAACGCCGGTTACTCCACCCAGCAGTTGTTGTGCGGCGATTATTGCCACCCGGTTGCCTCGCGCGATGTCCTCCAGCAACTGATCCAGGCTGGTGTAGCTGGTTTCTTGCAGGAACCGCGACAGTTGAGATTCCTGCAGTGCTTCCAGGCTGGAATCCAGGCCTTTAAGGGCCTTGTCCAGCAGGTTGCGGCCCAGTTTCACGGAATCTTCCCGGCGCTGGTGCTTGAGCGAGTGGCGGATATTGGTGCGCGCCTTGGCGGTGACGGAGTAGTTGAGCCAGGACGGGCTGGGATGGGCGCCGGGTGCGGTCAGAATTTCCACGGTCTCGCCGCTTTGTACGGGCTCGGACAGGGGCGCCAGGCGGCGGTTGATGCGGCAGCCCACACAGCTATTGCCCACATCCGTGTGCACCGCATAGGCAAAGTCCACCGCCGTGGCTCCCCGCGGCAGTTCCAGGATCTTTCCCTTGGGAGTAAACACATAGACCTCGTCGGAATACAGGTCGATCTTTACGTTCTCTATGAATTCCAGAGAGTTACCTGCCCGCTGCTGCATTTCCAGCAGCCCGTGCACCCACTGCCGCGCCCTGGCGTGGCTGCCCCCGGCCCCGCCATTGTCACTGGATTTGTACAACCAGTGGGCGGCAATTCCCTTGTTGGCCATCTCCTCCATATCCCGGGTGCGAATTTGAATTTCGATCGGCACCCCGTGCATGCCCATCAGCACGGTGTGCAGGGACTGGTAACCATTGGCCTTGGGAATGGCGATATAATCCTTGAATTCCCCGGGGACCGGCTTGTAGAGGCTGTGGATGGACCCCAGCACCCGATAGCAACTGTCTACCGAATCGACGGTGATGCGGAAGGCGAAGATATCGGTGATTTCAGAAAAGCTTTTTCGCTTTGATTTCATTTTCCTGTAAATGCTGTACAGGTGTTTTTCCCGGCCGATAACCCTGGCCTGATGACCTTCCTGTTGCAGGCAGGTTTCAATCTGGTGGCTGATTTGCTCCACCAGTTCCTGGCGATTGCCACGAGCGCTGCGCAGGGCCGCGGAGATCCGCTCGGCTCGCATGGGGTAGAGGGCGCTGAAGCCAAGGTCTTCAAACTCCACACGCAGGTTGTTCATTCCCAGGCGCAGGGCGATAGGCGCATAGATCTCCAGTGTTTCCCTGGCGATGCGGCGGCGCTTGTCGGGTTGCAGCACGCTGACCGTACGCATGTTATGCAGGCGGTCCGCCAGTTTTACCAGAATGACGCGGATGTCCTTGGCCATGGCAAGGGACATTTTCTGGAAATTTTCCGCCTGCTGTTCGGCCTGGGAACTCAAAGCTATCTTTTCGAGCTTGCTGACCCCGTCCACCAGTTCCGCCACCGTGCTTCCGAACTGGCTTTTGATGGCGGACTTGTCGATGCAGGTATCTTCGATGACATCGTGCAGCATGGCCGCCATCAGGCTCTGATGGTCCATATGCATGTCGGCGAGGATGCTGGCTACAGCCAGGGGGTGGGTGACGTAGTCCTCTCCACTGCGCCGGAGCTGGCCGTGGTGCGCCTGCTCTGCGAAATAGTAGGCTCGCCTGACCTGGTTGGTTTGCTCAGGACTGAGGTAGGATTGCAGGGTGTGGTTGAGGGTGCTGAGAGTCTGCATGGTGATCCTGTGGCGCCCCCGATAAGTCTAGCGCTCCGCCTGAAGAGGTACGCCGGCAGACACTTCCTCCAGAAGTTCCAGTTCAGCTTCCGCCTCCTCTTCAAGGCTGAGGGTGTCCGGGTTTACCAGCCCTTCTGCAATTTCCCGCAGGGCTATCACGGTGGCCTTGTCGGATTCCTCCCGCACCATGGGTTCCTTGCCGCCCGTGGCGATTTGCCGGGCGCGCTTGCTGGCGACCATGACCAACTCAAAACGGTTGGCGACAAATTCAAGGCAATCTTCAACGGTTACTCGCGCCATGTCTGTTTCCTGTAGTTACTCGCAGTATCAAGATCCGGCCAACTCTCGGCTGACCGATTCCAGTTCTGAACCGCCAGGTTTCTCCACTATGCCGGTTCAGCAACTGTTTACCATGCCGGTTGGCGATTTTGCAGGTCTTGTGACGATTTACCGATAATTGTACCGTTTTTTGCGGTGTCTCAGGGAGTTCCCTGCAGCCAGGAGCCTGCGCTCCAATTCCCGAACCTGGGGGGAGCAGGGATCAGGACAGCAATTCCGTGAGCAGACTGCGCCAACGCCTTTCCTGTTTTTCAACTCGCAAGCGCTGGTTTTGGACGATGCATTCCAGGTCGACCAGGGCCTGTTCGAAGTCGTCATTGATGACCATGAAATCGGCCTGGTGAAAGTGTCGGATATCGTCAGCCGCCTGTTCCATGCGCCGGGTGATGACCTCGCCGTCGTCCTGACGCCGATCCAGCAAGCGCTGCCGCAGTGCCGCCCTTGAGGGGGGCAGGATAAAGATGGAAATACTGGAGGGCATCTGGCTCCTGACTTGTTCCGCTCCCTGCCAATCAATTTCGAGGATGGCGTCGTGACCCCCGGCCAGTTGCTGCTCCACCCATTCCCGCGAAGTGCCGTAGCGATGTCCAAACACCCGCGCCTGTTCCAGAAAGGCGTCACGGGAAGACATTTCCTCAAACAAGTCTTCGCTGACAAAATGGTAGTTCAACCCATCCTGTTCGCCGGGCCGCTGCCGGCGGGTGGTGTGTGAAACCGATACGAACAAGCCCTTTTGGCGTTCCGCCAGGGCATTCACCAGGCTGGTTTTTCCCGCTCCACTGGGGGCGGACACAGTGAAAAGAGTCCCGGGAGTGGTCATGTAGAGACAGGCTCCGAATATTGTGGGGTTTCCCGCATTGGTTGCACAAGCCTTTTCAAGCGTTGCCGCAGCCATCACGCGGAAAGATGCCGATTCTACCAGCACCGCCTGATTCTCCACTAGCCCGAAGGGTGCCGGGTGCCCGCAGGGTGCCATGTGCCCGCAGGGTGCCATGTGCCCGAAGGGTGCCATGTGCCCGAAGGGTGCCATGTGCCCGAAGGGTGCCATGTGCCCGAAGGGTGCTCGCGCGGGCTGGCTTGACGTATAATCGGCGGCCCTCGCACCAGTGGAAGAAATCCATGCCCAGGGCCGCCGGCCGTTCTCCCGATAAATTACGAGAGATGAAGATTGTCCGTGAATTCACCACCCATGCGGAGGGCTCGGTGTTGATCGCCTGTGGTGATACCCAGGTCATCTGCAACGCTACGGTGGAAGAGGGGGTGCCCCGGTTTCTGCGCGGCCACAACCAGGGCTGGATAACCGCCGAATACGGCATGCTGCCGCGCTCCACCGACAGCCGCACCGGCCGCGAAGCCGCTCGCGGCAAACAGGCGGGGCGCAGTATAGAGATACAGCGGCTGATTGGCCGCTCCATTCGCGCGGCGGTCGATTTGCAGCAACTGGGCAACCATACCGTCATTCTGGATTGTGATGTGATTCAGGCTGACGGCGGTACTCGCACTGCCGCCGTTACCGGAGCCTGTGTCGCGTTGGTGGATGCTCTGCGTTTCATGCAGCGGCAACGCATGATCAAGCAGGACCCGCTACGGCAGATGATCGCAGGGGTATCGGTTGGCCTGGTGAATGGTGCGCCGGTGTTGGATCTCGACTATTCGGAAGACTCCGGCGCGGCTACGGACATGAATGTGGTGATGACCGAATTTGGGGAGTTTATTGAAGTCCAGGGTACCGCGGAAACGCAAAGTTTCAGCCGCGCCGAACTCAATGCCATGCTGGACCTGGCCTGCGCCGGCATTGCCGAATTGATCGAACGGCAAAAACAGGCGCTGGGTTCGGTAACATGAGCTAGCCGGTCAGTTCGATATCGTAATCCATGATCACCGGCGCGTGGGAAGAGAAAACCCGGCGGGTATAAATGGCGCCGTATTCAATCGAGTACTTAAGACCCTCTGAGACCAACTGGAAATCAGTACGCCAGCCATCCCTGTCCCGTTCCCCGTTCGGCCACCAACTGAACTCGTCGGAGTCCGAGTTGATTTCCCGAAAGGCGTCCACGTAACCGCTCGCCAACACCTCATCCAACCACTGCCGCTCCCCGGCGAGGAAGCCGCTGTTGTTGCTGTTTTTTTCCGTATCCTGAACATCCGCGGCAGTGTGCGCCAAGCGCCAGCCGCCACAGAAAATGTACTCGCGGCGCTTATGGCGAATTTTTTGCAGATGGGCTTGCACATGGTTGAGAAACTCCTCCCTGCGCAGGCTCTCTTTGCTACCGGCCTCACCACCGTGGGGAATCAGGATGCTGCCAAAACTGAGATTGGCGTAGTCCGCCTGAATGTAGCATCCCTCCAGGTCAAACTGGTGCCCACCCAGGCCGGTCATGATGGCCTTGGGAAGTTCCTTGCAGTAGATTGCTACTCCATTTGTTTCGCCATCTGCCGCGGCAAAAAAATAGGGGTTGTAGGCTGGGGGAAAATACCTGTCGGCTTGCAGGTCATCTTCCGAGCAACCCAGATCCTGAATGCAAACGATATCGGCAGATTGCTCGTCCAACCAGTCGTATAATCCCTTGTCGGCAGCTTCCGGCAGGCCGTCGGCGCTTAAACTGATAACTCGCATTCAAATGAATCCTGACATGGTTGGCATGAGTACCGCTTGAATACCGGGTACGGCCCGGCAAACCGGTGATCGTCGTAGTGTGTCCAGAAGGCGCGGCGGCGGTTATCATGAGCGCCAGACCGCACCGGGTATTTATACCGCATATTCGGCGGGGGTGAAAGCATCACACGGCCATCGTTGGCGCAATCAACAAGGAAACGAATGAAATCCTACCAACAGGCTTTTATTGAGATGGCGCGCAACCTGGAGGCGCTGAAGTTTGGCAACTTCACCCTGAAATCGGGGCGGGTCAGCCCCTACTTCTTCAATTCCGGCAGCTTCTGCAGCGGGGCGGCCCTGGCCCAATTGGGGCAGTGCTACGCCAGCGCCCTGGTGGAATCCGGGCTTGGCTTCGACATGCTGTTGGGGCCGGCCTACAAGGGTATACCCCTGGTGACCTCGGTGGCGGTCAGCCTGAGCCGCGACCACGGCCTGGATACGCCGTTTGCCTACAACCGCAAGGAGGCCAAGGACCACGGTGAAGCCGGGCTGCTGGTGGGTGCTCCTCTGCAGGGCAGGGTGCTGGTAATCGACGATCTCATTACCGCCGGAACAGCGGTGCGTGAGGTCATTGGCATGGTGCGGGAACACGGCGCCCAGTGTGTTGGCGTAGCGGTGGGGCTGGACCGGCAGGAGCGCGGTCAGGGCAAACTCTCGGCCATACAGGAACTGGAACAGGAATTCGGCCTGACGGTGATCAGCATTATCAACTTCCGCGAGTTGATCGCTCACCTGCGGGAAAGCGGCGCCGTGGCTGACGCCACGCTGCGCTCCCTGGAAGCCTATCGGGCCAGCTACGGCGTGTCTTCCTGAATTTGCGCCGCGCTTGCGGAATTTTCAATTTGCCGCTGCAACGGGTGTAGAAAAACTGTCCATTTCTCCCAGGAGAATTCAAGCGCCCGCTCCAATTCCTCGGCATCGGCTACGCTGCGAAAGTCGGGCGCTGTGTTCTCGCGCTGGCCTGAGTGAATGAGCACCATTCAGCACTGTTCCAGAACCACAGTGGCACTTTCAACGAGTACTCGCTTTCGGCTGGATTAACCTTGAAAATTCGCGCCTTCATGAATAAGCATTGGTTGGAACTCTCCCGGCCATCTTATTCCAACGGATTCAGACAAAGCGGCCGTTCCCGTGCGTGAATGGTTGAACTTGCCTTTATTCATAATGCAAAGGGGTTTTGAATCGCTAGCGCGCCGATTCTCTGCCCGTGTTGCAGGTCTTCGCTATACAGGTTCCTGCATCCCGCCTCCTGGGCCGCGGCAATGATGAGCGAGTCGTAAAAACTGTATTGATAGCGCGAATGAATACCCAGACCACGCCGGTAAAGCTCCGGGCTGGGGTTGACCTTCCAAAGTGGGGCCAGTGTTTTGGTAAAGAAATTCTCGGCCTGGGCGGGGCTTGCCGGGACCGGCAGCTTTTTCGTCATCACGTTCAGGGTTTCCTGCACCACTTGAAAACTGATTATGCCATTGCCAGTTTTCAACGCTTGGGCGATTAAATCACGGGCAACTTCATATTTTCGCAGATCTTTCTCGTCCAGAAGGTAAATCAACACATTGGTATCAAAAAAACCAATGCCCCTTCTTGACCGTTCCCCTGGGGTATGGCGGAAGACAGCTTCACTCACCCCGGTGGCGGTAGAGTCAGGGTCCGTGGAAGACAAGATTTACAGACCTCCCCAGTGGAGCGCTTGCGCCCAGGGCTGCAGTGGACTGCAAGTGTTCCTTTTTCGGCCGTCCCCTGTGAAGCATTTACCGCTCATTCATTTCTTCTCGGGTAAACCGCCTACCCCCGGTGCGAAGGTGTTGGCGAATTTCATCAATACATGCCAGCGCTTCTTCCGCCAGACGTTCGCGCTGGACATACTCTTCCAGCCAGCGGCGAAACTGGGCATTGAGAGTCGTATGCTCGGCAGCGGCGCGCCGGCGCGCCGCTTCAATCAAGTTTTCCTCGGCGCTCAAGGTAATGTTTTTCATTTTCTGCCCGGTTCTTCTCTTCCATACTCGACAACAAGCACAGTACATTAAACACTGCTTCTGTGTACACTATTCCAGTGTAATTGTTTTTTCCTGCCGCTGCATCCAGCTTGCTTGCGTTACAACACTAAGGAGGTCTGTTGCGCCGCCCCTCTGCGCCTTCTCGGCTTTGGAATCGGAGTGATGAATTCCGCACCGTGGCGGGATTCGATGATTTCCCGGGTCGGCTGGCCGCTCTCGTCCAACTCCCAGTGCCGGGAAGGGTAGTCGTAGGGGGAATTGAGGATCGGCCTCTCGAAAAACGGCTCAGACGCGAATGTACGCTCTCTGTTTCCGAAGGCCATGGCCATGCGTCCCGCACGGCCCACAGGTCATCTCGTTTCCTGAGAACGCAACTATTGCCGTCCCATTCTTCTTCATGTTGCCGTCATTAACTCTTCTGGCCACTTCGTAAGTCCAATGCGTCCACAACCACCAGCGGCCTGGGGGCGCCATTCAATACTGGTTGGTGATGAGTGTGCCGACGCCCTCGTCGGTGAATACCTCAAGCAGCAGGGCGTTGGGTACCCGGCCATCAATGATGTGGCAACTTTTGCATCCTCCCTTCACGGCATCCAGGGCGCAGCGAATCTTGGGCAACATGCCGCCATGGACGGTGCCGTCGGCAATCAGCGCGTCCACCCTGGCGGTGGAGAGGCCGGTGAGGACTTCGCCGTTGGGGCCGAGCAGCCCCGCCACATTGGTCAGCAACATCAGTTTTTCCGCCTGCAACACCTCCGCCAGCTTGCCCGCCACCAGATCGGCATTGATGTTGAGGGAACCGCCATCGCGGCCGACCCCGATCGGGGCAATCACCGGGATGAAGTGGCTGTCGCGCAGCATGTCCAGCACTTCAATATCGATTTGATCGACTTCGCCCACATGGCCAATGTCGATGATCTCCTCAACCTGGTGTTCCGGGCAAACCCGATTTACGGTCAACTTGCGCGCGCGAATCAACCCGCCGTCCTTGCCGGTAAGGCCAATCGCCTTACCGCCGTGGGCGTTGATCATGGAAACAATCTGCTTGTTGATGCTGGCGCCCAGCACCATTTCCACCACGTCCATGGTGGCGCTGTCGGTAACCCGCATCCCATCGACAAATTTGGACTGCAGGTTGAGTTTGTCCAGCAGTTCGCCAATTTGCGGGCCGCCCCCGTGGACTACCACCGGATTGACGCCAACCAGTTTCAACAACACGATATCGCGGGCGAAACTGTCCCGTAACTCGGGGTCCACCATCGCATTACCGCCATATTTGACGACAATGGTTTTACCGGTAAAGCGCTGGATATAGGGCAGAGCCTCACTGAGGACTTTCGCTATATAGCGGGTTTTGGCCTTGGTTAGTGGCATTCTCGCGTCCGGCAAAAAGGCGGAGTCTAATGCTATTGTCCGTCAACGCAAATACGAATTTTCTACGGTGTTGGCTCCTGGGAGCCTGCGAGGTCCACTTGTTGGGCGATGACCTCCACCAGCCGGCGCGCCAACTGAGTTTTGGAAGTCAGGGCGAATTCCCGTTTTCCCCCAGGCCAGAACAGGGTCGCCGCGTTGTTGTCGCCGTCGAAACCGGCATCGGCGCGGCTGACATCGTTGGCGACGATCAGATCCAGATTCTTGCGCCGCATTTTGTCGCGGGCGTGGCTCTCCATATGATTCGTTTCCGCTGCAAAACCAACCATAAACGGCCTGTTGTCACGCTCGGCGACAGCGGCCACGATATCCGGGTTGCGCACCATTTCCAGTTGCATGGAGTCTCCGTTTTTCTTGATTTTCTGTGGCTCCGGCCGGGCCGGACGATAGTCGGATACTGCCGCACAGGCAATAAAAATATCGCAGTCCCGGGCGGCGGCCTGGGCGGCTTCGTACATTTCCAGGGCGCTGATTACATCGACCCGCTTGACCCGGTTCGGCGTCGGCAGGCGCACCGGCCCGCTGATCAGCGTGGTAACGGCCCCGGCACTGGCGCAGGCGTCGGCGATTGCGAAGCCCATCTTGCCGGAACTGTGGTTGCTGATAAAACGCACCGGGTCCAGTGCTTCCCGGGTGGGGCCGGCGGTAACCACGGCGCGGTAATTGTCCAGCAGGCGGGATTCGAAACTGGCGGCCACCCGTGCGGCGATGACTGCGGGTTCTTCCATGCGGCCGGGCCCTATATCCCCACAGGCCTGCGAACCATCCGCCGGCCCAACCAGTGCGACCCCGCGTTCCCGCAAGAGGGTAATATTCGCCGCCGTCGCCGGGTCGCGCCACATGCCCTGGTTCATGGCGGGAGCCAACAGCAGCGGCGCGCCGGTGGCCAGACACAAACTGCACAGAAGATCGTCTGCGCGGCCGGCGCAGAGCCGGGCCAGAAAATCGGCGGTGGCTGGAGCCACGCACACCAGGTCGGCCCAACGAGCCAATTCAATGTGCCCCATCGCGGCTTCCGCGGCACTGTCCAGCAGGTCCAGGTGAACCGGGTTGCCGGACAGGGCCTGCAGGGTCATGGGAGTGATGAACTCGGTGGCGCTCCGGGTCATCACCACCCGGACCTCGGCACCGAGGTCCTGCAGTTCACGAACCAGTTGCGCCGCCTTGTAGGCAGCGATGCCGCCGGTGATGCCGACGATGACATTGCGGTTATTTAGTTGTCCCAAAAGCTTGACCAATCCGAAAAAATAGCCAATAACTAGTTAAGTAAGATAGCACTGCGTCAAAGGATTTGACACTGGCCCGTATCAGGGAGGATACCTATGAGCCTGTCCAAGTGGCCCGCAGGCGAGGCGCCCCGGGAAAAACTTCTGTTGCGGGGATCACAAGCGCTTTCGGATGCGGAACTGCTGGCCGTGTTACTGGGTACCGGCAGCAAAAACATGAGTGTGCTGAATCTGTCACGGCACTTGCTGGAGCGCTTCGGCAGCCTGGGCGCCGTGGTCTCTGCGCGACGTGAGGAACTCGCCGGGGAGCGGGGGGTAGGCGTGGCCAAGTACGCCGGCCTGCAAGCCGCCGTGGAACTGGCGCGGCGCTGCGCCCGCGAGGGGCTGGAGCACGGCGATACCATGGGTAGCCCGGAGCAGACCCGCCGCTTTCTCAGCATTCACCTGCGGGGCTGCCAGCGGGAAATTTTCTGCTGCCTGTTTCTGGACAGTCAGAATGCCCTGATCAAGTGCGAGGACATGTTCCAGGGCACGCTGGACGGGGCTGCGGTCTATCCCAGGGAGGTGGTCAGCCGCGCCCTGCAACTGAACGCAGCGGCGGTAATTCTGGCGCATAACCACCCATCGGGCGTAGCCGAGCCAAGCCAGGCTGACCAGCGGATTACCGAACGCCTGCAGGCGGCCCTGGGTTTGCTGGACATCCGCGTGCTCGATCACATCATCGTCGGTCACGGCCAGGAATTTTCTTTTGCCGAGCGGGGCCTTCTTTAGGCCCCACCGAGCTGGCTGTGAACAAAAAACTCTGCATGGACCCAGACGCAGGTATTTGCCAGCACCTGCCTTTGGCGATAAATTGCATGCCAAACAGGGGGAGCGAGTGGGAAACTGCGTGGGGAAGCGAAGACATTTCAAGCGCATTGCCGAAGTTCTGGCTATTCTTTCGCCCAGCATCGCCCCCGCGACCCTGGCAGGCGCACCGCCCTGTCCGGCAGGTACTGAACCGGTCACCGAGTACCGGCTTTTTTTCGGGAGCAACCGGGGTGAGGTTGAAGTGGTGAGCGACGCTGCCTGGGGCAAATTTCTCGCCGATGAAATCACCCCGCGTTTCGCGGACGGCCTGAGTGTCCTGGATGCGGCGGGACAATGGCGTGATGGGTCGGGGGCGATGGTGCGGGAGCGAACCAGGCTGGTGCTCATCCTGACTGAGCCGGGCGCCGGGGGGATGCAGCGCAGCGAAGAGGTTATGGAGGCCTACCAGCGCAGTTTCGGCCAGGAGTCCGTTCTGCGCCTGATCACACCGGCCTGTGCATCGAACTAGCAGCCTGTCGGGCTTGGGCGTCCGTAGCGAGGGAAAGACCGTTTTGAGTCATTTTTTCTGCAATTCTGAGGCGAATAGTGGTTCGTGTAACGAAGATTTGCAGAAAAAAGGGCCAAAACGGCTTTTCCGCAGTAGGACAGTCCCAAGTCCGACAGGCTGCTAGCCCGCATTTTGCACGGCAGGTCTCTACTGATCAGTAAAATCTTCGCCTTTCCCCCGGGATGTAACCAGGTTTCTGGCTTGCCAAGCCGGGGGGCATCTGGTATAAGGTCGCGCTCGATTTTCGGGTCCCCCGCCCACAGCGGGGAGCCGGTTTTTAACGCAGGTCCAACCACTGAGAGCGACTGAATCATGGCCAGAGTATGTCAGGTGACCGGCAAGCGGCCGCTCGCCGGAAATAATGTTTCCCATGCCAAGAACCGCACCCGGCGGCGGTTCCTGCCGAATTTGCACAACCACCGTTTCTGGGTGGAGTCCGAGCGGCGTTTTGTCAGCTTGAGGGTGTCCGGCAAGGGTATGCGCATCATTGACAAGCACGGCATCGAGAAGGTGCTGGCTGATCTGCGCGCCCGCGGCGAAAAGGTTTAAGCGGCCCGGCCGCGAGGAGTTCCGAGATGAGAGAAAAGATCAAGTTGGTATCGTCTGCCGGCACCGGGCATTATTACACCACGGACAAGAACAAGCGCAGTACTCCGGACAAACTGGAAATGAAAAAATTTGACCCGGTGCTACGCAAGCATGTGATCTACAAGGAATCCAAGATCAAGTAGGCGCGGCCCGGTTCTTTGTAGAAACCCCGCGCCCGTGGGGTTTTTTTGCCATGCCGGAATTGCCCGAAGTAGAAACCACCCGCCGGGGCATCAAACCGCACGCCAGTGGACAAGTGGTGCGGCAGGTCGTTGTGCGCGAATCCAGATTGCGCTGGCCGGTGCCCCCCGAGATCAACACGCTGTTGCCCGGCTCGCGCATCGAGACGGTTTGGCGGCGTGGCAAATACCTGCTGTTTCGCACCGGCGCCGGCACCCTGATCGTACACCTGGGCATGTCCGGCTCCTTGCGGGTAGAAGCGGCGGGCACGGCGCCTAAAAAGCATGATCATGTGGATATTTGCCTGCACGGAGGGAACATTCTGCGCTTTAACGATGCGCGCCGTTTCGGCTGCCTGCTGTGGACCAATGACGACCCGCTCGAACACCACCTGCTGAGTAAACTGGGCCCGGAGCCCCTGCAGGACGAATTTACGGCGGAATATTTACAACGCCTGTCGAGGGGCCGCAAGGCGGCGGTGAAAACTTTCATTATGGATAGCCGTGTGGTAGCGGGTATCGGCAACATCTACGCCAACGAGGCGCTGTACCTTGCCGGCATCCGGCCAGGCCGGGCCGCGGGGCGCATCTCGCTGGACCGCTACCGGGAACTGGTGGCAGCGGTCCGGCAGGTGCTGTCCTCCGCCCTGGAGCAAGGCGGCACCACCCTGCGCGATTTCGTTGGTGGTGATGGAAAACCCGGCTATTTCCGTCAGCGGCTCAAGGTCTATGATCATGCTGGGGAACCCTGCCCCGGCTGTGGCAGCGAGTTGCGCCAAATTCGACTCGGCCAGCGCAGCACGGTGTACTGCGAAAATTGCCAGACCTGAATTATTGGAACTTGGCGTCCAGCGCCTGCGCCACCGGGGCCGAGACAAACTGGGTGACGTCACCCCCCAGTGAGGCTATCTCCCTGACCAGGGAGGAGGAGATATAGGACAAGTGCTCCGCCGGGGTCAGAAACAGGGACTCGAACCCCGGGTACATGGCCCGGTTCATGTTGGCCAGTTGGAACTCGTATTCGAAGTCCGAAACGGCGCGCAGACCCCGCAGCACACACCTGGCATCCTTGCTCCGGGCGAAATCAATCAGCAGGTTGCTAAACTTGCATACCTCAATATTCTCCAGGTGAAGCAGTGACTCGGCGCACAGTTCAGCCCGCTGTTCCGGGGTGAACATGGGGGCCTTGCCGGCGCCCGAAGCAATCGCCACGATAACCCTGTCAAACAGGCTGGAGGCGCGTTCCACCAGGTCGATATGACCATTGGTGATGGGGTCGAAGGTGCCTGGATAGATAACCGTCTTCATGGTGTTCCCGTTGGGGGCATGGGCAGGGTCTGCCGGAACGGCGGATGCTAAACAAATAATCAGGCCCGTACAAATAGCTGGTAACGTACCTCCCCGGCGCGCTTCCCCCGGTACAGCCGCCAGTTGGACGGAACTTGGGGCTGTGGCTCCCGAACACTGGACTCCAGGTAGATCAGCGCCTTCCCGGCCAGCCATTGGTTTTCCTCCAACAGGGTGCAGAGGGGCTCCAGCTTTTGCAGCTGAAAGGGAGGATCGAGAAAGACGATATCGATGTTGCCGCGGCCGTGATGCTCACTTTGCAGAAATTCACCGGCATCGCCCTGCCGGCAATCGCCGCCCTCGGCTCCCAATACAGAAAGCAGTTGGCTGATGGAGGCAACCACAGCGCGGGAAATATCCAGCAGGATACAGGAGCGGGCACCGCGCGACAGGGCTTCCAGACCCAGCGCGCCACTGCCCGTGAACAGGTCGAGGCAATGGGCGCCTTCAAGCTGAGGCGCCAGCCAGTTGAACAGGGTTTCACGCACCCGGTCCGGGGTCGGCCGCAGGCCTTCGGCCGCCTCGAAAGGCAACTTTCTTCCCCGCCACCGACCGCCAATAATACGTGGCGCAGTCTTCCTGCCGGTTTGTTTTTTCGCCATGGATTCTTCTCTCGCCGTGAGCCGAGGAGCTACCAAGCTTCTCCATAGGTGGTAGGATACGCCCATATATTCTGCCATTGACATGAAAATCTTCCAGCGCAAAAAACACCTTGAAAAGACCGGAGACGCCGGGCCGCCAGCCACGCTTTCCGTGCCGCCTGACGCGGAGGGCCGGGAGCAATGGCTGGGCCGGCTCAAGCTTGGGCTGAGCCGCACCAGCGGTCAACTGGCCGGCGGCGTCGGCAATCTGTTTCTGGGCCGCAAGGAGATTGATGCAGAATTACTGGAAGAGCTGGAAGCGCAATTACTGACCGCGGATGCCGGGGTCGAAGCCAGCGTGGAAATCGTGCGGCGGTTGACCGAGCGTGTCTCACGCAAGGAGTTGGAGGATGCCGGCGCTCTCTACACTGCCCTGCAGAAGGAATTGCGGGAACTGCTGGCCGGCTGTGAACAGCCGCTGCGGGTCGCAGCGGAAAAGACGCCTTTTGTGATCCTCATGGTCGGAGTCAACGGCGCCGGCAAGACCACCACTATCGGCAAGTTGGCGCAGTGGTTTCAGGCGCAGGGGAAGTCGGTGATGCTGGCGGCGGGGGACACCTTCCGCGCCGCCGCGGTGGAACAATTGCAGGTATGGGGTGAGCGCAATGCCGTGCCGGTGATCGCCCAACACAGCGGGGCCGACAGCGCCTCGGTGATATTCGATGCCGTACAGGCCGCCCGGGCTCGAGCTGTGGATGTGCTGATAGCAGATACTGCAGGGCGCCTCCATAACGATAGCAATCTGATGGAGGAGCTGAAAAAAGTGGTTCGCGTGGCCGGCAAGCTGGACGATACGGCGCCCCATGAGGTAATGCTGGTGCTGGATGCCGGCGCCGGGCAAAATGCCCTGTCCCAGGCCCGGCAGTTCCGCGAGGCGGTGGGGGTGACCGGCATCACCCTCGCCAAGCTGGATGGAACCGCCAGGGGCGGCATTATCTTTGCCATAGCCCGCCAGCTTGGTTTGCCCATCCGCTTTATCGGGGTGGGGGAATCCGCTGCCGATTTGCGGCCCTTCGTGGCCAGGGATTTTGTCGAAGCCCTGTTTTCCGACGGTGCAGAAACGTGATCCGCTTCGAACGGGTGTCCAAACGTTATACACAGGGTCATACAGTCCTCGACGAGATCAGTTTCACCGTTGACAGCGGAGAACTGGTTTTCCTGACCGGACGCAGTGGCGCCGGCAAGACCACACTGCTCAAGCTCATCATCCTGTTGGAGAGAGCCAGCCGCGGACAAATTCAGGTAAATGGACAGAATCTGACCGGCCTCCCCCTGCGCAAGATCCCCCGCTTGCGAAGGAATATCGGGGTGGTATTTCAAGATCACCAATTGCTTTTCGACCGCTCAATTTTTGACAATGTCGCCCTGCCGCTGAGAATTGCAGGATGTTCACGGCGTGAGCTGGGGAAGCGGACACGGGCCGCGCTGGACAAGGTTGGCCTGCTGTCGCGGGAGCGGGACATGCCGATCACACTATCGGGCGGTGAGCAGCAGCGGGTGGGTATCGCCCGGGCGATGGTCAACAAACCGAACCTGTTGCTGGCGGATGAACCGACCGGCAACCTGGACCCTGAACTTTCCGCTGAAATCATGAGTTTGTTGGAGCAGTTCAGCCAGGCAGGGACCACGGTTCTGGTCGCCAGCCACGATCTGGCGCTGATCTCGCGTATGCGGCACCGCATCATGACCCTTCGTGATGGCCGCATGCTCACGGCTTCGGGCGAGTACTGATGTCAGCCGGAGCCACCGGGAAAGGCGCAAGCCACGACAGGGCCTCCTGGTTGGATGTTCCACGCGCCTGGTTGTCCCATCACTGGGCTTGTGCGGTGGCCAGTATACGGCACCTGTTGCATACCGCATTTACCAGCGCCATGACCTGGCTGGTGATCGGTATTGCCCTGGCCTTGCCGGTGAGCATGTTGATAGCGCTGGACAACGCCCATCGCTTCAGTAGCCGTCTGGACAGCCCGGTGCAATTGTCTTTATTCCTCGATCCGGAGCAGACGCTTGCGGCGGCGTGGCAATTGCAGCAAACCCTGGAAGAGCGCGAGGATGTTGCCTCCACCCGCCTGGTAACAAAAGAGGAGGCGCTAAGGGAGTTTCAGGAGTTGTCCGGGTTCGACGATATTTTGCTCCACCTGGAGGAAAACCCTCTGCCTCACCTGATCGTGGTCTCACCCGCTGACCCGCGCATGAGTGCTGGCGCTGCTGCGAACTGGCAATCGGAACTCCAGGCTCTGCCTGGAGCCGGCCGGGCCATACTGGATATGGAATGGGTGCAAAGATTGAACTCCCTGATCCGGCTGAGTGAGCGCCTGGTGGCGGCTGTCGGCTTGCTGTTGACACTGGGGGCCCTGCTGGTGGTCGGCAATACCATTCGTCTGGCTATAGAGAACCGGCGCCAGGAGATTGTGGTCATCAAGCTGGTAGGGGGCAGTAATGCCTTTGTTCGCCGCCCGTTTCTGTACACGGGCGTTGCCTATGGTCTGGGCGGCGCGCTGGTGGCCTGGCTTGTTATCGCTGCCACCTTGTGGCAGTTGGAGGAGCCGCTGAGGTCTCTGGCGCAGGACTACCAGAGTGAATTCACCTTGCTGGGCCTGGGCTGGAAGGGTGGCCTGAGTTTACTGATGGCGGGAGCCGTGTTGGGGCTGTCGGGTTCGTGGTTGTCGGTATCCCGCCATCTTTCCAGGATACAACCTCGATAAGTTGCCGCTAAAAAAAAAGGGGGGTCAGACCCCTTTTTTGGGGTAACTATGAACGATTTTGTTGTTTAGCACTCTAAGCCGGAGAGTGCTATAATAACGACATCGTGTGGAGGTGAGGCAGCCATGAATACCAGCTTACAATGCATAAACCCTCTGGCTCCCGGAGCCAATCTGGCGGGTTATCTGCAGACGGTTAGTGCTATCCCGGTATTAAGCGCTGAGCGTGAACGCGAACTGGCCGAAGATTTGTACTACAACGAAAACCTCGACGCCGCCCGGCAGTTGGTCATGTCGCATCTTCGTTTCGTGGCCTACATTGCCAGGAGTTACCGGGGCTATGGGCTTTCCGAAGCGGACCTGATTCAGGAAGGCAACGTGGGCCTGATGAAGGCGGTGAAACGGTTTGACCCCGAGCGTGGGGTTCGCCTGGTATCTTTCGCCGTGCACTGGATCAAGGCAGAGATACACGAGTTTATTCTGCGCAACTGGCGCATCGTCAAAATGGCCACCACCAAGGCGCAGCGCAAGTTGTTCTTCAACCTTCGCAGCCAGAAAAATCGTCTCGGCTGGTTGAACAAGGCCGAGGTGGAAGCAGTGGCCGGGGACCTCGGTGTCGAGGAGTGCGAAGTACGCAACATGGAACAGCGCCTCGCTGCCCACGACGAGTCCTTCGACATGCCGGCGGATGCCGGCGAAGATGACCAACGGCGCAACGCGCCGGCCAATTACCTGGCAGATGGGCGTCAGGACCCGGCGCAACTGCTTGAGGATGCGGACTGGCGCGATAACAGCTCCCGGCAATTGCGCATGCTGCTGGAGGAACTGGACGAGCGCAGCCAGGATATCCTGTCCCAGCGCTGGTTGAATGAGGAAAAGGCCACGCTACACGAGCTGGCTGACAAATACGGTGTTTCGGCTGAGCGCATTCGCCAACTCGAACAAAATGCCATGAAAAAACTGCGGGCAGGCATCGCTGTCTGAGAACCCCGCCGTTTTCCCCGGTTGTGGCCGATTCTCCCCGCCGCCGGGAAATCCGCAGCTTCGCCGTCCGTTCGGGGCGCATGACCACCAGCCAGCAGCGGGCCTGGGAATCCTGTTGGCCGCGCTGGGGTTTGACGTTGGATGCGGGCCGCCTGAGAGCGGAGCAGGTCTTCGGGCGCAGGGCCCCACTGGTGATGGAAATCGGTTTTGGCATGGGCCGCAGTCTGGCGCAGATGGCGCTGGCCTCTCCGGAGGTCAATTGGCTGGGCGTTGAGGTCTACAAACCGGGGGTGGGCCGGCTGCTGCACACCCTGGCTGAACAGGGTTCCGACAATGTACGCATCTACTGTGCTGACGCGGTCACTGTTGTCAGGCAGTGTCTTGAGCATGCCGTCCTCGATGGAGTACAGATCTACTTTCCCGATCCCTGGCCCAAGCAGCGCCATCACAAGCGGCGCCTGGTTCAGGCTGGCTTTGTGAAGTTGTTGGCGGACAAGATCAAACCCGGCGGTTATCTGCATCTGGTCACGGATTGGGAGAACTACGCGGAGCAGATGCTGGCGCTGCTGGAAGCGGCCCCCGAATTCAGAAATCGGGCGCAGGCGGGACATTACAGCCCGCGGCCGGACTGGCGGCCGCTGACCAGGTTCGAGCAGCGCGGTCTGGGTCTGGGCCACCAAGTCCGGGACCTGCTGTTCGACCGCTGTTAGGAGTTTGCGCCCTGGCCCGCATATATCACCAACGTTCGTCGCGAGGGCGTCGCAGCGCCGCTGTGGCGGGGCGCACGGACGGAAAGACGCTGAAGGCATAGTTGACACTATGTCGAAGTGGCTTGGAGGAGGACGCCCCGCCACGGCGAGGGATGCGGCGCCCGCAGTAGAAAATTGGGGATATATGCAGGCTAGCCCCTTCACAAAAATTC
>JAPOQD010000075.1 GCA_026710905.1 Halieaceae bacterium
CTTCTTCACCAGCGGCATTTTGTTCGATACGGCCACCCGCTCTTAGCACGGCCTGGCGAGCCAGCTTTTCACTGACGTCGACCAGGGCTGGAAAAGTATATTCGGTAAACTGAAATTTTGTTTCTTTGTCGAGTGCGGAAAGAAACTTTTCCGGCACATGATCGTAGCCTTGCGCGGTGAGCAGAATGCCTGCCGCGTTGGATGGGTTGCAGTCCGAGTCCTGCCCGGCGCGCATGGCTATGACGATTGTTTCGTCGATATCGCCGTCGCCATACAGCAGTCCCAGCACGATATATGCGCCATTCAGCTTGGCATCGATATTAAAGTTTTCATCCGGGCCCGAAAAGCCCTCGGCCGTGAATTTCCGATACTCCGGATTCAGATGGTATTTTTCGTTGATGAGGCGCCAGGTCGACTGCCAGTCATCCGGATTTTCGGCGTACCACCGAATAACGTCCCTGATTGCTTCTGCATACTGGCTGCCCTCGGGAATCGCCTGCAAGCCCCTGGTAACAATCCGGGCAGTATCGCTCTCGAAAAATGCCTCCGCATACATCGCACCCACGAACTGTCCGCCGTAGAGGCCATCGCCATAGTTCATTATGCGGCCAAACTTCTCGCCCAACTCAATGGCGATATTCGGCATGCCTGGCGCAATCAGGCCAGAGAAGTCCGCTTCGATCTGGTAATCAATTGCATCAGCGGCGGGGTTGAAATGTGGGTGCCCGGAGTCAGGCGGTGCGATACGGTTGCGGAGGTTACGCCGACCCTGCAGGTTGGCTGCGAACAGCATGTATTTGGAATTGGCGAAATCGATACCGGCCTGGCTCATTGACACATCAAAGCCGTGCTCTTCCAGCGTGCGTAGAAATGTCATCTCGACGTAGAGATCGTCCTGATCGAAGACATTTACCATCTCCGGCTCCCACTGTGGGACCTCGTGCTCCGGGATGATTTCGCCCTGGAATTTGAATTCGGTGGGATAACCCCAGCCAACGCCGGCCATCTGGCCTATCCAGCCAGCGGTCATCTTGGCCCGGTATTCGCTGACCGGGATTCGGCGCTCAGCCTCTGTTGCCTGGACGCTGGCGGCCCACAGCAATATGACTACAAGGGCGGCCAAAGCGTGCGTAGCAATCCGCAATGGATTCCTGGCAAGCGTCAAGTTCGGGAAATTGTCTGTAGTAGCCATGCTAATCGGTTGATCCTTATTTTTTGCGGCGCTCCAGGTTCCCTGGGACCGCTACAGACAGGAGTCTTCATAATAAAGTAGCTGTCACCAGGAGTGGCGATCGAATAAACATTGTAACTATGATATAAGGTGCAGTACCATACAATGCAATGCAATAGCAATTCAGTAAACCAACTATTCGAGCCATGAAAACCGCAGCGGGGAAGTACCCCCACCTGAATGTTCTTGACGGTTCCCGACCCCGATTCCTGACCCGACGTGTGCCGAGTTAAGCCGCCCCACGTTCAGAGCGCAGGCGCCACCTGTTCAGGGATGGACCGATGCAGGGGGCCGGTGTACGACTTCTGTCCACCCCCTCCCCTCCCGTCACCTTAACCAAGAGGTATACGAACGATGATAACAACGACGAGAATTTCGCTCATGTTGCTGCTGGTTGTGGTGTTGCTGTCCGGTTGCACAGGTCTGCAACAGGCCGCCAAGATACCGCACCCAGCTGCCGGCGCCTGGGACTTCAACGTCGACATGATGCAAGGCCCGGAAAAGGGCATCTTCACCATCATGGAGGCCGATGAAGCGCTCAGTGGCACCATCGTTATGGAGAGTGGGCTCGGCGACTGGCCCCTGGAAAACGTCATGTTTGACGGCTCGGAACTCTCCTTTGATTTCGATAGCGGGCAATACGGCGTGATGAAGGTGAAAGTTCATGTCGAGGGCGATGCCTTTAAAGGAACCTGGACTCTCGCCCGCATGGGGATGTC
The DNA here is from genome assembly GCA_026710905.1 of Halieaceae bacterium. GTDB lineage: Bacteria > Pseudomonadota > Gammaproteobacteria > Pseudomonadales > Halieaceae > JAPOQD01. The sequence continues at coordinate 1,951 of JAPOQD010000075.1, forward strand.
CATGCCCATGGCAGGAACGCGCCAGGTAAAATAGCTCCTGACCTGACACCTTCATTCTTTTATATTGCCTATACCTGGAGGTTCTTGTGCTCGGCGCCGGGTAGATTTTGAGATCTCGAGGTGGAAACTATGATGTCGCAACTATCAAACTTCTGGCTCGCGCTACTTGCTGTGTTGTTGCTTCAGGGAAGTTATTCTGTTCATGCATTGGAACCGGGTCCAGAGCCGGAACAGGAAAGCCCGGTGCGGGGGCCCAATATACTGCTCGCCATTGCGGACGATGCGGGACACATGGGCCGGGAAGTGCCCTGGGTTGATACGCCTTCGTTCGATCGCGTGGCCGCTGCCGGCGTGCGCTTCGGCAACGCCTACACACCCAATGCAAAATGTGCGCCTTCACGTGCGTCGCTGCTGACGGCGAGGAACTCATGGCAGCTCAAAGAAGCGGCGAATCACATGAACAATTTCCCCGCCGAATTCAAGACCTACCCGGAAGCTTTGCGCGACCTTGGCTATGCCACGGGTTATACCGGCAAGGGGTGGGGTCCGGGTAATGCGGGCGAAATCGATGGTCAACCGCGTGAGCTTGTGGGCCCGTCGTGGCGAAAAATCACGCAAGAGAGGCCGACTCGTGCGATGTCAAAAGTCGACTACGCCAGTAACTTCATTGCGTTCTTCGAGAGCAAACCGAAAGCCCAGCCGTTCCACTTCTGGTACGGCGCGCACGAGCCGCACCGGCGTTATATCTTCGGCTCATCCCTTGCCGCCGGCAAGAAGCTGAGCGACATCGATGCGGTCCCGGGCTATTTCCCCGACAACGAGACTGTAAGGACGGACCTGCTCGACTATGCGCTGGAAATTGAGCATTTCGATAGCCACCTCGGCCGCATACTCGACTATCTTGAGGCCCAGGGTGAGCTCGATAATACCCTGGTGATTGTCACCTCTGACCACGGCATGCCTTTTCCACGGGCCAAGAGTGACGAGTATGAGGCGTCGAACCATGTGCCGCTTGCGATCATGTGGGGGAAGAACATCACCAACCCCGGCCGCGTGATCGAGGACTACGTGAGCTTCATCGACGTCGCGCCGACACTCTTCGATGTTGCTGGTTTCAGCTGGGACGAGACCGGGATGCAAAGCTCGCCGGGTACCAGCCTCGTGGACTTTTTTGATGGCAGAACGCCTGCGCCGCGTCGCGACTTTGTGCTAATCGGTAAGGAGCGGCACGATGTTGGCCGGCCCGGTGACTACGGCTATCCCATCCGCGGTATTGTGAAAGACGGCTGGCTTTATCTACGCAACTATCGGCCCGACCTTTGGCCAGCCGGCAACCCGGAGACCGGCTACCCGACCGTCGACGCCAGTCCAACGAAGACCGAGATCTTGCGCGCACGCCATTCGAGCGAGACGAAGCACTTCTGGGATTGGTCGTTTGGTAAACGGCCGGACGAGGAGCTTTTCAATATCACAACCGACCCGGACTGCCTCGACAATCTTGCCGCGAACGCCGAGTACGCGGCGGTTAAAGAAGGCTTGCGCAACACGATGGAAACGGAACTCCGCGCCCAGGCCGACCCGCGTATGTTCGGAGAAGGCGATATCTTCCATTCGTACCCCATCACCCTTGAACCGGTGCGCAACTATTACGAGCGCAGTGTTGTGCAGGGCGAGTATCTAGTCCCCATCTGGATCAACCCGTCGGACATCGAGACCGATCTCATGCAGGACGAGCCGTGAATCACCCGGACGTCGCGACAGCGGAGAGTAGAACAGGTTGTGACCATTACGACATTCAGCCGTGCTACTGCGCCCGCAGCGCGGCGCGCTCAATCTCAGCGTGGATGGTTCGCGCCTGTATGTCACGCTCGGGGAGCCCGGCGGCTGGATTGTGGCGGTCGACACCGGCAAGGCCCGCGTCGCGAGTACGTTTTCGTCGAGCGCGACTGACGACGAGCTGGTCATGGGCGGCATCTGGGCCTCGGGTGGGCCTTCTGCCGACGACCAGGGCTTCGTCAATCAGGCGCGCAGCCGCTCTACGCTGGCGTACTTCCGCGACGAAGCCGGAGGCAACTTCATGTACGTCACCGGCGCGGCCAAAACAGGCCAGTATCTGCAGGACAGCGCGCCTCCGGGCCTGGCGAGGCTGCAGATCGTAACGGAGGCTGGCAAACCGGCATACATGCGCGTCACGCACGTCGAGATGACGCAGACCTTGCACAATGCCGCCTCGCCGGTCGTGACGAGCAACGGCGGCCGGAACGGGATCGTCTGGGTTCTCGACACGAATGGGAAACGGTCAGCCCCGGTCCAGGGGGTCGGGGCGCCGCTCGCGGTGCTGTATGCGTTCGACGCGACGAACCTGACGCAGCTGTGGAAGAGCGCGCCCGGGCAGCTCGCGACCACCGGCAAGTACAACGAAGCAATTTCCCCGCCGAATTCAAGACCTACCCGGAAGCTTTGCGCGACCTTGGCTATGCCACGGGTTATACCGGCAAGGGATGGGGTCCGGGTAATGCGGGCGAAATCGATGGTCAACCGCGTGAGCTTGTGGGCCCGTCGTGGCGAAAAATCACGATCAGGTCGGGACACTCGCTACCCTTTGCAAGAACCACTCCTTGCATGCATCCACGCATCTTTTACTATACATCGTATTAACGATGATAGTGACTACAGAGGTATAAAATGACACAACGGAAGGCGATGTGTGCGTGTGGAGATATTTCGATCACTTTTTCTGGCGAGCCCCAGCGAGTTTTTCGGTGCCACTGCGATTACTGCCAGAAGCGGACCGGCAGTGTGTTCCAGGTATCGGCCTGGTTCCCAATGGAACAGGTCGTCGCGAAGGCCGGCGAGCCGAGGGTCTTTAGCGAGCACAATATGCTCACAGAGTACATGTTCTGCGCCCGTTGCGGCAGCACCGTCTATTGGGTGTCTGAGTACGTACAGGGAATCGTTTGCGCGGCAGTCGGGTGCTTCGTCGATGCGCACTTCCCGAAGCCAACCCTTGACATCCAGAACCAGTATCGCCATGGGTGGGTCGAGGCGATTGAAGGCGTGCCTGAGTATGAGGGCTTCTGGACGCCGGACGAATAGGAATGTCCTTTTCCTTCTCGCGAAGGTGGGCCAGTATCCTGTCGATGATGTCCTGACCCTCAATGCAAGCGATGACTTTGACGGATTCACCTCAGCGGCTGCAAACCTCGATGTCGATGTTGAACACGCGCTTTAGCCGTTGCGGCAAGACAATACTATAGTTGCCGGAGTTGCCGGAGTTGCCGGAGTTGCCGGAGTTGCCGGAGTTGCCGGAGTTGCCGGTAATTGCGTTCAAGCGGCGGGGCGGTAAACTACTGACCGGCAAGCGACTGACAGGAGCCGAACATGAGTGATAGCCCCGGAGATTTATACTATACCAGCAGCCATGAATGGGTGCGGCTTGAAGATGACGGTTCGGTAACTGTGGGAATCAGTGATTATGCCCAGGACGCACTTGGGGATGTGGTTTTTGTGGAGCTTCCCGAGTTGGGCGCCCACCTGGCAAGTGGGGATGAAGCGGCAACGGTTGAATCCGTCAAGGCGGCCTCTGATATTCTGGCGCCGCTGAGCGGTGAGGTGGTAGCAGTGAATGAGGCCTTGGAAGACACGCCTGAAGCCGTGAATGCCGAACCTTATGAAGACGGCTGGTTCTTCCGGCTGTCGCCACAGGACTTCAACGAATTGGACCAGCTTCTGTCAGCCAGGGACTATGACGCACTTTGCGCTGAAGGCTGATCTGCGCGTACATCACCTGCCGAGGCGCGGCCCGGCTGCCATCAATCCCTCAGGCTGATTACCGGCCAGTTTCGCTCAATCGCATGACCTCGCAGGATCGGGTCCGGATCGACCGCGACCGGCCTGTCGACCAGGGACAGCAGAGGCAGGTCGTTGTGGGAGTCGCTGTAAAAACTACTGCCGCTCAAGTCCAGCTTGCGGGGAGACAGCCACTCCCGCAGGCGATTCACCTTGCCTTCTCCAAAGCTGGGTTCGCCACGGGGCTCGCCGGTATAGCGGCCATCACGGATCTCACATTCACTGGCGATCAGGTCGGTAATGCCGAAACGGCGAACGATGGGCTCGGCAATGAAGCGGTTGGTGGAGGTGATGATGAGCAATTGATGCCCCTGCCGGCGATGCTGCTCCACCAGGGCCTGCGCCGCCGGCAATATCATGCTGTCGACCTTCTCGCGCATGAATTGTTCATGCCAGCGCCAGGCGGTTTCGGTAGTTTGCCCGGCCAATGGGGAAAGGGCGTGGCGCAAATAGGCGTGGACTTCCAACGACCCGGCCTGATAGTCCTGATAAAAAGCCTCATTGCGCTGGGCAAACCTGGCGGCGTCCACCAGCCCCTGCTCGCAAGCGAACACACCCCAGGCATAGTCGCTGTCGCCGTTCAACAGGGTATTGTCCAGGTCGAAAATGGCTATTGCCACAGGCTGATCTCCCGCTCGCTAAACGCAGCATAGCCAGCCCGGACCTGGAGGTAAATTGTTCAGTCGCGGAAAAGTGTGGAACAATAGAAAAACCAGCCCGCATATGGCGCCAGAGGATGCGATGGCAGCGCAGGATTTTAGCTCGGCGTGAGCCCTGTGCCCGAAGGGTGAAATGCCAGCGAGCACTGGCTCGCATCAATCGCGTTCTGTAACCGTGCCAAGGCTGCAAAGGCATGTATAACTCGTTGATAGAAATGAACTTTCTTATCAACTTCAAGCGATCTGGCCGCATATGCGGGCTACCTATCGCGAAGCACAGGTACCCGGAGCAGTGATAGACGCACACGGCTTTCGTTCCAATGTCGGCATCATGCTGGCCAATGGCAGAGGGCAATTATTCTGGGCTCGCCGCATTCGACATGATGGCTGGCAGTTTCCCCAAGGTGGTGTCGGCTCCGGGGAACCCCCGCAACAAGCCATGTTTCGCGAGTTGCAGGAAGAAGTGGGCCTGGCTCCCGGGCAGGTCGAGGTAATGGCCTGCACCCGCAAGTGGCTGCACTACCGGCTGCCCCGCCATTTGATACGCAGCGGGGAACACCCGCCCTGTATCGGACAGAAGCAGAAATGGTTTTTACTGCGCATGCTGGCCGGGGACTGCGCTATCCGCCTTGACAAGGCCGATCATCCGGAGTTCGACCGGTGGCGCTGGGTCAGTTATTGGTACCCCCTTGGCCAGATTGTTTCCTTCAAGCGTGAAGTTTACCGCCAGGCCCTCAAGGAGTTGATGGTTCCCTTGGCCCAGATGGCGCGGGGAGGGGAGCTGATCCATGCTTGAAATGCTGCGCAATATCGTCCAGGAGGTAAACCTTGCCGAGGATCTCGACTCGGCCCTGAAGATTATTGTTCAGCGGATTCGCGAGGCGATTGGCGCCGATGTGTGCAGTATCTATATGCGGGACCAGCGCAGTGGCCGTTATGTGTTTCAGGCCAACGAGGGTCTTAACCGCGAGCAACTCGGGCAGATTAGCCTCGCCGCCGGCGAGGGCCTGGTGGGTTTGGTAGCCGAACGGGAAGAGCCGTTAAACCTGGATTTGGCTACCTCCCACGCCAACTTTCACCCGGTTGAAGGTATTGGCGAGGAGCCCTTCAACGCTTTTCTGGGGGTTCCCATCATTCACCAGAGGGAAGTGCTGGGCGTCTTGGTGGTGCAACAAAAGGAGCAGCGGCGCTTCGATGAGAGCGAAGAGTCGTTCCTGGTTACCATCTCGGCGCAACTGGCCGGGGTTGTCGCTCACGCCAGGGTTACCGGCTCCATCACTTTTGATACTGTCGGCAGCCGGCCGCCCGACAGCAGCAAGGTCCGGGGTATTGCCGGCGCCCCTGGTATTGCTATCGGCGAAGCGGTGGTGGTCTCCCCGGTGGCGGACCTGTACGCCGTTCCCGATTTTAAAACCAGCGACCGCCGCAGCGAACTGCGTGCCTTCAAGAAGGCGCTCATCGCGGTGCGCGCCGATATTGAAATGGTGGCGGAGAAACTGGAGGAGCAACTCAATCCGGAGGAACACGCACTGTTCGATGTTTACCTGCGAATTCTCGATGACGCCACCATCGGCACTGAAGTGGCGTCGCGTATCAAGGCCGGTCAATGGGCCCAGGGCGCCCTGAGTCAGGTGATGATTGAACACATCCAGAACTTCGAGAGGATGGAACAGAGTTACCTGAGGGAGCGGGCGGTCGACGTCAGGGATTTGGGAACCCGGGTGTTGGCTTATCTGCAGGCGGCAGACTCGCGGCAGCAGAGCTACCCTGATTCGTCCATTCTGGTGGGAGAGGAACTGACAGCCTCTATCCTGGGTGAAATACCGCGTGAAAAACTTGCCGGTATTATTTCAATCACCGGCTCCGGCAACTCCCATGTAGCGATTCTGGCCCGGGCCATGGGAGTCCCAACGGTGATGGGCGCCGGGGACTTGCCCTATACCAGACTGCAGGGCCGGGAAGTCATTATTGATGGCTATTACGGGGAGGTGTATCTCAATCCGGACGCCGCTCTCAGGGAGCGTTTTGCCGCCGCATTGGCACAGGGCGAGGAGGTATCCCAGGACCTGGAATCCCTGCGCGGTGAGATCTGCGAAACCCTGGACGGACACCGCCTGTCGCTGTGGGTAAATACCGGGCTGGTGGAGGATGTGGAGCACGCACTGGACCACGGAGCTGAGGGGGTCGGCCTGTATCGTACGGAAGTAACTTTTCAACGCCTGGACCGCTTTCCCAGCGAGGAAGAGCAGCGCCAGATCTACCGCAGCCAGTTACAGGCTTTTGCGCCCTTGCCGGTGACCATGCGAACGCTGGATATCGGAGGCGACAAAGCCCTGCCCTATTTCCCTATCAAGGAGGACAACCCGTTCCTTGGCTGGCGCGGCATTCGCGTTACCCTCGACCACCCGGAAATTCTGCTGGTGCAAACCCGCGCCATGATCAAGGCCAGTGCGGGGCTTGACAATCTGCGCATCATGTTGCCCATGGTCAGCAACCTGTCGGAATTGGAAGAGGCACTGGAATTCATCCGGAGAGCGCACCACGAGGTGGTGGAAGAAGGCAGCGAGGTGAGCATGCCTCCGGTTGGGGTTATGGTGGAAGTCCCCGCCGCGGTATACCAGGCCAGGGAACTGGCCCGGCTCGCTGATTTTTTGTCCGTTGGCAGCAACGACCTGACCCAGTACCTGTTGGCAGTGGATCGCAACAATTCGCGGGTAGCCGACCTTTACAACGCGTTTCACCCGGCTGTGCTGCATGCCTTGCGCCAAGTAGCCGAAGCAGCCCGTGCCGAGGGTCGTCAGGTGAGCATATGCGGGGAACTCGCGGGAGACCCCGCAGCGACGGTGCTGCTGCTGGGCATGGGTTTCAACGCCCTGTCCATGAACGCCAACAGCCTGGCCAGGGTGAAAAAAGCGGTGCGCTCCCTCAGCCTCACTGAGGCCGGCCCGATTATGGAGCAGGTGATGAATCTGGGTAATTCGCTGTCTGTGCACCAGCGGCTGCAGACTTTTCTGTCGGACAAGGGTCTGAGCGGCTTTTTTCACGCCCCCCTGGATTGAGCACAAAATCACGGCTGAAGGCGGCAACGCCTCCCGCAAGAAAGTTGCTTTCCCGGAACTGAACTTCCCCGCTGGCGGCAACCCTCAGAGAGGTAGTGGCGCGGGTGCCGTATTCTGGTGTCACGATAAATTGCGGAGACAGGCTGCGCTCGAATTCAAGGTCTGTCCCTTTATTGGGAAGTTCATGGTCCCTGGCCGGCCTGCGGTTGGCCACGCTGGCGGACAACCTGTTTAGGGAGGGCTCATCCCCGGAGTCAATAATTGCCTGGATGGCTTCCTTGCCGCGTTTGACCTTGGGCCAGGCGCTGCCAAGAGAGGCATTACTCAGCCCATAAACCCCGGGTGGCAGCACTTGCACGGGACCCTCCACGTTCGAGTAGTAGTACATGTCACCGGCTTCGCCCAACAACAGGTGAAAACCTGCGTAGCCGGCGCCATGGCCTTGCAAATCCGCCAGGTAATTGGCCGCGCTGGTCTCGCCGCGCAAAAAATTCAGCGTCAACAACCCCCGGGAGTGAGGCATTTCCGTCACGGCATCGGCACGGCGATGATTGGTGATGGCGGCGAAGCGTCCCTCGCAGGTTATTCCCAGCCAGGTTCCGCCCGCCACCAGGTCGCGTCCTGCCAACAGGTTCGGGTATTCGGCCCAGAGTTCCGCCGCCGCCGTGGGGCGCCGGTAAAATTCATCTCGATTGGCAGCTACCAGCAGCGGATACCGCGGATGTTGCCGATGGGCAAGTACGATCAGGCACATTTCGTCAGTTTGTTAAAGTGAATCGGCTGCCCGATAATACACGTTTTGCCGTCGCGGGCCATGGCTGCTTTTCCATGCTGCAATATCCCCAGATTGACCCAGTCGCCATTGCCGTGGGGCCACTTGAGGTGCATTGGTATGGCCTCACCTACCTGGCGGGGCTGGCCTTTGCATGGTGGTTGGCGCTGCGCCGCTGCCGCCGGCCGGGCTGTGTGGTCAAGCGAGGCCAGGTAGACGACCTGATATTCTACTGCGCGGTGGGTGTGGTTCTTGGCGGCCGCTTGGGTTACGTGCTGTTCTATGGTTCAGGGCGTCTGATGGATGACCTGCTCTGGGTGTTCCGGGTTTGGGAAGGCGGTATGTCCTTCCATGGCGGCTTACTCGGCGTAATTCTTTCGGCTTGGCTTTTCGCTCGTGCCCAGTCCCTGGATTTTGGCGCCCTGCTGGATTTTGTGGCGCCACTGGCCCCGCTGGGTCTGGGCCTGGGGCGTTTGGGTAATTTCATCGGACAGGAGTTATGGGGACGGCCCAGTGATGTGGCCTGGGCCATGGTGTTCCCCCGCGACCCTTTGCAACTGCCGAGGCATCCCAGCCAGTTGTACCAGTTTGCACTGGAGGGAATATTGCTGTTTGCGTTGTTGTACTGGTATTCCAGCAGGCCGCGGCCACGCCTGGCGGTGTCTGCGGCCTTCCTTCTTGGGTATGCCTGCCTGCGTTACTTCGCCGAGTTCTTTCGTCAGCCCGATGCGCACCTGGGTTTCGAGGCTTTCGGCTGGATGACTCGCGGCCAGTTGCTGTGCCTGCCCATGGCCCTGCTTGGCCTGTACTTGTTGCACAGAGCCTATTGGCGAACCAGCCGGACAGGAGCCTAGATGAAATGCAACAATATCTGAATCTGCTCCAGCATATACTCGATAACGGCACTGACAAATCCGACCGCACCGGCACCGGAACCCGCAGTGTCTTCGGCTACCAGATGCGCTTTCGTCTGGAGGATGGGTTTCCCCTGCTTACTACCAAGAAGCTGCACCTGAAATCCATAGTGCATGAGTTGCTGTGGTTCCTCTCAGGCGACACCAACATCCACTATCTACAAGAGCATGGCGTCAGAATTTGGGACGAGTGGGCGGATGAGAACGGTGAACTGGGCCCTGTGTATGGACATCAATGGCGCTCCTGGCCAAACCCGGATGGCGGTGAATTTGACCAGATCGACCAACTCATCAAGCAACTGAAAGCCCATCCGGACTCGCGCCGTCACATTGTCAGCGCCTGGAATGTAGCCGAGGTTGGTAATATGGCTCTGCCACCCTGCCACTGCCTGTTCCAGTTTTATGTGGCGCAGGGGCGGCTCTCCTGCCACCTCTACCAGCGCAGCGCCGATGTCTTCCTGGGCGTACCTTTCAATATTGCTTCCTATGCGCTGCTGACCTTGATGGTGGCGCAGGTTTGTGAACTGGCGCCGGGAGATTTTGTGCATAGCTTCGGTGATGCGCACCTGTACAACAACCACTTTGAGCAGGCGCGTCTACAGTTACAGCGTCAACCGGGGCCCCTTCCGCGGATGCTGGTCAGGCCGGAGGTGAGAGATATTTTCGCCTTCCGCTTTGCGGATTTCGAATTGCTGGACTATCAAGCGCAGCCCCATATCCCGGCGCCGATAGCCGTATAGTGTCCGGAATCCGTAGCTGATGAAGCTCTCCCTGATAGCCGCTGTGGCGGCGAACGGTGTAATCGGCCGGGCCAATCAACTGCCCTGGCATTTGCCGGCGGACCTCAAGTATTTCGTGCGCATGACCATGGGAAAAGCTGTCATCATGGGCCGTTTAACCTGGGACTCAATCGCCCGGCCCCTGCCTGGCCGCACCAATATCGTGGTCAGTCGGCAGCCGGGGCTGGAGATTGACGGTGTGCTGGTGGCGCCGGACCTGGTCACGGCCCTGGCGCTGGGCGAAGCCCTGCAACGGGCCGATGGCCAGGAAGAGATGATGGTGGTCGGTGGCGCCCATATTTATCAGGCAGCGCTGCCCTTGGCGCAACGCATGTACATGACCGAAGTACACGCGGATTTTCCCGGCGACACCAGCTTCCCCGAGTGGAATCGGAGTGAATGGCGCGAACAGTCGCGGCAACTGCACCGCGCAGAGGGCGCCGAGCCCTGCGACTACAGCTTCGTGGTTTATGATCGGGTTTGAGCCTGGGCCAGCCCGGATAAAGCGCAAGCTACCCGGCAACACAGCCATCTTCGGGTGTTTCGGAGCTTATCCCGGTTCACATTTTGAGCCAGGTTTGAGTTGTAGCTTGGGGAATTGGGTAAATTTCCCCCGGAATTCGGTCTGAATCTGTTCCGGAACTCAGCCATCCAAGCAAGAATGTTACCGCATAATTCGCCCTGTACCCCTGGTGTTACATATATACCCACCGCATCAAGACGCCCGGAAAGCCCTGTCATATCGTTGCGTATTCCCTGACAATGTTATTAAAATGGCCGGCCTTGTTGACTGACGCCGAACTTTCACTATAGCCGTTCATCGTAATCAGGTAAGTGGCTTGGAGTTAAGTAGGAACTTTCGGGCACGAAGTTTTCAAGTAGAATCCTGTTGGGTAGTTAGGAAGCGCACATCCATGAGTATGCATCGATTGAAAACAATATTGATTACGGCAATGGCGGCGGTGGTCCCTTTCCTGGGTATGGCCCCCGTCTCTTATGCCGACGAGACCCTGAATGCCATCCTCAAGGTCGGCGCCGAGAGAAATGCGGCATCAGCCGAATCGCAGGTGAAAATTGACAAGCTGGCTGAACAGGCGCGCCAACTGCTGGCGGATTACAAGACCGTCATGAAGCAGATCGACGGCCTCAAGGTCTACAATACGCGCCTGCAGAAGCAAATAGACAACCAGATGCGGCGCGTTGCCGATATTGATGATTCCATCTCCCAGGTGACCGTCATTCAACGCCAGATGACGCCGCTGGTGATTCGGATGATCGACGGACTGGAGCAGTTTGTGGAACTGGATGTGCCATTTCACATGGAAGAACGCCGTCAGCGCGTGGCTTTCCTGCGCGGCAACCTGGACCGGTCCGAGCTCCCTGTCGCGGAGAAGTTCCGCCAGGTGCTGGAAGCCTACAAGATCGAAAACGAATACGGCCGCAAGATCGACGCCTACAAGGGCGTTGTGGAAATTGAAGGCGTCGAGCGGGATGTTAACTTCTTCCGGGTCGGCCGCATCGCCCTGTTGTATCAAACCACGGATACGGAAGTGTCCGGGGCCTGGGACCAGGCTTCCCGCAGTTGGGTCGGCCTGGACAGCGGCGAGTACCGCAATGCCATCATGAAGGGCTTGCGCATTGCGCGCAAAGAGGCGTCGATTGATGTTCTCAACCTGCCCATTTCCGCACCGGAGGTTGTTAACCAATGAGAACGCTGATGTACAAAGCCGCCGTTGCCGGCGTAATGATGGGTTTGCTGGCCGCCACTGTGGCGGCGCAGGAATCAAAATCCCTGGATGAACTGCTGGGGTTTGTCAAACAGGGCCAAATTGACGAGGCCAGGGAAAACAGGGCCAGGGAACAGCGCTTTGTCGCCGCCAAGGCTGATCAGGCGCGGCTGCTCGCCGAGGCCAGGGCCGAGCAAACTCGCCAGGAGCGGATTAGTGCGCGGCTGGAAAAAAGATTCGAGGACAACGAACTGCTGATTGCCGGAAAGCAGGAGCAGCTCAAGGAGCGCCTGGGTACGCTGGCGGAGTTGTTCGGCCACCTGACTTCCACCTCGGGCGATGCAATCACCAACTTTGAAAACTCCCTGATCAGCGCCCAGTATCCCGATCGCGAAGTGTTCCTCCAGGAACTGATCGACAAGATGAGCGGCAGTGACCGGCTGCCCAGCATTGAGGAAATCGAGCGGGTCTGGTACGAGTTACAGCGCGAAATGACGGAGTCCGGCAAGGTGGTTTCCTTTCCGGCGGAGATTGCCAAACCCGACGGCGGCCATTTGCAAACCAACGTGGTGCGGGTCGGCTCTTACAACATCATCTCCGAGCAGGGCCAATACCTGCAATACGTTCCCAATAAGGGCACCCTGGAAGTCCTGGCGCGGCAACCCAGCGGGCCCTATCTCGACTGGGCCTCCGAATTGGCTGAAGCCACCCAGGGATTTACCAAGTTTGGCGTTGACCCCACTGGTCCCACCGGCGGTTCCTATCTGGCGGCGATGATCAACAGCCCCAACCTGGAAGAGCGTTGGCATCAGGGGGGCTACGTGGGCTATGCGATTACCGCGGTGGGGGTCTTCGCCTTGCTGATAGCCATCTGGCGCCTGGTGGTGCTGTCAATGATGAGCGGCAAGGTCAGCGGTCAGCTCAAGAGCAGGCAGGCGAGAACCGACAATCCGCTGGGGCGTGTGCTCAAGGTGCATGAAGACAACCCGGGCATGGATACTGAAACTCTGGAGTTGAAAATGTCCGAGGCCATTCTCAAGGAGACTCCCAGGATCGAGAACTCCCTGGCCCTGTTGAAGATCATCGCGGCGGTGGCGCCGTTGATGGGTCTGCTGGGTACGGTAACCGGAATGATTATTACCTTCCAGGCGATCACCATTTTCGGCGCCGGTGACCCCAAGGCCATGGCAGGCGGTATTTCCGGGGCCCTGGTAACTACCGTCCTGGGCCTGTTGGTCGCAATCCCGACCGTTTTGCTGCACACGATTGTGAATGGGCGCGCCCGGCGCATCATCCACATCCTCAACGAACAATCCACCGGCATTATCGCGGAACATACCGAGGCCAATTTGGGGCAGTAACATGTACTGGTTCGACAATGCCTATGAGGCCGTTTCCCGTTTCATGGATATGGGCGGGAATGTGCTCTGGCTGATCGCCATACTGCTGTTTTGCATGTGGGCCCTGATTTTCGAACGGGCCTGGTATTTCTATTCGGGCTGGAAAGCCGATGCCGCCGAGGCGATTCAAACCTGGGAGAGCCGCTCGGAGCGGAAATCCTGGGCGGCGCTGCAAATTCGGCGCAAGCTGATTGCCGAAGCAAGGCTGCAGATTGATCAATATCTGCCGATCATCAAGACCATGGTGGCGCTGTGCCCGCTACTGGGCTTGTTGGGCACGGTGACCGGGATGATCGAGGTATTCAATATCATGGCGGTAACCGGCGGTGGTGACGCAAAGTCCATGGCCGGGGGTGTATCGCGAGCCACCATCCCCACCATGGCGGGGATGGTGGCAGCCCTGTCCGGGGTTTTCGGCAATACCTACATCACCCGCACCGCGTCTCGGGAAGCTGCTCTTCTCAAAGATAACCTGACTACAGATCACTAAGAGGCCATCATGCGTGGACAAATTCAAAAAGCCGCGGAAGAGGAAGCCGAAATCAACCTGACGCCGATGCTGGATGTGGTGTTTATCATGTTGATTTTCTTTATCGTAACCGCTTCCTTCATCAAGGAAGCCGGGGTGGAGGTGAACCGCCCCGAAGCATCGTCCTCGGATCCCAAGGAAAATGTCAACATCCTGATTGCCATAACCGCCAATGATGAAATATGGATGGCCGGGCGCCGCATCGACGTGCGCGCGGTGCGGGCCAACGTGGAACGGCTGCACGCTGAAAACCCGAAAGGCGCGGTGGTTATCCAGGCTGACAATACCTCCACCACGCAGACCGTGGTGAAGGTACTTGACGCCTCCCGCGAGGCTGGCGTCATGGACGTGTCACTGGCTACCGAGGATGATTAGGGCATCATGAGCCGCAAGCAGAATCTGTTTCGCACCCTCGTCGGAGCCGCCCTGGCGATTCCGGTCGCCGGTGGCCTGTTTTTCATCATGCAGTACCTGATCGCATCCGCCGACCCCAAGATCGATGATACAAAGAGCACCAGGTTGCCGGATATCTTCATGCCGAAAACCGAGATTACGACCAACCTGGCGGAAACCAAGCCGGATAGACCAGATGAAGTTGACGACCCGCCGCCGGACCTGAGTACCCCGGAACTGGAAATGGACATGAACCTGGAAGCCATCAATATGGCGCCAGCCAATGCGGTTGAAGTGGCTATCATTGGCACCGGCGGCTTGAGCGCTTCCGACGGGGAGTATCTGCCGATCGTAAAGGTTGCGCCGATCTATCCCCGCCGGGCTCAAACCAGGGGCATTGAGGGCTACTGTATCATTGAGTACGTGGTCACCAGGAGTGGCGCCATTCGCGACCCGCAGGTGGTCGATTGCCAGCCTTCCGGGGTTTTTGAGAGCGCTTCGCTCAAGGCATCGCTGAAATTCAAGTACAAGCCCCGTGTTGTTGATGGCGAAGCCATCGAGGTGGCGGGCGTCCAGAACAAATTCACCTACGAACTGGAAAACTGATCGGTTGGCGGATTATGAAAGTACTCACGGCAAATCGGATCAGTGCAATAGCCGCCATATCCATCGCCCAGTTGTATTTTGTACAGGAACAGTGGCGCCGTGGATATCCAGACTGACATTACCTCCACTACGCAGACCGTGGTAAAAGTACTGGACGCCTCCCGCGAGGCGGGCGTCATGGACGTTCACTGGCTACCGAGGATGATCAGGGCAACATGAGCCGCAAGCGGAATTTGTTTCGCACCGTCGTTGGAGCCGCCCTGGCGATTCCGATCGCCGGTGGCCTGTTTTTCATCATGCAGTACCTGATTGCGTCGGTCGACCCCAAGATCGATGAAGAAAAGAGCACCAGGCTACCGCCTATCCACATGCCGAAAGTGGAGATAACGACTCCCCCGAAGGAGACTAAGCCGCCTAAAGTAAATGATCCTGTAAAACCGCCGCCGGAACTAAGTACACCGAAACTAAAAATGGGGACGAACCAGGGAACCATCAATCTGCCGCCGCCCGATGCGGATGATGTGACTATTGGCGATCGCACCAGTGCGTACACCTCCCACGGGGACTATCTGCCGATTATAAAGGTCAAGCCGGTCTACCCTCGGTCGGCCCAAACCAGGGGCATTGAGGGCCACTGTATCATTGAGTATGTGGTAACCAGAAGTGGCGCCATTCGCGACCCGCAGGTGGTAGACTGCCAGCCCTCGGGAGTTTTCGAGAAAGCATCTCTCAAGGCATCGCTGAAATTCAAGTACAAGCCCCGTTTTGTTGATGGCGAAGCCATCGAGGTGACGGGCGTCCAGAACAAATTCACCTACGAACTGGAAAATTAATCGGTTGGTGTATTATGAAAGTACTCACGGCAAATCGGATCAGTGCAATAGCCCTTGCTGTGCCTGTCCTGGTTTTGCAGTTGGGTGTCACCCGGCTGCAATCGGAACTTGGCCTGGAGGCCTGGGGCAGCGCGGCGGCCCAGCAAAAGGAGCAGCAGAAACCGCAGGAGACCCGGCGAACCCCGGCCCTGCGCAACAAGGTGTATGAGCGCCTGGCTGAAGCCCAGGTTCACGCCGAAGCCAAGGAATATACCAAGGCCCTGAATATCCTCCGCGATATGGAGGATGATTCCGGCAAGCGCGCCCTGAATTCCTACGAACTGGCCAATCTCTACAATTTGCAGGCTTTTATCAACTATTCCCTGGAAGACTATAAAGGCGCCTTGCGGTCTTACGAAAAGGTCGTCTCGCAGCCGGATATTCCGCTGGCGATGGAGATCAATACCCGCTATACCATCGCCCAGTTGTATTTTGTGCAGGAACAATGGCGCCGGGGTATCAGTGCGCTGTTGCAGTGGTTCAAGGTTGCCGATACTCCCAGCGCCCAGGCTTATATTCTGCTTGGCCAGGGCTACTACCAGATCAAGGATTATGCCAATTCACTGAAGAACACTCTGACCGCTGTAAACATGTACAAGGAGAAGGGCAAGGTGCCCAAGGAGCAATGGTACAGCTTGTTGCGCTACTTGTACTTCGAGAGAAACGACTTGCCGAACACCATCGCAACGCTCGAAGAAATGATCATTCACTACCCTAAAAAGCAGTATTGGGTGCAACTGTCGCACATGTACAGTGAAGCGAAGGATGAGAAGAAACAATTGGCCGCCATGGAGGCTGTCTACGTTCAGGACCTGTTGGACAAGGATCGTGAGCAGGTGACCATGGCCTACCTGTACCTGAATGCGGATGTGCCCTACAAGGCCGCCAGGGTGCTGGACAAGGGCATCGCCAACAAAACTGTTGAAGCCAGTTCCAAGACCCTGGAGATTCTCGGCAACTCCTGGCGCCAGGCCCAGGAAGTGGAGAAATCCATTCCGGTGATGGAGCAGGCTGCCGCCAAGAGTGACAAGGGTGAGCTTTATGTGCGCCTGGGCAGTATCTATTTGAACAACGAAGAATACGCCAAGGCAGTTAAAGCCATCGAAAATGGACTCAAGCGCGGTGGGGTCAAGCGTGTTGACAACGCCAACCTGGCCCTGGGGATGGCAGCGTTCAATAACAGACAATACAGCAAGGCGCGTAGAGCGTTTACCGCTGCGGCCAGGGACAAGCGTTCCCGCAGGCACGCCAACCAATGGCTGGCGTACATGCAAAACGAACTGGACCGCCAGCGCAAACTCGCGGAAGAAGCATAGAAAGCCGCCTGGTCAGGCTTGGCCATTGCAACCGGCCCCGCGCTTTCTTCCTCACCACTCGCCGCTGTTTTCCATGGAAACCCATGGCTCTTCCGGCTGCAAGGCCGCCCCCTGCTGTAACAGTTCGATGGAGATTCCGTCCGGGGAACGTATAAATGCCATGCGCCCATCCCGCGGTGGCCGATTGATGGTCACCCCGGCTTCCAGCAGGCGCCTGCAGGTATCATGGATGTTCTCCACTTGATAGGCCAGATGGCCGAAGTTGCGTCCTCCGGCGTACTTTTCGGGGTCCCAGTTCCAGGTGATTTCCACACAGGGACGAAAGCTGCTCCTGGCGCCTTCAAGGTCGCCGGGAGCGGCCAGAAACACCAGGGTAAAGCGGCCCGCCTCATTGTCATAACGGTTGATTTCCACCAGCCCGAGCTGGTCGCGGTAAAAATGCAGGGTTTCATCAAGATTGGTGGCGCGCACCATGGTATGCAGGTATTCCATGAGTCCTCACTTGGCCGCTACTAGCAGCCTGTCGGACTTGGGACTTTCCCTCGCTACGGACGCCCTAGCCCAAAGTAAACAGAGAAGCCTGCATATTTTACCACCCTTCTGCGGCCGCCGAATCACCCGCTGTGGCGGAGGCTGGTAACGGCATGCCAAGCCCGCATATCTCACCAACCTCCTGCTGTGGCCGCCGCATCACTCGCCGTGGCGGTGCGTACTCCTCCAAGCCGCTTC
>JAPOQD010000037.1 GCA_026710905.1 Halieaceae bacterium
CTGGCCCTGGATGTATGGCGCCTCGCCAGTGGAGGCCCCGAGGCAGATTTGCACATCGTCGCCCCTCCCGGAAGGCAAGCCCGCCTTGAAATCAATTCCGCACTTCAGGGAGTGGCCCTGGACCTGCCGCAACAGTTCGCGAAAGACGCGGAAACACCGGCCCAACTTAACGTGGAGATACCCTTGGGCGATGCATCGCCCAGTATGATGCTGTCACTGGAAGATCAGCTCTGGTTACATCTGAGGCTGGGTAGCGATGGTCTGCGGGCGGTGGGTCTTGGCTTTGCCAGGCCACAGTTGGCAGATACCCGGCAGAGCCTGGTGATCGGTGGTGAACTGGAACGCTTGCATTGGAACCCCTGGATGGATTTTGTGAGCGAGTATGTACATACAGGGCTGACCGATTTCGGTCTGGGCTTGTTGCTGCAAGTACGCAATCTGAAGTTGGGAGAATTGGAGGTACTGGGACGAAAGTTGGAGAACGTGGAATTGTCCGCACAGCAATTGGACAAGGCCTGGCAACTGGGCTTTAGCACCGACTGGGTGCGTGGCTCGGCCGATTTCCCCAGCGGTCTCGCAGAAGCTTCCCTCGACCTGGAGTATCTCGACCTTGAGGGTCTTCCGGAAAACCTGTTACACCCCCTGAAGGCGGTGGCAGAGGATACCGAAGTAGCCGAAGCAGGGGAGGATAGCTTTGAAATTCCCGAGATGAAGGTTGCCGTTCAGGAACTGCAGAAGGGGGGGCGGCCCTTGGGTAATCTGAGTTTTACCGCCCATTTGGACGGTGGCAACTATCGACTGGAAAATATTAACGGAAACCTGCGTGGCCTGATTCTGGGCGGGGGTACCGAGTTCGTTGTGGATTGGCTGCAGGAGGGGGATAGCGGCGGCACCCACCTGCGGGGCCCCGTCGGCTTCCGGAATTTTGGTGAGGTCATGAGCAACTTTGGTTACGAACAGTTTGTGGAAACCGGCAATGGCCGCTTTGACGTCGAGGCCAGTTGGCCTGGCGGCCTCATGGATTTCCAACTGGCGAAGGCCACGGGGCGTGTCGGGGTTGCGGTGGAAGAAGGCCGTTTCCTGAAAAGCTCGGCGGCGGCGGAAGGGACCTTGCGGATGGTTGGTTTACTGAACTTGGCTGAGTTTGTCAGGCATCTGTCCCTGGATACCAGTTCCCTGTTCAAATCCGGCATTTCGTTTGATTCCATTACTGGCGAGTTGTTACTTCAGGAAGGGATGGTTGAGGTACCGCTGATTGATGTGTTGGGCCGGTCCAGCCGTTTCCAGTTCGCGGGGTCGGTGGATGTGGAACAGGCGCTGGTCAGAGGTGAACTACTTGCTACCTTGCCGTTAGCCAGCAATTTGCCCTGGGTCGCGGCGCTGATTGGTGGGTTGCCTGCCGCGGCCGGGGTTTACGTGGTGAGCAAAGTGTTCACCGAACAGGTAGACCGTTTTTCCAGCGCGGTTTATTCCATCAGTGGCCCCTGGGCAGATCCAGAAGTGAAGTTTGAGCGAATTTTTGACAACACCATGACTCACCAGAAAGCCCTGCAGACAAGCGTTGAGACCTCGGACAACGAAGTTGCCGACAAGGACGCAGCGCCGCCAGCACCTGACTAGTGAATTGCGGGCTTGGGCTCACGCGTAAAACAGGGTCGCCAGCCCGAGAAAGGAAAGAAAACCCACCACGTCCGTGACTGTAGTCAGTACCACGCTTCCGGCCAGGGCGGGATCGATCTGCAGTCGGCGCATGGCCAGGGGGATTATGCTGCCGGCCAAAGCGGCGGTGATCAGGTTGATTACCATCGCGGCGGCGATGATCAGGCCGATGCGGGCATCATCGAACCAGAGCGATGCCGCAACCGCCACTACCAGGGACCAGAGTGCACCGTTTAACAGTCCCACCAGGAATTCGCGGTTGATCAACCAATTGCGATTGCTGCGGCCAATTTGGCCCTGGGCCATACCGCGCACCATCACGGTCAGAGTCTGGGCGCCGGCAACACCACCCATACTGGCCACAATGGGCATCAGTACAGCCAACGCAACGACTTTGTCGATGGTGCCCTGGAACAGGTTGATTACCGAAGAAGCAATGAAGGCGGTGATCAGGTTGATTCCCAGCCAAACCGCCCGGCGCGGCGTGGCCACCAGAATAGGAGCAAAGGTATCTTCATCACCCGCAAGGCCCGCCATACTCATCAGGGAGTGATCGGCATCCTCTCGAATCACATCGACAACATCATCAATGGTGATCCTGCCCAGCAGTTTACCCCCAGCGTCCACCACTGGCGCCGATACCCAGTCATGGCGTTCGAACAGGTTGGCTACATCGGCGCTGGGCATATCGGCCGGTATGGCTTCAACATCCGTACGCATCATCTCACGGACAATTGCACCAGGGTCGGAGACCAGCACGGTACGCAGCGGCAGCAAACCGATGAAATCATCAGCCCGGTTAACCACGATCAGGTTATCTGTCATTTCCGGAATTTCGTTATGCAGGCGCAGGTAGCGCAGTACCACATCCATGCTGTGACGCGTTCGCACCGTAATCGTGTCGGTATTCATCAGACCACCGGCGGTATCGTCCGGGTAGGTCAGGATTTTCTCCAACCGGGTCCGGTCCTGCTGATTCATGGAACTCAGAACTTCCTGCAGAATCTTGTCCGGCAATTGCTGCAGGATATCGGCGACATCGTCGGTCTCCAGACCCTCGGTAACGACGGTGACCTCTCTGGCATCCATATTCCGCAGGAACTGGGCCTGCAGCTCATCACTGAGCTCCTGTAGAATCGCGCCTTCTTCGGCTTCGTCGATCAGTTGCCAAAGAACATGACGTGTGGGGGGTGGCGAGGATTCCAGCAGGTGCGCGATATCCGGCGCAGCCAGGGAATGGAGCATGCGCCTCGCATCGATAAAGGTGCCACTGCTCAGTGCGGCATGCAGTTCATCCAGTTGCGTCTGGGTATCGGCTATTTCCCTTTGTGCCTGCACGTCTAACGATCCTCGTCAAAACGGTTTTCAATCAGTGCAACCAGGGCAGCCAGCGCCTCCTCTTCATCCGCGCCCTCCACACGCAAGCTCAACACCGAGCCCTTGCCTACCGCCAGCATCATCACGGACATGATGCTCTTGCCGTTAACCAGTTCTTCTCCGGGACCAATCTGTACCTGGCTGGAATAAGCGGTGGCGCAACTCACGAATTTGGCCGCGGCGCGGGCATGCAGGCCGAGTTTGTTGATAATTCGTATTTCTCGCTGAATCATGATCTGTAGGTCTGGCTGCAAGATTCCCTGAAGTTCTCAATGTGACATACCGTTGGAGACACACTCTCACAGTTTTTGCGAGAGCGGATATACTGACCGATGTTGTCCATCGGTACAAGTTGGCGCGAGAGACCGGCGCGAAGTTGCGGCGAATGGATTTTTTGGACCTGGCGTAGCGCTCTCTGCCCGGGTCAGAGTCTGAATTCTGTCGCGGTCCGGTATAATTGATGATGGTCTGTCGTCTGGCGCAGTTGATGGCAGAAGTCGTTCCGGCTCAGCAATTTCGCCAGGCCCGCCAGTATATCCAGATGTTCCTGGTGGTGTTGTTCGGGCGCCACCAGGATAAACACTATGTCCACTCCCAGTTGATCTGGCGCCTCGAAGTCGACTGGTCGGCCGAGAGTGATCAGGCCACCCAGGGTGCTGGGACAGCGGTCGCTGCGAAAATGTGGAATGGCGACTCCATTGCCAAGGGCGGTACTGCCCAGTTTTTCCCGCTCCAGCAGGCTGGCGAATACCGCATCTTCCCGCAGGGCCGCTTGTTGATCGCTCAATAATGCGGCTGCAGTTTGGAATAATCGCTTTTTACTCACCACGGGCGCTCGGCACAGGGTCCGCTCCGGGGTGAGAATAGTGGTTAAATCCAGCATGCTTATGGACCGGGGAGGATTTAACGTCTGCGAGCTTTTTCCTTGCGCTTGATCAGTTGACGGTCCAGTTTGTCCGCCAGCAGGTCTACAGCGGCATACATGTCCTCTGAGGCGGCGTTGGCAAATATATCAGCACCGGTGACCCGGATCGTTGCCTCCGCCTTTTGCACCAGTTTTTCTACTATCAGTGTTACATCCATCTGAGTGATGTTGTCGAAGTGCCGCTGCAGACGCTGCATTTTTGACAGTACATATTCACGCAGGGCGGGTGTGACCTCGACGTGGTGACCGCTGACAGTAATTTGCATGTGTTGCTCCTCGTGTGGTTAAAAATGCATCGTCAAGCGAGGCGCTTGCGTTCATTGGATGGGGGAATCATCAGCGATTCCCGGTATTTGGCAATGGTGCGCCGCGCCACTATTATGCCCTGCTGTTCCATCAGGGCGGTGATCCTGTTATCACTGAGTGGCTTGCGTGGATTCTCTGTAGCAACCAACTCCTTGATCAGGGCGCGGATTGCCGTGGAAGAACATTCCCCGCCATTGAAAGTGCTGACGTGGCTGGAAAAGAAGTATTTCAGTTCATAAATACCACGTGGTGTATGCATGTATTTTTGGGTTGTGACTCGAGACACGGTGGATTCATGCATTTCAATGGCCTCGGCAATGTCGCGCAGCACCAGGGGTTTCATGGCGGCTTCCCCGTGCTCCAAAAACCCCCGTTGCAGTTCGACAATCTTGCTGGCTACTTTCATCAGGGTTTCATTACGGCTGTGCAGACTTTTCAGAAACCATCGCGCCTCTTGCAAGTTTTCACGTAGATACGTATTTTCATCACTGTTGTTGGCGCGTTTCACCAAGTTGGCATATTGGGAGTTGATGCGCAGCCTTGGCGCATGATCCTGGTTTAACTCGACCGCCCAGCCGGTACTTTTCCGGTGTACAAAAACATCCGGAACGATGTATTCCGTTTGGCTGGAGGCCAGACTTTGGCCGGGATTGGGAGAAAGGCTCTGGACCAATTCCAGCGCTCCTTTCAACTCCGCTTCCTGAATTTTAGCGCGGCGCATGATTTGCGAGTAATCACGGGTTCCCAAAAGGCCGATATAACGGTTGACCAGGAGTTGGGAGAGCGCCAGCCAGGGCGTGTCGTCAGGTAATTGCTGCAGTTGCACCAGCAGGCATTCGCGCAGGTCATGAGTGCAGACTCCCGTGGGATTGAACCGCTGCAAACGGTGCAGTACGGCCATTACTTCATCCAGTTCTATTTCCTGTTCCGGGTCGAAACTTTCCCAGATTTCCCTGACCGGGATTGTGAGTCTGCCGTTATCGTCAGTGGCGTCGATGATGGCCAGGGCCATGGCGCGGTCCAGGTCCGAAAATCGGGTCAGATTCAGTTGCCAGAGCATGTGCTCGTGCAGGGATTCCCGGCCACCGAAGCGGCTTTCAAAATCCATGTCGGGTCCGTCGCCCGCTGGCTGATTGGGCATTGTCGGTGCTTGATAAATATCTTCCCAGCGGGTATCGACAGGTAGTTCGGTAGGAATATTTTCCTCCCAATCGGGGTCGCTCACCGGGCTTTCACTGCGGTCGTCCGCACCGCCTTCTGGAAGGGGGGGGTCAGTGCGTTCTTCGCCGTTCTCCTGAACTTCCAACATGGGATTGCTATCCAGCGCCTGCTGTATTTCCTGCTGAAGGTCCAGGGTCGATAACTGCAACAACTTGATGGCCTGCTACAACTGGGGACTCATGGTCAGTTGCTGGCTGAGCTTGAGTTGCAGGGATTGTCTCATTTCACGGATGCAGGCCAGGAAAAACAGGATTGAAACCGCAGATAATGCTGGCGCCGGTCTGGGTACAGTGTAGTCCCGGGGATGTATTGGCGCAACCGCGACAGGCCGCCCTGGCATGAAACTCGCGTGTTTTTTCCAATACAAAGCCAGCCCGGCGCAAGCTGGCAGTCTGCAGGCTTACAGGCGGAAATTTTCTCCCAGATAGGTACTGCGGACTTGCTCATCAGCAAGAATGTCCCGGGAGTTGCCGGCAGCGATGATCCGTCCCTCGCCAACGATATAGGCCTTCTCACAGATATCCAGAGTATCCCTTACATTGTGATCCGTTATGAGGATGCCGATGCCACGCTGCTGCAAGTGCTTGATGACTTGCTTGATATCGTTGACGGAAATGGGGTCCACCCCGGCAAAGGGTTCATCCAACAGAATGAAGTCCGGGTCATTGGCCAGGGCGCGAGCGATTTCAACCCGGCGGCGCTCTCCACCCGACAGACTGATACCGGCACTTCCGGCAATGTGGCCAATGTGGAATTCTGCGAGTAACTGTTCCAGCTTTTCGTGTTGCTGGCGGCGATTGAGATCGTTTCGGGTCTGCAGGATTGCGAGGATGTTGTCCTTTACCGACAGTTTGCGGAATATCGAGGCCTCTTGGGGCAAGTAACCGATACCCATGCGTGCGCGTTGATACATCGGCAACCTGGTCAGGTCTTTACCGTCAATAGCCACCGTGCCCTGTTCGGCGAGGACAATACCGACAATCATGTAGAAACAAGTAGTTTTCCCGGCCCCGTTGGGTCCGAGAAGGCCGGCGATCTGGCCGCTTTCCAGCGTGATGGATACATCATTTACCACTTTACGGCCATGGTAGCTCTTGGCGAGATGGTTGGCGCTGAGCTGCCCCATGACAGTACTCAGTCTCCCCCTGTCTCATCCTGTTCGAGCCGGCTGGGTGGTATCACCACTCGTACCCGCCCCTGTGCTTCACCGCTGACCGATTCATCGGCAACAGCCTTGACCAGTTCCTGATTAATGAAGTACTCGATGGAGTCTGAGCGCACCGTGGAGCCACCTTGCTCCAGCTTGGCCCGATGGCTGATGTGAACCCGTTGCTGCTCCTTATAGTACTCAATAAGCTCTCCCTCGGCGTGGATGGGTTCCTCATCAGGTTCATGTTGTAGTTGCATTCGGGCGGGTTTGCCTTTCGCCACGATTTTGTCGGCTGGAGACTCAAGGTGATACAGGGTGACCAGATCCGCGCTGATTCGCATGCTGCCCTGGCGTATCCTGACCTTGCCCTGGTAGTGGGTAAGTCCGTTTTTTTCATCCCGGATCGCCTCTTCCGATTCTATGTGTATCGGCTGGTCCTTGTCACCGGGAAGGGCGAAGCCCGTATTGCCGCGAGCCAGCAACAAAACTGAAACCAGCGCGGCAACGGTAAATCGCGCACATTTGCTCACGCTCGATAGCTCTCTCTGATGGCATCCAGTTTCCCCTGACAGCGCAAAATGAATTCACAGGCTTCACGTACCGCGCCCATGCCGCCATTTGCCTGACTGCGCCAGTCAGCATGTCCGCTGACGTAAGGGCTGGCATTTGCGGGAACCATGCCGAGCCCAACTCGCTCAATGGCGCCAAGGTCCGGCAGGTCATCGCCCATATAAGCAATCCCGGACAGTGGAATCGCTAAATCCTTGGCCAGGGAGTTGAGCGCCTCCAACTTGTCTTCGCGGCCTTGAACAAGGTGGGAAATGCCGAGTTCCCTGGCCCTTTGCTCGACCATGCCTGACTTGCGGCCGGTGATGATCGCCACCTCGATACCATGTTTCATCAGTAATTTTATACCCAGGCCATCGGCAATATGGAAAGTCTTCAACTCCTCTCCAGACTGACCATAAAACAGCAAACCATTGGATAGCACACCGTCGACATCCAGCACCAATAATCGAATGGTCTCTGCCAGTTGCTCAGCGCTCACGCGACACCGGCTTTGAGCAAGTCGTGCAAGTGCACAGCCCCTTTTGGGTGCTGTTCGGCATCGACCACCACCAGGGCCGAGATCTTGTTTTCGTCCATGATGTGCAGGGCCTCTGCTGCCAGAATATCCGCGGCAATAGTGATACAGCCTCTGGTCATCACCTGATCGATGGGAGTCCTGTGAATATCTATCTCGTCATCCAGCGCCCGGCGCAGATCTCCATCAGTAAAAACACCCAATAGTGTGCCGTTTTCATCCACTACGCTGGTCATGCCCAGCCCCTTGCTGCTGACTTCGAGCAGCGCCTTGTCCAGAGTGACGCCGCTGAGTACTGCAGGAAGCGCCTGACCCCGGTGCATGATGTCGTCGACTTTAAGCAGCAGGCGCCGGCCGAGGCTGCCGCCGGGGTGTGAAAAGGCGAAATCCTCCGCAGAAAAACCACGGGCTTCCAGCAGTGCTATGGCCATTGCATCTCCCGCTACCAGGCATACCGTGGTGCTGGAAGTCGGCGCCAGGTCCAACGGGCAAGCTTCCTCGCTGACCGCGGCATTGATGTTTACGTCAGCAGCCCGCGCCAGCACAGAGTCCGCTACCCCGGTCATGGTGATCAATGGCACCCCCATGCGTTTGAGCAGAGGTAACAAGGTGACTACCTCACTGGTGGCGCCGCTGTTGGATAACGCAATAACGGAGTCCTGAGCTGTGATCATACCCAGGTCGCCATGGCTGGCCTCGGCCGGGTGCACAAACATTGCCGGGGTGCCTGTACTGGCCAGGGTGGAGGCAATCTTGCAGGCGATATGCCCCGATTTACCCATGCCGGTAACCACCACACGCCCTGTAGTGGCCATGAGAATTTCACAGGCGCGGCTGAACGAGTCGTCCATGCGCTCGAGCAGACGGCTTATGGCGTCACGTTCCATTCTGACAGTGCGCCGGGCGAACTCGAGATAGTCGGGATGGTCAATTGCTGACACGGCTGGTTCCTGTCTGAATCGGCCAGTACCGATTATGCCGTAAGATAAAGCCAGTGATAATACAGCGCGAAAGAAAGCAGTAACAGCACGCCAATCGAGCGCCCCAGGCGAATTTGACCAGCGCCGTTTCTGCAGGAGGGTCGTAATTTGCTCAGATAAAGCGCCACCGCCAGCAATACGGTGATGCCCAGCATACTGGCGTAGTCCCGTTGCAGGACCTGTGGTTCCAGAAGCTGGGTGGAAAACAGCCCCGGTAACGACATAACGCCCAGCAGGTTGAAGAGATTCGAGCCCATCACGTTGCCCAGGGCTATTTCGCCGTGTCCCTTGACGGCGCCGGCCACCGAAGCCGCAAGTTCGGGCAGGCTGGTGCCGATAGCGACAATGGTCAGGCCAATCACAAGCGGGCTGACTCCCATTTCCGCGGCGACGACGGTAGCCCCCCATACCAGCAATTTGGAACTGGCGCTGAGTAGTATCAGGCCGCTGATAAAACTTACCCAGGCCCGCAAGGGCGACAGACGTGGAAGTTGGTCCGCTTTTACCCTGTCAGCGCTGCTGGGGTCGTGGACCTGGGTGCTGATCATATCCACCAGCAGGAAGATCAAAGCGGCCAGCATAAGCAGGCCATCCACAAAGTCGAGTTCATTATCCAGCAGCAGCAGGCCACAACCCAATGTTACAAGCAGCAGGGTGGGCATTTCGCGTTTTAGGCGGTTGCGGTGCACGGGCAGGGGAGCGATCAGCGCAGTCACGCCCAATACCAGCCCGAGGTTGGCAATATTGGAGCCGATAGCGTTTCCGATTGCCAATTCCCCGGTGCCGAGCATTGCCGCATTGATGGAAACCAGTACTTCCGGAGCCGAGGTGCCCAGGGAGACAATAGTGAGACCGATCAGCAGTGGGGACATGCCCAGGTTGTCGGCAATGGAGGCGGCCCCGGCAACAAACAGGTCCGCACTCCAGATCAATACGATAAAGCCTACCAGAATAGCGGCTGAACTCATCAGCATAAATGGTAAAATCCTTTAACTAGAAGCTTTGCAGCCTTTGCAGGTGTGAACCCGCAGATACCTTGGTGGCCGTAAAGTTGGCGTGACGATAGCATGATATCCGCCGGTTTTGGTACAGTTTGATGGTGGATGTACTGTGGAGATTGGCTATGGAGTATGGTTTGCGCTACCGGCTTGTAGGTGTCTGGTTAGTACTGGTCTTTTCTGTGGCTCCGTGGGTGATGGCGGAGAAAGCGCCGGCTGATGCCTACAGCCTGGTGGAGAAGACCACCAATCGCGTTATGGAAATCGTGAAAGCCGCTCCGGCCGGGGAAGACGCGGACCTGGAGGAATACTATGCCCAACTGCAGGAGGTTCTTGAGGAAGTGGTCGATTTCTCCGCTTTCGCTCGTGCGGTGATGGGACCCTTTGCCGGTCGAGATTACTACCGGTCTCTGGATGCCGAAGCGAAGGCCAGGCTACGCGCCCAGGCAGAGCGTTTCACGGCCAGGGTGCGGGTGGGTCTGGCGCGCACCTATGGCAAGGGTCTGTTGGCTTTTGGCGGAAGCCGGGCGGAAGTCCAACGCTCTGCAAACGTCGCGAATGACAGCGGCAAGATTTCCGTGACCCAGCATATCTACAGAGGCAGTAGAGAGCCCTACGTCATTCGTTACCAGATGCGGCGCAATCGGGCTGGCCAATGGAAATTGCGCAACCTGATCGTCGAATCCATCAATTTGGGCCAGATTTACCGCAACCAGTTCCAGGCCGCTGCCCGGGATGCCGGTGGGGACCTGGACCAGGTAATTGATAACTGGTCTGCCGTGGAGGTTTCCGGCCAGCAGTAGGAAATTCCCAAGTCCGAAAGGCTGCCAGTTACCCCTGGTTCGCCATTACTTGAGGGTTTGGGCTAAAATGGCCGGCTTTGCGCGGCGGGATGGCAGATGCAACCAGAACAGATTCAGGATTTGCTGGTAAAACAGTTACACGGCTGTGAGGTCAGGGTGTCTGGAGCCGACAGGCATTTTGACATTGTTGTAGTCGGAGAGGTCTTTGATGGACTCAGGCCGGTAAAAAGGCAACAACTGGTATATGCCGTGCTGGCTGACCATATTGCTGACGGCAGTATACATGCGGTGAATATTCGCACCTTCACCTCCGCCGAGAGAGCGGCACATCAGGGGCCAATGCAATAGATATCCCGATTAGGCGTCGAAAAAACGTGCGCTTACGCCAGTCATTCATGGCGGTTTGCGGGGGCGCTTTCAGCACAGTCTGTAACCGGCGCCTTGCGGGGGCTGAGGGTGAAGACCTTGAAATATCGCAATTATTATCAATTCTGCGGCGTCCCACCGAGAGATGCGGGTTAGGGAGGGTGCTGCTGTGACCGCCACTCTCACCCTTGCGCTAAGCAAGGGGCGCATTCTTCAGCAAACCCTGCCGTTGCTGCATCGGGCGGGTATCTTGCCTGCCGCGAAGTTGACCAGCGGCCGCAAACTGGTTTTTGAAACCGCTCTTCCCCACTTGCGCCTGGTGGTGATGCGGGGTGCGGATGTGCCTACCTACGTTCGCCAGGGTGCTGCAGATATGGGGATCGTGGGCAAGGATATGCTGCTGGAGCAGGGTTCAGAAGGCATGTATGAGCCACTGGACCTGGGCATTGCCCGTTGCCGCCTGATGACCGCCGCGCCTTTGGGCTGGCAGCCTGACGGTCGGCGCATCAGGGTGGCTACCAAGTTCCCGGCGGTGGCCCGGCGTTTTTTTGCCGAGCGTGGCATACACGCCGATGTCATCAAGCTGTACGGAGCAATGGAGTTAGCCCCATTGATGCAACTGGCCGACATGATTCTGGATATTGTCGATACCGGCAACACCTTGCGCGCCAACGGCATGCAACCGGTCGATCTGGTAGCCGAGGTCAGTTCCCGGCTAGTGGTCAACAGGGCAACCATGAGATCACGGCACGATGTGATTCAGGAACTGGTCATGGCCCTTTCCAAAGCGCTTTGCGAGGCCTGATCA
This sequence comes from Halieaceae bacterium, assembly GCA_026710905.1. Lineage (GTDB taxonomy): Bacteria > Pseudomonadota > Gammaproteobacteria > Pseudomonadales > Halieaceae > JAPOQD01. The sequence continues at coordinate 11,678 of JAPOQD010000037.1, forward strand.
TGCGCTGGCTGGATAGTGGCGGGGAAGGGTTTTCGGAACAATTACGGCTTCTGACCGAGTGGCGTGAATCATCGGACAGGGCGCTGGCCGAGGTGATCGACACGGTGTTCGAGGGGGTGATTTCCCGCGGCGATCAGGCCTTGCTGGAATTTACCCAACGTTTCGATGGACTGTCCGTGGCCTCTGCCGCTGAACTGGAGCTGCCGAAAGAGAAGATGCGTGCGGCGCTGGAAGGGCTTGACGCCGCACCCAGGCAGGCCCTGTCAATCTCAGCTGGACGTATACGCAATTACCATCAACGCCAGGTTCAGGAATCCTGGTACTACGAGGATGCTGAGGGCACCCTGCTCGGCCAGCAAATTACCGCTCTGGACCGGGTAGGTGTTTACGTTCCCGGTGGTAAGGCCAGCTACCCGTCGACAGTATTGATGAATGTAATTCCGGCCAGGGTCGCTGGAGTGCGTGAGGTAGTGATGGTGGCGCCGGCCCCCACTGGAACGATCAGCAGTATGGTATTGGCCGCGGCTGCCGTGGCCGGAGTGGACCGGTTGTTTACTATTGGTGGCGCCCAGGCAATCGCTGCGCTGGCTTATGGCACCGAAACCATACCCGCGGTGGATAAAATCATCGGCCCCGGCAACCTCTACGTAGCTGCCGCCAAGCGCCGGGCGTACGGCCGAGTGGGCATTGATATGGTGGCCGGGCCTTCGGAAATTCTGATTATCTGCGACGGTAACTGTGATCCGGACTGGATTGCCATGGACTTGATTGCACAAGCCGAGCACGATGAAAACGCGCAGGCCATATTGTTGTCTCCAGATGGAGATTTCCTCCGCCAGGTGAAGGCAGGCATTACCCGCATGTTGCCCGATATGGAGCGGCGCCAAATTATTCGCGCTTCCCTGGATGGCCGCGGCGCCCTGATCAAAACCCGGGATATAGCTGACGCAGTGGCTATTGCCAATCTGGTTGCACCGGAGCACCTGGAATTGGCGGTAGACGAACCGCGTCGGTGGTTACCGCATGTGCGCAACGCCGGGGCTATCTTTCTCGGCCGCAATACGCCGGAAGCGTTCGGAGACTATTGTGCTGGCCCCAACCATGTATTGCCCACTGCCGGCACGGCGCGCTTTTCTTCCCCACTGGGGGTGTACGATTTCATCAAGCGCAGTTCGGTGATCATGGCGTCTGAGGCGGGCGCGAGACTGATGACGCCCCTGGTTACACAACTGGCGCGGGCAGAATCACTTCCAGCCCATGCCCTCGCCGCGGAATGCCGACTGCCAGCCAAGGACGGCGATGTAGTGGGTTAGCAGCCTGTCGGATTTGGGACTGTCCTACTGCGGAAAAGCCGTTTTGGCCCTTTTTTCTGCAAGTCTTCGTTAAATAGAACCACTATTCTCCTCAGACTTGCAGAAAAAATGACTCAAAACGGTCTTTCCCTCGCTACGGACGCCCAAGCCCGACAGGCTGCCGCAGCCTACCGGACTTGGGACTGTCCTACTGCGGAAAAGCCGTTTCGTCGGGTGGGGTGTAATCCTGAAGCAGTGCCTCGAGGTCGATCTGCTCCAGTTCCGCGGGAGTGATGCCCTCGACCGCCTTGAGGAACGGCATGCCGATGGTATAGCTGCTGCCATCTTCCTCGAAGTTGCGCAGAAAGCGATTCTCGCCGGGGCCACCGAATAGAATGGTGAGCAGTTGGGCGCCTGCTTCACCGGTTACCGGTTGGTGAATTTCTCCGGGAACCTCAAAGGCCAGATCGCCCTGTTTGAAAACCTGGTTGCCGTACATCCATTCGCCCTCCAGTGTATAGGCCATGGCCGTGCAGAAATGATCGTGTAGCTGGGTGGTACAGTTCGGCGGCATCAGAAAGTTCAGAACTACCGTGTTGCTGGCTTCATGGGTTTTCAACACTCGAAAACTGCAGCCCTCGACCAGTCCGTAGGGTAGCCAGGGCGTATTGCTGGACTCGATTCGGTTCACAAAGTCGCTGATTTCGGGGTGCATGGCTTGCATCTCTCTGCATGGAGTACGTTCAGATATCTCCGCTGCTGTTTGTGAAGCAGTATAGCACCGGTGTTGCGGTGCTTACGGATAGGAACCCTGTGGGTTGAACCACTGCTCAGCTTTGTGGCAGTTAAGTACAGTGCGGATGCCGTTTTCAAAGCCGCTATCCATAAATGCCTGCATCACCATGCCCTCGCCCTTGAAGTCCTTGAATTTTCCAACCCACTTGACGCGGTTGGGAACGGTTGTTGTTTTCTCGGCGAATATCGGGAAGATTATCGCTGAATCATAATCTTCGAGAGAGAATCCCAATTTGGCGGAGAGCGCCATCCACTCCGATTGCACCTTGTACACGTCGCGCATTGTTTTGCCGGGCTTCAGGTCACAGTAAAAATGATTCTCTACCTGGTGAACGACTTTCCTGTCCATTTTGTGATCCAGTATAGATGGGTCTTTTTCCGCCAGCGCAGTTGTGCTGGATAGTGCTACAGCCAGCAAAATGGCTGGAGACAGTAAATGTTTTATTGAATGGCTCATAGGGGGACTCCTTAAGCAGTATTTGGGCTCTTAGAATCATTGCGCGTTACCGCGCCTGAATTTATTCCGTAAGCGAATTAGTGGCTAAGTTACTAGTAATGAGGGCCTCTGGCAAATCAGTCGTCGGAGATCGGGCCATGGAAGGTAGTTTGACAAGTTGGCGAATCGATTATAGGTTGCCCATACTATTGATGGCTGAGAATTATCATGACGAGGGTTGTACTATGGTCGATTCAAGGTCATTCGATGTCGAGAAACTCGAAAAGCCTTCTCCCGATGCACTGATAGCAAGGTTTAAGAATTGGCTTGTCGATGAAGCACCTCACCCCTTACGAGGCGAGCTTCTGTCTTTTGAAAGTCCATCAGCTGCCTCGGGGCGTTCGGGTGACACGTATATTATATGCATTGCCCACAGCGATAAATCCAGGGGCCAACGACAATACGTATTGCGCGCAGAGCTGGGGTCGACTGGCTGCCCGGACGCCAACTTTGACAATATGCTCACGGCGCACAGGATTCTCGGCAAAGACGATGGGCTTGCTGTCCCCGGAGTTGTATACAATGAATCAACTGGTGATTTGCTGGGTGGCCCCTTTTTTATTATGGAGTTTTGTGAAGGTGTTGCCGCGCCAGACTCACCACCCTTCAGCACCGCAGGCTGGCTGTTTGAGGCTACCCCGGAGCAGCGACAAAGCCTTTGTCGCTCGGGTATAGAGTTCCTGGTCAAATTGCATCAGCTCGACTGGCGAGCTTTGGGGCTGGAAACGCTGCTACGGCGAGACTCGGAATCAAGCCAAACGGAACAACACTTAACAAGCTTGATAGACATTTATGACAGAGCGCTGGATGGCAAACGTCACGAAGTGGGGGCGGCGACCATCGACTGGCTTTATGCGAACCTGCCTGCGGTTGAAAACTTGTGCATGACCTGGGGTGACTGCCGGCCAGGAAATGGACTATGGCAAGAATTTCGTTTGTCTGCTGCGCTGGACTGGGAAATGTGTGGTATCTCGGAGCCGGGCGCCGATATCGGACTTTGGCTGTTTTCCGAAAGCGCGGTTACCGATGCGCTCGAAATTCCACGTCTCGAGGGCATGATGATGCGCGAGGAGTTTCTGGAAGAATATGAGAAACGCGCCGGGGCATCCGTTCCAAATTTCGATTTCTTCGAAATATTCAGCGCGTTCCGAACCTACGTCATTGTGACAGACATGATGAAAATGTATGAACACCATGGCCAGGATTTTCTTGGGCCGTCTTTTGACACCAGCAATTCCCCTTACGCCACGACAATGCAAACCTTGTTGTCGCGCCAATAGTTGTGATACATAGTTTGTAGATGAATTAGCCATACAGACAATGGCGGGGTAGAACAATGGACGTAATTTACGAAAGCGAAGGTCTGGTCCAATTCATCGGAGACGATTTCGAAAGAACGCATACTCCGTTAAATGACGAATTGTGGCAGGAAAGCTTTGTGCTGTATTTCTGGGATGCCGAGCGCGAATGCTATGCATTTTTGCGTCTATCCCAAACGCCCAACTTTCAGGGTGGCACAGCGCAAGTCATGAGCAGTGTCTGGACACCGGAATACTTCTACAAGCATACGGACGATCTGGTGCCGTTCGACGACAGTTGTCGTACAGAAACGGCGCTGACCGATGGTAAGAGCCTGTTGAATTTCAGCTTTGACGGCAACTATAACTGGCAACTCAATGACCCGGAATACGATGTTGAGGCAGATCTTGTTTTCACACCCTATCATCAGGGTGTCAGCTACTTTCCCGGTGACAGTCAATTTGTCAAAGACATGATTTCAAATCACACGCAAGCGTTTGGTCGAACGAGGGGAACGCTGCGGGTGAAAGACAAAAGCTACGATATAGATGGATTTGCATGGCGGGATCACTCTCATGGTATTCGAAAATGGTTGAGTATTCGCGGACATCGATTTTTTTGCGCGATTTTTGACGAAAACTGTTATTTGGCCTCCGTTGTTTTCGTTGGTGCAGACGGCACGCTCGTTAAATCAGCGGTGTTGGTTACCGATGGAAAAATGCATTTTGTTACCGATCTGGACGTGGTTCTCCATGTGGGCGAAGACCTTGTCAGCAACTGCGGAGGAAAAATCATTATGAATGCGGCTGGAAAAAACTGGGTATTTGAGTACGAACCCATTGCTAAGTCAGCCGTCATCATGGTGCACGGGCTTGCTATGACAGAAGGCATGTGCCGAGTGAGATGCGGCGATCGCATCGGTGTCGGCCTGACTGAATCAACAAACAATCCGCATGCTGGCGGTGAACCACCCTTTGTATTTTCTTCTTCCCCCGGCATTATGGAAAACGGAGTTTATACGCCTGACGAGTTCAGAATAAAGGGCATACATGTTTGATCTCTTGCCTTTTCCGCCCCTGCTGTACATCCTTTGAAGAGTGTAACAAGCCCACAGATGGTATAAGTATCTTATTTACGGGGCAGGGTACGTAATGGGCAGGCAATACTGCCTGTCGAATGAAAATAACGGAGGCAACATGCTGAAAGAAGAGGAAGTAGTCCGTGAAGTCTTTGCCATGTGGGTCACTGGCCTCGACGGCTGTGTGGAAAGTTTTGAGAAGCATTGCCATCCTGATCTGTTCTGGTGGAATAGTGCTCGGGGAGGCGTCGAGGGCCGGGACGTGTGTGTTCAGGGATTGCATGCCATGCACGAAATGACGCAATTTGCGACCACCCGGGTGGTGATCAAGAATATTCAGGCCAAATCCGGTCAAGTGATGGTTGAGCGTTCAGATGATATGTACGACGCCGATGGTAATCTTATCGCTGCTGTACCCGCCGTCGGTGTCCTGGAATTTGAGGGTGACAAGATTGTCGCCTGGCGCGATTACTGTAATGACTGGACCCCCAATCTTCAGCCGGAAGTTTGATCCGCCCCTCGGCCGGCGCAGAGCAGGTTGTTCGCCGCCTGCGTGCCAAATTTGACAGCGGTGTGCTGGCCTGTTGCACTCATATAGTCGCCGGCAAACTGCACTCGGGCGGCGGGGTTGATCGCCGCATTGAAATGCCCGATTTCTTTGTAGGAACCAATCTTTGTCCAGGGTATGGCGTACTTCCAGCGCTTAACCGCAAAAAAGTCAGCGGTACCCTCAAGCTCCGGGAAGGCTTTGCAAACCGACTTGAGCGTCTTCTCGTAGATGTATTCGTCTGAGGCGTCGCGGTACTGCACAGATGCATCTTTCTCCCACAAACAGGCAAAAAGCCCGTGCCCCTTGGGTGCATTCTCCGGTGACTTGTTGTGTTCGAGCACTATCTGCGCCACTTCCGGGAAATCGTGGGCTGATACCTGGACGATCCAGGCAGGGCAGTCGGGGACGGCCGCAGTGCCAATGGCCACGCTGAGACACTCCGTATATTGCAGCGATTGGTTTAGTGGCGACAGGAGGTCGCGGTACCCCGGGCAAATGTCATAAGCGACCGGTAATGGGGCCGCCACAACGGCAGCATCGAATTCCTCGCCGTCAACCTGTACGCCACTCTCTGTCTCGAGCACATTGGTCACACGGTGCCCGGTATTTACCTCGACATGCTCAGCCAGTACATCGGCCATGTAGCCCTGGCCACCCTCGCAGATATACGCCTGGCTTTTCATGACATTCATGATGCCTGAGAAGAATTCGACTTTGCTGATTTTGTCGGCATCCGTCATGGTCATTGTGCGGATCAGCGGATCGCCAAGGTAGGTATGTACCTCTTCGCCCACCCGCCGCCGCAGGTAATCCGCGGCGCTCTCGTTATCGATCGGCGCAGATTTCGAAAGGTCGGTGTAATCGAGATAACCCTTGAGTGAGGCTGCCGCGACGTCAAGTGCAATCAGCATGCACTTCAATTTGGCTGGCCAGGACAGGATTTTGGTTGTGAGCGCTGACCGGACCAGTCGGTCGAGATGCAGGCAGTGGGGCTTACCGTCACGAAAGGTCGATACGATTGGTGGTGTGGGAGACAGTTGCAGGCCCAACTCATCGGCAAGCTCGAAATAGGGAATATAGCTTTTTGCGGCGACAGTAGCGCCAAGTTCATAGCGGTAGCCGCCGGATTCACCGGTCAGCGTACGGCCGCCCACCTGGTCTTCCGACTCGAAAACCAGGACGTCCCACCCGGCTTTCTTCAATCGGTAGGCTGCTGTCAGCCCACTCAGGCCGGCCCCGATTACTGCAGCTCTCATGGCTCTGTCTCCCCTTTGCGAGATTGCTCGTGTTACCTGGGCTTGTGTGCATCGTAACACCGAAACTAGGATTAACATCCTATTTCTGTCTGTGCGCCCCACCACAGCGGCGTTTCAGCGCCCTCGCGACGAACGCTGGCGCCCTACGCGGGTTTAGCGTTCGCTCGATTCCGGGCGCATTCCCACCACTACTGGCAGATTCAGTGTTTTTCCCCGCCGTAACAGGGTGACTTCGACCGCGTCGCCGGGCCGCAGCAATGCGACCTGCTGCATGGTAGAGCGGCCGTCCACCACGGCGCTGGTATTGATATGGGTGATGACATCCCCCACTTGTATGCCTGCCCGGCCGGCGGGTCCATCCGTTGCGACGGCAGTGACGGTCAGGGTCTGTTCACGATTGCCATCGAACAGGGGCTGCACTTCCAGGCCCATCCAGCCGCGAATCACTTTTCCGTAATTGACCAGACTGTCCATCACCTGCAGCGCCAGGTCGGAAGGTATTGCCAGACCGATGCCCATGGCGGCCCCGGTTTGTGAGTAAATTGCGGTGTTGATGCCTACCAGCTTGCCGTTGGTAGTTATCAAGGCGCCACCGGAATTGCCCTTGTGTACAGCGGCGTCGGTCTGGATGTAATCCTCATAAGTACTCAGATTAAGGCCGTAGCGTCCCAGGGCGGAAACGATACCCTGGCTCACGGAGTTGCCGAAGCCGAAAGGGTTACCGATGGCCAATACTACATCGCCTACTTGCAACTCGTCTGGATTGCCCATGGATATGGGAGGAATGTCCTCTATCTGGATGCGCAGCACAGCCAGGTCCGTATCGGGGTCACTGCCAACCACGGCGGCCCGACTGTCACGGCCGTCTTGCAGCAAAACAACGATCTCGTCGGCGCCGGCGATGACATGGCGATTGGTAAGAACCAGGCCTTCCTCGGCGACGATTACCCCGGAGCCAAGTGAACGCTGGTAACGATCACTGGGAATATTGTTGCCAAAAAAGCGGCGCAGGAAGGGGTCATCCGCGAGCCGGGAGCGGATGCGTTTGCTAGTGTAGATATTAACCACCGAGGGCGCCGCCCGCTGCACGGCGCCGGCAAAACTGACCCCAACCGAAGCCGGTACTGATTCGGTTCGCTGATTGGTTTGCCACTGCAGCAGCACCATCCCTGCCAGGACCCCGGCCAAAGCGGGCCAGGTGATAAACTGTACCAGTTTTTTCAACATACGGACCATGCCGCTGTAGGGGTCGCACATGTGCGACCCGCGGGCCATGTGCCCGGAGGGTGCCATGTGCCCGAAGGGTGCCATGTGCCCGAAGGGTGCCATGTGCCCGAAGGGTGCCATGTGCCCGAAGGGTGCCATGTGCCCGAAGGGTGCTCGCCATGGCGAGCCCCCACGGGAGCACGTCCCACTACCCATCCGAGTTTACAGCATGAGTCTGACAACATTGGCAATCGGGTGTAGTCAGCTGCGTTCGGTGCTGCTTTCTACAAGTGTAGCTTCAGCCTCATTGGAAGCAATCTTGTTCAATCCGAACTCTTCGTTCAACATCCCCCTCTCCTGGGGAAAATTCTTGGGCGCATAGTCCAGCGGTTGTTGCACGTTGGAGTAGGAAGTCAAGTCATCCGAATCGGTGGACTCGCGGTCCGGCAGGGGTTGCAGCAGGGTGGCGCTGTGGCTGTCGGCCAAGGCGCGGGCTCCAGCCGCCAGTTGATTGTGCACATCCCGGTAACTATCCGCCAGTTTGTTCAGTTGTGAGGCAGTGTCGGTGAAGTGTTTCACCACGGCGTGACGGTATTCTCTCTGCTGCTGAGACAACTGTTCCAGACTGCGCTCGAGTTGGCGTTGTTTGCGAGCGCTGGTGAACCAATGGCGGCTTGCCAGCAGGCCGGCCCCGATGCCGGCCAGCAGGGCAAAGGCAATGGCGAGAAACAGCGGGGGAAAACTGTACACAAAATTCTCCGTGAACCAACTGCCCGTAAGTATACTCCGCTACTCGGGCCGGCGCAGCATTGCGTTGCCAGAAAACAGGCGGCTGGGTAAAGTGTCTCCACGGCAAGGACTCTCACCGGACATGACCACCCCCCTGCAACGATACCAGCGCGATCTGGGCCGACACGGCTTTCAGGAGGACCAGGCCCAACGACAGGCGGTACAAGTGCTGGACCAACTGTTCCACGAATTGGTGCAGGCCGAGCAGGTTTTGTCCAGAAACGGCGTCCTCGGTCACTGGCTGGGGCGCTGGCGCAGACAGCCACGAGAACTGGTGCAGGGACTGTACCTATGGGGCGGGGTGGGCCGTGGCAAGACCTGGCTGGTAGACAGCTTCCACGACTGCCTGCCTTTTAAACGTAAAATGCGGCTGCACTTTCACCGCTTCATGCACCGGGTTCACAGCGACTTGAAACGTTTGCAAGGCAGGGCAAATCCCCTGCTTGAGATTGCCGACACGCTGGCGGCGGAAACCAGGGTGGTTTGTTTCGATGAGTTCTTTGTCTCCGATATTGCCGATGCCATGATTCTGGGGAGATTGCTGGAGGCGTTGTTTCAACGGGGCGTTACCTTGGTGGCGACATCGAATGTCGCGCCGGACGACTTGTACAGGGATGGTCTGCAGCGGCAACGGTTTTTGCCGGCCATCGCCCTGTTGCGGGAAAATACCCGAATTTTGCCCATGGAGGCGGGGGTGGATTACCGTCTGCGGGCCCTGGAACAGGCGCAACTCTACCACTGGCCGCTGGATGAGAGTGCGCGAGAAAACCTGCAACAATGCTTCGAACGGCTGGCGCCGGAGCCGGGCAAGTCGTGGCAACTCCTGGAAATCAATGGCCGTAAGCTGAAGGCGCGGTGTCTTGCGGATGACGTGGTATGGTTTGAATTCAATGAACTTTGTGCAAGTCCGCGCAGCCAGAATGATTACATTGAACTGTCGCGTATCTACCATGCCGTGTTATTGGGCAATGTTCCGCAGTTGGGACGGGACACGGACGATCAGGCCCGGCGCCTGGTAAGCCTGGTGGATGAATTCTATGATCGCAATGTGAAACTGGTGATATCGGCGGCAGCGCCACTGCTGGACTTGTATCGAGGAGGTGGTCTCAACGCTGAATTTGAGCGAACCATCTCGCGTCTGCAGGAAATGCAGAGCCACGAGTACCTTGCGCGCTCTCATAAACCCTAGCCCGCATCGCAGGCGGTATAGCGGTTTTCTAGTGGGTGGCGGGATTTGCCGGTGATTTGGGCCAGCGCCGTTTCAGGCACATCCACTGCTCGGGAGTTTCCCTGATCCAGTTCTCAAAATGCCGATGCAGCGATTCAGTCATGGCGATTGCCTGGGTGCGGCTATCCGGCCCTGATTCCGGTCTGGCTATCGGGTCATAGGCCTGGATCAGGAAACGGCCCGGCTCCAGCCGCCTGGCGCGGATGGGAATCAGGGCAGCTCCGCTGCGCAAAGCCAGCCGAGCGGCGCTTGTGTTGGTATAGGCATCGACACCGAAGAAGGGTATGAGTTGCCCCCGGTCAAGCCGCGTATCCACGGCCAGCCCAATACTGTTGCCCGCCGCCAATTCCCGAATCAAGGGCTTTACTCCCGACTCTGACGGCACCAGTTTGACGCCAAAAGCACTTCGTAGCTGCTGCAATATACTCTGCATGGCAGGATTGGATTCCGCCGCATATACAGTGCTGATTGAAAGTCCGTAGCGCCGTGCTATCAGGTTGGTCAGTTGCCAGGCGCCAACATGGGCAGTGACAAAAACGCAGGCCCCACCCCGGTCCAGGTGAGCCTGGGCCTTGGCGGATACGTCGAAAGCAATTCTTTGCTCGTGCTCCTGCCAGAGTTGCTCCATCTTCACCAATTCCGCCGAGGCCACTCCGAGGTAGCCGAAGATTTCCCGGCACAAGCGCCGGATGCCGGCATCGCACTCCTCCGGGTAGATGACACGCAGGTTGCGTTTTACCGCACGGGACTTGTTGCTATAAGGACCCAGGAGACGAAATACCATGGCGGCGATGGCGGCGGCGTGCTCGGGAGAAAAGCGCCCGAGCATCCACAGAAACACTCGAGCGAACTGCGCTTCCAGCCACTGAGTCACGCGCCCAAGGGCCGGTGCCGCCCTGGCCAGACGCTTCGGAATCAGGAAGTATTCAGCCACTCCGGTGAGCAGTACCGGTACTGCGAAACACCAGATCCCAGAGCGGGGAACTGACGCCGTAGCGGCCCGGTTTCCCCGAATAGTGGTGCTGTAGATGGTAGCGCTTGAGGTAGCTGGCTACCGGGTTGCGCATGGGGAAGTGATGAATGGCGTAGTGTATGTAGTCGTAAGTCAGGTAACCGATGATAAAAAAAGCAAGGAAAGGCTCGATCCAGGGGTGTGGAATTACCAGTGAAAACAGGTAGTAAAGGACCAGCATGATCGGTACTGAACCACCTGGAGGCATGACCAGGCGGGTCTTGTCCCTTGGGTCCTGGTGGTGATTGCCGTGAAACAGGAACACCAGCCATTTGCCGATTGCGCTTTTAGCGGGAAAGTGAAAAGCGAAGCGGTGCAAGAGGTATTCGGTGAGTGTCCAGGTCACCAGGGCGACCAGGGCGCACAAGAGTATTCCTCCAGCCGGGAGTTGCAGTATGGCCATACTGCGCCATAACAGGAAGGCGGAGACAGGTGACCACAACAGTAACGGCACGCTCGGGTGCACATGGGTCAGACTCTCCAGGAAATCATTCTTGAACAGGCGGATAGACTGTTGTGTCGTTTCAGGCGGCATTTGCGTCAACCTCCTGTTCAAACTGTCCGGCACTGCGGCGGAGTGCGTTTTTTGGCCAGATCCGTTGTGGACAAAACCAGGCCCCCGGAGTTTCGCTGATCCAATTCTGAAAATGCTGGTGAACCTGGCTCATCATGTCCTGAGCCTGTCGATTCTTGTCTGCCCGGGGGTCGGAAGCCACCACGGGAGAATAAAAAGTGACCCGAAACTCCGCTCCCCGCAAGCGCTCAACCCGGGTCGGAACCAGGTCCAGGCCCAATTTCAGCGCCAATCGCGCCGGTAACATTGTACTTGGCTTGGAAATGTCGAAAAAGGGAACTTCCGGGCCTGTATCCAGCCGCCGATCAACGATCAGCCCCGCGGAACGGCCCTGCTCCAGATGGCGTATGATCTCGCGGGCGGCGCGGTCGCGGGAAACCAGCGCGCAATCCATGTCCCGCCGGTACTCATACAATAACCCCGCCAGCAGTGGATTGGTGGGTGGTGTGTATAGCGCCACGCTGGGAATTTCGAGCCGGTTCAGGGCGGTAATAAGCATTTCCCAATTATTAAGATGGGCGCCGACATAAATTGCGGGCGGAGTGGCCTGGCGGTGGGTGGTGAACCCGCCCGACATTTCGACATGCAGGCGCTCGCGGTCCCGGGAAGCAAAAATTGCCTTGAAGTGGGTATATTCCGCCATCACCCGTCCCGCGTTACCCCAACCCTCACAGATCAACTGCTCAATCTCCACCGTTGGTTTCTCCGGGAAGGCCCGCGACAAATTTTCCCGGTACATGGCTGTCTTGCGTTTTAATCGCGGTCCGGCCAGGCGGCCAAAATGCTTGCCAAGGCTGGAGGCAGCGTCCACCGGCAACAGGCCGAAAACCCTGACCAGCAACCATACCGCGACAAAATCGAACCGCCACAGGAATTTCTGCAAGCCCCGGTGACGCTCTGCAATTTTGCCGAATGCATTGCCAATAATGAACTGCGCCACTGTCTGTTTTCCTGCCTGCACAGCCGTTGCAGGGCCTGATTATATCGTATCACCGCGGTTCAGCAGCACTGGCCCACTTTTGCCCGGTGCTGAAAACGGAAACTGTATCCCTGTTTACAAATCCGTTAAACCCTGTGCAAGTGAGATTGCGGGTTGCCAGTCAATCACTGCCTGAATCTCCCGGTTGTCTGTCACCCAGTTCGGGTGTCTCAATTCACGGACTTTAGCCGGCGTCAGCATGGGAGCGTATCGCATCCGGCGCGCCAGTATCAGGTTGGCGGCGGCCAGAGCATCCAACAGCGGATCCGGCAATCGCAACAGGCGGACCCGGCGACCCCACACCTGTGAACCCAACTCGGCCAATTCCCGCCAGTCATACCCCTGTTCCTTGCCGTCGGACAGGCTCAGTGCTCGCCGGGGTAGAGATTTGGCATCCAGCAGCGCGGTAATCGCGCATGCCAAGTCATGTACATGCAGCAGCGACATGCGATTTTCCGGAGTAGAAGGGACCGGCATGATGCCGCGCGCCAGCCAGTGGAAGACCGGTGTCAACTCCCTGTCGCCGGGTCCGTAGACCGGGGGAGGGCGCAGCACGATCCAGTCCAGCCCCGGATTCTGTTCCCGCAGTAGCAATTCCGCCTGATGCTTGCTCGAAGCATACCAGGAGAGTTGTGGCTGCCGCGCCGCCAGAGAAGATAGCATGATCAGCCTTGGCAGGGGTTGTTGCATGCCCAAAGCGGTCAGCAAATTGGCTGTACCCTCAATATTGGCGTACGCAAAGTCCGCTTGGCTGGCGCCGCGAACCGCTCCGGCGCAATGTACGACGGCCCCGGCGGTTTCCAACAGCCGGGCCAGGGAGCCGTGGTCGGCCAGGTCCCCAATGACCAACTGTGCTCCGGCGGCTTTCAGGCCTTTGGCAGCTTGAGGATTACGCACCAACGCCCGCACCGGCCGGCCCATGGAGAGAAGGCGGGTGCAAACATGATATCCAATGAATCCAGTCGCGCCGGTAACGGCGGCGGCCGAGCCTGAAGAAATCAAAACTCAGGCCGAGGCAACCTTCCGCTCGGCCTCTGCGGTGGCGGCCTTGCTCCCGGCTTCCCGGGCAGCAATGAAATCCATACGCGCCTTGGCCCGTGATAACTTGCCGGATGAGGTCTTGGGCAACGAATGAACCGGCGCCAATTCAACATGACAGTCCAGGCTCAGTTCAATACGGAGCAGGGCAGTCAGGCGGCGCACCAGATTACGACGCTTCCTGGCATCGGTTTCCCGACACTGTACGATCAATACACAACGCTCCTCGCCGTCGGCATCCGGAGCGGAGAAGGCCAAAGTGTCATTTCTGCGGATTTCAGGCTGGGTCTCGGCAAGGTGCTCGAGATCCTGGGGCCAAATATTACGCCCATGGATGATAATCAGGTCTTTCTTGCGCCCGGTGATGGTCAGTAAACCATCCACCAGGTACCCGAAATCACCAGTGTTAAGCCAACCATCCTCGCTGAGCACAGCCCTGGTTTCTTCCGGCTGGTTGAAATAGCCGGACATGACGCTGGGGCCCCGCAGGTAAATAATACCGCTATGCCAATCATCCAGCGGTCTGCCGTTGTCATCGCGAATTTCTATTTCGAAGCTGGGCAGAGGTCTTCCGCAATTGACGAAATGGCGGCCACGGCCTGCCTCCACATCCTCTTCCAGCAACACTGCGCGGTGGTTGTCCGCCAAATGGTCACTATCGATATAGTGGGTTGAATAGGTTTCAAGCAGGGGCGAGAAGCTGACTCCAAGGGTACATTCAGCCATGCCGTAACAGGCTGTGAAAGCTCGTCGGTCGAAGCCCACGGACTCCAGAATTTCAGCGAAATGCTGCAAGGTCTGGGGGCGGATCATTTCGGCGCCGATGCCGGCGATGCGCCAATGGCTCAGATCGTACTGGGCAATATCCTGGGGGCGCAGACGGCGGGTCACCAGGTCGTAGCCGAAGGAGGGTGCAAAGGATACGGTTGCCTTGGTGCGGGTCATCAGGTTCAGCCACTGGCGCGGGCGCAGGGCGAATTCCCGGGTATCGAGATAATCAACGGAAAGCTGCGTAGCTACCGGAACCAATACAAAACCCACCAGCCCCATATCGTGGTAGAAGGGCAACCAGGACAGCAGGCGATCCTTGGCCCCGAGAGCGAGGCCGTCCTGGGCGATGCCTCGCAGATTGGCCAGCACTGTACGGTGTTTGATAATAGTGCCACGGGGAAAACGGGTACTGCCGGAGGTGTACTGAATGTAGGAGATATCGTCTTCAGCCACAGCGGGTAGTTCGCACTCTGATTCGGGTAATGCATGGAACGCCTCGGGCCGGTCTACCATGCGCAAGTTCAGGCCGTCACAGGATTCCCGTAAAATCGGCAGGTAGCCCTCGGAGGAAATCGCAGCGGAGGCATCACTGGCCTGAAGTAAACGGCGTAATTGTTGCGTGTATACAATTTGCGCGCCCATGTTGATGGTGGCCGGCAGTGGTACCGGAATCAAACCAGCATATTGACAAGCGAAAAAGAGTTTTACGAAATCAGGGGTAGTTTCGGCTACCAGCCCGATTCGAGCGCCCTTCTCCAGGTTCAGGCCCAGTAATTTGCGGGCCAGGGTAAGCGCCGATTCACGCAATTCTGCATAGGTCAGACGGGTATGGAGTTCGCCGCGCCCACTGAAGAAGTTGGTTCCGGTATCACCGAGGGCGGCATAATCGAGCGCTTCGGCCAGGGTGCTGAAATCGGCGGCTCGAGGGGCCAGACGATGGTTGGTGGGTGTTGGTTCTACTGGCAAAACGTAATCTCCGGATCTTCGATGAAAACTGCATCACCGACAGTGCCCCAGGAACCCGA
Source organism: Halieaceae bacterium (assembly GCA_026710905.1). Taxonomy (GTDB): domain Bacteria; phylum Pseudomonadota; class Gammaproteobacteria; order Pseudomonadales; family Halieaceae; genus JAPOQD01. The sequence continues at coordinate 27,066 of JAPOQD010000037.1, forward strand.
CCCAACTGGCGTTGTGCTGCTTGATTGCTGCACTTCAGTGGTGAATCGACCGATGGCGCCCCTCATCCACGGATACTATCAAAATCGCATGAGTCCCTATAGGTAATAATACCAATTGACTGGGGAATTTTGTCTAAATAATTGAGGGGTTTGCGTTTTCATTCGTCGTTGCTGCTTCCATGAGCCCCGCTGGTTCTTTTTCAACACCACCCCAGTTCGCTCGGGTGGGGATGGAGGCAGTGTTTCCGTTCCAGGCAGCCCATCCCGCGTCTGCCTATGAGTAAAACAGCCCCAAACCTCAACCGTGACACGATGACGCGTCCCCTGAAGGGATATGTACGCTGGGGGATTCAGAAATTACCATTATACCGAATTTATTCCGTCAGAAGAATTGAAGATGGTGAGTTGTGGCGGCAACGGCTCATTTGTGAGGCCTGGTAGCCGACGCTATACTGATTTTCCATTTTCGAATCCGTAATCCAGCGAATCCCCCTTTCATGACGCCCGCCGAAACGAACCAGCCGCTAAGTATACTGCCGGTGAATGACCCCCCTGCATTGCGGCAATTCATTCGCGTTCCCCATTACGTCTACCGCGATGACCCGCAATGGATTGCTCCGCTGGATTTTCAGGAAAAACACAGGTTCAGCCCCAAGCGCCCGTTTTTTGAGCATGCCCGCTGGCAGGCTTGGGTCGCTCTGCGGGATGGCCGGCCTCTGGGCCGGATCAGCGCCCAGGTAGATGATCTTCATCAACAGTGCTATGGGGATCAGACCGGTTTCTTTGGCATGATTGAAGCCGTTGACGATGCCGAGGTGTTTACCCTCCTGTTTGATACCGCACAAGCCTGGTTGGCTGAACAGGGCATGCGTCGCGCGCGCGGTCCATTCAATCTCACAATAAACGAAGAGTTGGGTGTACTGGTGGACGGCTTCGAACAGCCGCCCAGTATTCTGATGGGCCACGGCCGTCCCTGGTACGACGCCAGGATCAAGGCCGTGGGTTACCGCGGGATCAAGGACTTGCTGGCCTTCATGATCAACCCGGATTTTGCGGCCCCCGCGGTGATGCGAAAACTGGCGCGGCGGGCTTCAAGGGATGTCACGGTGCGTTCCATGCGCCGTAGACGGCTGGTGGAAGATACCGGGATCATGCGCGAAATCTTTAACGATGCCTGGAGAGACAATTGGGGTTTTGTACCTTTTACTGAAAGTGAGTTTACCGATCTGGTCAAAAGCCTGGCCTTGTTGCTGCCCGAAGATTATGTGCAAATCGCGGAATACCGTGGAAATCCTGCTGCCTTTATCGTCATGTTGCCCAATCTCAACGAGGCGATACGCGGCCTGCGAGGCCGCCTGTTTCCCGTGGGGTTGATCAAATTGTTGTGGCGGCTCAAGGTAAGAGGCCTGCGTTCCGGGAGGGTGCCCCTGATGGGGGTGCGCCGGGAATTTCAACACTCGCCCCTGGGTCCAGTGATGGCCTTCATGGTGATCGATGCCGTGCGGCAGTGCGCGGTAAGGCGGGGTATGGTGGCAACCGAGATGGGCTGGGTGCTGGAAGACAACCAGGCCATGCGTAATATCATTGAGACAATTGGGGGCGAAGCTTACAAGCGTTACCGAATCTACGAAAAGGAGTTTGGCTGAGACCATGCAATTGGATCCCGCAATCCATCATATGACGGCCATTGTGCTGGCCGGTGACCGTAGTAAAAAAGACTCGCTGGTATCCCATTCCGGGGCCGGCTGCAAGGCGCTGATCGATGTGGATGGCACTCCCATGGTACGGCGAGTGATCGGCGCCTTGAAGAATTCGCAACTGGTTGACAAGATTCTGTTGTCTGGACCCGAGCGCGCAGAACTTGACCGTGATGCAATTCTGGCTGCCTGGGTTGATGCGGGTGAGGTGGATTGGCGTAACCCCATGGCCACCCCAAGCACCAGCGCCTATGCCGCCCTGCAGTCGTTGCCAAGAGGGGAGCCCGTGCTGCTCACCACCGCTGATCACCCACTGCTCACCGAGGAGATCATTGATGCATACGGTCGCCAGAGTCTGGCCGATGATGTCGATGTAACCGTGGGCCTGGCGCCCTACGCCCTGGTGCGGGACACCTATCCCGACATGGATAAAACAGTGCTCCGGTTTAGTGACGGCGAGTTCTGTGGTTGTAACCTGTTTGCATTCCTCACCCCGGAAGGCCGCCGTGCGGCCAATTTCTGGCGCAGGATTGAACAACAGCGCAAGAAACCAATAGCGCTGATCAGCATGCTGGGCTGGTGGGCGGTGCTGCGTTATCGCTTTGGCCTGCTACCCCTGGAGGAGGCGCTGGCGAAGTTGAGCAAGCGGCTGGGTTTGCGCCTGCGTGCGGTCATTCTTCCCTATGCAAATGCTGCGGTCGATGTGGATTCCATCTCTGACCTGATGATGGTGCGCGGCTCCTTTGAAAAACTGGCTGCCGAGCAGGAACTCTAGCCCGCATTTTGCACCCTTCGGGCACAAGGCACCAGCCGGCACGGAGATGTCGACTGATACTGGCCTGAAGCATGTGGCCGCTACAGATGCGGCCGAGGCATAGTAGCGGGAAATCTTTCTACCGGTTGCCAAATAACGCCTTCAACGATTCCGCCATCATCAGCAGGGCGTCGCGGCGGGGCATGGCGGTGATGCTCGCGAACGCCTTCTCGTTGTGCTTACCAGCGATGTAGACAGGGCCCTGCCGGATA
>JAPOQD010000023.1 GCA_026710905.1 Halieaceae bacterium
ACCCCGAAGTAATACAGGAATTCGCCAGCTTGGTAGGCGACCAGTTACATCTGGACTACCTGTTTGTGTTGACAGTGGCAGACATAAACGCCACCAATCCCAAGTTGTGGAATGCCTGGCGCGGCGCCCTGCTGCGGCAGTTATACACCGAAACCAGGCGCGCCCTGGCGCGCGGCCTGGAAAACCCGCTGGACAAACAGGAGCGAATCGCGCAAACCCAGCAACGGGCCCAGGAGTTGTTGGAAGACCGCGGCTTCACTGCCGGGGAAGTAACCGAACTGTGGCAAGCGAGTGGCGAGGAGTACTTCCTGCGCGAAGCGCCCGTGGACATTGTTTGGCATACCGAGGCGATCGCCGGGCATGTTGATCGGGAGAGCCCCCTGGTGCTGATCAAACCCGGTGCTATAGAGAACACACTGGAATCGGCCACACAAATTTTTATTCACAGCCGCTCTCAGGACTATCTGTTCGCCGTGATCGCTGCAGCACTGGAACAATTGGACCTGAGCGTACAGGATGCCCGCGTCTACAGTTTTGTGGACGGCATGGCCCTGGACACATTCTTCGTGCTCGATGCAAACGGCGAAACCATTACCAGGGCTTCCGGCCGGGTACGCCATATCGATGAGACCCTGAGGCGGCTGTTATCCGACCGGGGCCGGTACCCGGAATTGGTAAAGCGGCGTATTCCCCGGCAGATCAGGTTATTCTCGATACCCACCGAGACTTCCATGAGTGTCGACCCGGTCAAGGGGGTAAGCGTGCTGGAAGTCAACACACCGGACCGGCCCGGTTTGTTGGCGCGTATCGGCCGTATCTTTTTCGACTTCAATATTGAGTTGCACGCCGCCAAGATCACTACCCTGGGCGAACGCGTGGAAGACGTATTTTTCATTACCGCCAGCAACCGCCAGGGCATCCTCAATGAGCAACTGAGCCAGGACATCCAGGCGGCCATTCGCCGGGAGCTGGATGAACAGGCTGTCGTGGGATGAATGCCAAACAGACCCCCCGCTCCCGACCGGGAATGAACAAGCGGGAGCGGGTCGAATTTATTCTGCGCAAGTTGCAGGAACTCTACCCCTCCCCCCCCATTCCACTGGCTCACCGGGACCCCTTCACGCTATTGGTGGCGGTACTTCTAAGCGCACAATGCACCGACGCACGGGTTAACCAGGTCACCCCGGCCCTGTTTCAGCGGGCGGATACCCCACGCACTATGGCCACACTGCCAGAGCAGGAAATTCGCGCCATCATCCGGCCCTGTGGCCTGTCGCCACAAAAGTCCAGCGCCATTTCCAGGCTCAGCCGGATACTGGTGGATGAGCACGGCGGCCAGGTGCCTGCGAATCTGGCCGCCCTGGAAACCCTGCCCGGCGTCGGCCACAAAACCGCCAGTGTAGTAATGAGTCAGGCCTTCGGGGAGCCGGCCTTTCCCGTGGACACGCATATACACCGGCTGGCCCAGCGTTGGGGGCTGAGCAGCGGCAGGAATGTGGCGCAGACAGAGAAGGATTTGAAGCGCTTGTTTCCTCAAACATGCTGGAACCGTCTGCATCTGCAGATTATCTATTACGGCCGGGAACACTGCTCCGCCAGGGGCTGTGATGGCACCGTATGTGAAATCTGCAGCACCTGTTACCCCGGGCGCAGGCATGCCAAAAAGACCAGGAAAGCCTGAAGGCTGTTTGGCTACGGCAGCCTCCGGCTGTGCCGGAAGAGAGAGTTCGCTATACTGCCTCGCCTTGCAGCCTGTCGGGCTTGGGCGTCCGTAGCGAGGGACAGTCCCAAGTCCGACAGGCTGCTTGGAAACCATTGGGCCGGCAGGCGCAGACAGTGAGAATTCAGAGTTATGCAAGCTGACATCTACGCACTGGGTATCGGCGCGGGCACCCGCAACAGCGCCGGCGATTGGCTGGAGGTCTTCTACCCCACTCCCCTGTTGCAACCGCAGGCCGCCCTTGACCGCCTGTGGTCCGTTTTGGGCTATACCACGGGCAATGCCGCCCTGCCCCTGCCCGCCGAAACCATGGTGGAGGTGGCCGCTGCGCTACATGACGCCGGCCTAGCGGAAGCCGCCGCTACAGCGCGAGAAATGGCCCAATCGCAACGTCCGTTGATTGCCGCCGTGCTGGCCACGGATACAGCGCCACAATCGGTAGCCGAGGCCTACCTGAAGCTGCACCTGTTGTCACACCGGCTGGTCAAGCCCCACGCGACCAACCTGAATGGTATTTTCGCCTTACTGCCCAATGTCGCCTGGACCAGTGAAGGCGCCATCGATGTGGACGAGTTGCCCGCCATGCAGCTACAGGCGCGCCTGGAAAATCGTGTGTTGGAAGTCAACAGCATCGACAAATTTCCGAAAATGACCAATTACGTGGTTCCCGACGGCGTGCGCATCGCCCACACGGCGCGAGTTCGTCTGGGCGCCTACCTCGGCGCGGGCACCACCATCATGCACGAAGGGCTGGTGAACTTTAATGCGGGAACAGAAGGTCCGGGAATGATTGAAGGGCGGGTTTCCGCCGGGGTGATGATTGGCGCAGGTTCCGATCTGGGGGGCAGCAGTTCAACCATGGGCACCTTGTCCGGCGGCGGCAACATGGTCATCTCCGTCGGCGAAGATTGCCTGCTCGGCGCCAACGCCGGTATTGGTATTCCCCTGGGCGACCGCTGTACGGTGGAGGCCGGGCTGTACGTCACCGCAGGCACCAAGTTGCAACTGCTGGATGACAGCGGCAAGCTGGCCGGCACGGTCAAGGCCCGCGAGCTGGCGGGTAAATCCGACCTGTTGTTTCGGCGCAATTCCAGTAGCGGCGCCGTTGAATGCCTGAGCAATCGATCGGCCATTGCCCTGAATAAAGAACTGCACACCCACAATTAGCGCCGTATGCGGATTGGCCCACAACCATCACCCGGAGGCTCAGCGCCCGGGCCAAGAGTGTTAGGCCGTTTTCCCGCTACAGGAGTACGCCTGTCATGTCCAACACCCTCGAACTCTGCTCAGAGTTGATACGCCGTCCATCGCTGACCCCACGGGACGAGGGTTGCCAGCAGATCATGATGCAGCGCCTGAGCAGTATCGGTTTTGCCTGCCAGGCCCTGCCCTTTGGTGAAGTGAACAACTTCTGGGGCGAGCGCGGCAGCGATGGCCCTATGCTGGTATTTGCCGGCCACACCGACGTGGTGTCGGCCGAGCCCTTGTCAGGATGGGACACCCACCCTTTTGAGCCCGTGCAACGGGGCGAATATTTGTACGGGCGCGGCGCCGCCGACATGAAAGGCTCCCTCGCCGCCATGGTGGTGGCCTGTGAACGCTTTGTGGCGAAACATCCCCGGCACCCGGGCCGTATCGGCTTTCTGATCACTTCCGATGAGGAGGGCGAGGCGCTGGACGGAACGGCGAAAGTGGTCGAATGGCTGCGGCGGCAAGGCAAGTCCATTGACTGGTGCCTGGTGGGCGAACCTTCCAGTACTGAGCAGTTGGGAGATTGTATTAAGAACGGACGCCGCGGGTCGCTCGGCGCAGTGCTCACCATCCGCGGGGTACAGGGCCATGTCGCCTATCCGCATCGGGCTGAAAACCCGATACACCGGGCTTTGCCAGCGTTGGCGGCCCTGTGTGATGAGAAGTGGGACAACGGTAATGAGTTCTATCCACCCACCACGTTTCAGATCTCCAACATCCATGCTGGCACGGGTGTCGTCAATGTCATTCCCGGGAGCTTGCAACTCCAGTTCAACTTTCGCTTCTCCACCGAAGTGACCGCGGAAATACTACAGGCGCGCACCTTGCAAATTCTTGAACGTTTTGGGCTGGACCATGAGTTGCAGTGGAACCTCAGTGGTCAACCTTTCCTGACCGGTTCCGGCGCCCTGGTGAACGCAGTCACTGCCGCCATCGGTGAATGCCTGGGGCGCAAGCCCGTCTTGTCCACGGCCGGGGGCACCTCCGATGGCCGATTCATCGCCCCCCTGGACGTCCAGGTGGTGGAACTGGGGCCGGTCAACGCCAGCATTCATCAACTCAACGAGCGCGTATTGATAGCTGACCTGGAGGCTCTGACCGGCGTGTACCAGCGTATTCTGGAAAAGTTGCTGGCGAATTGAAGGTTTCATCCGTCAGTGCACTGCCAACGGGTTCGCCATTTTTACTGGAGCAGGTTTTAGCATACACCACTGAGAATTGCAGGCCGGCGGTCTGTCGGTCCTACCCGGTAATCAATTACAATTGGCGCATCGTGCCCCGCCTGGCTGACAGCCGTGGCCGATCGGGAGCACTGGCCAGAACTCGCTGCCAACGGTAATACCGGCCCACTCCGATTCCGGCTGTTGTCCTCATCGGGGTACAGTATTGAGGGGACGGGCCCGGGTCAGGCCATGGGAGGTAAAAAAGTGAAACGTTCTGAACTGTTTCCGGCCGGGTTGGGCTTGATCCTGTTGGCCCTGTTGCCGAGTGCCTGTAGCGACTACCGTTTCAGCGTGAACGACAGGGTGGTTTACACACCGGAACCTCTGTTTGAGGACTACACAATCGTTGATGAACAAGTGCGCGCCTGTGTGGAACAGACGATCCGCGACCGGCACATCATCGCTGCCGGCCAACTCGATGAACTCAATTGCAGCCAGGCGGGCATTACCGACTTGCAGGGCATTGAGGTGTTCACTGGCCTGTTGCGTCTGAAACTTTCCGGCAACAGTATCCGTAAACCGGACCCGCTGTTCCATCTGCAAATGCTGCAGGAATTGCAACTGGATGACAATGAACTGACCAGTCTGAAAGGTATCGGCGGACTGCTTGAACTCCGTTTTCTCAAATTGCCGGGTAACCGAAACCTGCCCTGCCGGGAGCTGGCCTACCTGGCTCAGCGCAATACCCTGAAACTGGAAGCCCCCGCACATTGCCGAGGGCTGTCACCCTAAGCACTACTGCAGCGGCCGCAAACAACAAACATCAGCCGCGGCAGTTGGCCGGCAGGTATTTGGCGGCGATGGTGCCGGGCTTGCAGGTCCATTGCAGAATGCCACCATCGGTACTGGTCACCGACAAATGTACGGTGTCCCCCGCTGTGGTGTCACCTCCGAGGTCCTTGATGGACAGCTCAATCACCCCGTCGGCATAGCCCATGGTATCCACCACTTCCGTATTGATGCCGGTGCGCAGGCCCGCGCTCGCGGCATCTGCGGGAAGTTCGCCATTGGCGATGAAATACTCGGTTACGCCGGTTTTCGCCTCACCAAGTAACAGTAGCGCTTCCGTCATTCTGGCGCGGATGGTGTAGTCCTGGTAGGCGGGTAGCGCCACAGCCGCCAAAATCGCCACGATGGCAATCACAATCATCAGTTCTATCAGCGTAAAACCCCGTTGCTGCGCTTTCTTCATCTACCTGTCTCCCTTACTGATAACAACAGCGCTCCCTGGACTGCCGGACAGCGGTTAAAGCCCGCATAGGACGCCCACCTTCTGCTGCGGCCGTCGAATCACTCACCATGACGGGGCGTGCACCCCGGGGCCCTTAGTCCCTCAAACCGCCTGGGCTGGATGTACTGTCATTACCTTAGTATAGGAGGGAATAGTCATTTTGCCTGCAACATCTTCAATCTGGTCTACAATGAATATACCGGGACACTATCCACGTTAGGAACGGGCCGCTACGGAATATGCGGTTGAGCCAGGTAAACGCCGCGCCAGGGGTGCGGCAAGACTCGAAGAAGGCGCAGGGATGGCTGATAACACACCCACTCCACTGGGCGGCCTCGCCGGCCGCCTGGTGGCCGGCAAGCTGATCGGAGCGGACCTTGCCAGAACCGTGCTGAAGGAAGCCGCCCGCGGGAAAACCCCGCTGGTCAAACACCTGGTAGATCAACAACTGGTAGACAGCAAGAAACTGGCGCGGCTGGTGTCCGAGGAATTCGGAGTACCCCTGTTTGACATCAGCGCACTCGGCAGGGACTCCATGCCCAAAGACCTGGTCGCTCCCGAATTGGTCGCCAGGCATCAAGCGCTGCCGATTTTCCACCGCGGCAACCGCCTGTTCATCGCGGTTTCCGACCCCACCAACCTGGCGGCCCTGGACGAAATCAAATTTCATACCGGCATCAATACCGATGCGGTAATGGTGGAGGCGCAGGCTCTTGGCCGAGCCATCCAGGAATGGACAGAAGCCCGGGATTCCCTGGACAACAGTCTCGACGACGCCACCCTGGGAAGTCTGGAAATTGAAGCGGTGAGCGAAGCGGAAGCCGCCGGCGATGCCGGGGCCGAAGTGGACGAAGCACCGGTGGTGCGCTTCGTCAACAAGGTGTTGCTGGATGCCGTCAAGAGCGGCGCCTCGGATATTCATTTCGAACCCTATGAAAAGACTTACCGGGTGCGCTTTCGTACCGATGGGGTCTTGCAGGAAGTCGTCAAACCTCCAAGAAACCTGGCTGGAAGGCTGGCCGCCCGCTTGAAAGTAATGTCGCAGATGGACATATCGGAGCGCCGGATACCACAGGACGGGCGTATCAAGATGCGCTTGTCCAGCGAACGCGCTATTGATTTCCGGGTCAATACGCTGCCCCTGCTATTTGGAGAAAAGATCTGTTTGCGCATTCTGGACCCCTCCAGCGCCCGACTGAGTATCGACCGGCTCGGATATGAAGTGGAGCAGAAAGCTTTGTTCCTGCAAGCCCTGGAAAAGCCCCAGGGCATGATCCTGGTAACCGGGCCCACCGGTTCCGGGAAAACCGTATCCCTGTACAGCGGATTGAATTTCCTCAACACGCCCGAACGCAACATTTCCACCGCCGAAGACCCGGTGGAGATCAACCTGGAAGGTATCAATCAGTGCCATGTCAATCCCAGGGTAGGGCTGAACTTCGCCGAGGCCCTGCGCTCGTTCCTGCGCCAGGACCCGGACATCATCATGGTGGGCGAGATACGTGACCTGGAGACCGCGCAGATCGCTGTCAAAGCGGCCCAGACAGGGCACCTGGTGATGTCGACCCTGCACACCAACAGCGCTGCGGAAACCATCACCCGCATGTTGAACATGGGGGTGCCGGCCTTCAATCTGGCCACTTCGACCAACCTGATCGTGGCCCAGCGTCTGGCCCGGCGTTTGTGCAAACAGTGCGCCCAACCCTGTGACATTCCCCATCCCGCCCTGCTCGAACAGGGTTTCACCGAAACCATGCTGCGGGGCGCCAAGCTGATGCAGGCAAACGGTTGCAGCCAATGCGCATCGGGCTACCAGGGCCGGGTGGGCATTTACGAGGTAGTTCGAATCACACCCCGGCTGGCGCGCATTATCATGGCGGAAGGCAATTCCATCGAAATTGCCCAGGCCGCCCGGGAACAGGGTTTTAACGACTTGAGAACCTCCGCCCTGCTCAAGGCGGCCAAAGGAGAAATCAGCCTGGCGGAAGTAAACCGGGTAACCACGGATTGACGATGGCGGCTGGCCCTCGGGAAGAAAAGGGGTAGTGTGGTGAAAGAGCAGGTATTCGTCTGGCAAGGGCTCGACCGTAACGGCCGCGGCAGCAAGGGTGAAATCGAATCCATGAACCTGGCGATGGCCAAGGTTCAGCTTCGGCGCCAGGGAATCAGGGCCAAACGCGTCAGGAAGAAAGCCAGGACGCGGTTCCGCGGCGGTGGAAAAATCAGCGCTGCGGATACGGCCGTCTTCACCCGCCAGTTGGCGACCATGATGAAGGCCGGGGTACCCCTGGTGCAGAGTTTTGATATCGTTGCCGAAGGCTTCAACAATACCGGAATGCATGTAGTAGTCTGCGGCATCCGGAACGAGGTCGCCTCCGGCGCCAGGCTGGCCGTGGCGCTGGGCAAATATTCACGCCATTTTGATGACCTGTATGTCAATATGGTGGATGCCGGTGAATCTTCAGGCACCTTGGAGACCATGTTGCAGCGGATTGCCGGCTATCAGGAGAAGTCCGGAGTGTTGAAGACAAAAATAAGAAAGGCGCTGACCTATCCCCTGGCAGTGACCTTGGTGGCGCTGGTAGTCGCCACGATTCTGCTGGTGAAAGTGGTGCCCCAGTTCGCCGAAACCTTCCACAGTTTCGGCGCCGAGTTGCCCGCCTTTACCCGCTTTGTGCTGGCGATCTCGGGCTTTTTCCAGGACTGGTTGCTGGTCATCCTGAGCGTACTGATCGCCGCCGTCCCCCTATTCCGAAAACTCTCGAAACACTCGCGTAAATTCGCCGAAGCCGTCGACCGGATTACCTTGAAAACGCCACTGTTGAGAGGGATCCTGATCAATGCCGTCAGTGCGCGTTTTTCGCGAACCCTGGCCACTACCTGCGCAGCGGGAGTGCCCCTGGTGGAAGCGCTGGATGCGGTTGCGGGAACCGCCGGAAACTCGGTATACACCAGGGCCATCCAACAGATCAGGGCCGATGTCAGTAGTGGCTCACCGTTGTACTATTCCATTCAGGGCACGGGGCTGTATCCCACCATGCTGACGCAAATGGTAGCCGTCGGAGAAGAGTCCGGCAGCCTCGACGAGATGTTGGGCAGGGCGGCCGACCACTATGAGGCCGCCGTGGACAAGGCAGTGGACAACCTCAGCGAACTGCTGGAGCCGGCGATCATGTCTATTCTGGGAATCCTGGTTGGCGGCCTGGTGGTTGCAATGTACCTGCCCATCTTCATGTTGGGCTCAGTGGTCTGAACGCGCAAAGCCGATGTCCGTACTGACACTCTTCAATCAACATCCGTGGCTGCTGCCGGTCAGCCTGCTGTTGTTGGGGCTGGTCGTGGGCAGCTTTATCAACCTGGTAATTCTGCGCCTCCCGGTCATGCTGGAGCGGGAGGAGCGCAGTTTTTGCGGCGAGCTGCTGGGGGTGGAAACGGGGAAATCCGAGCGTTTCGACCTGGTGCGGCCCGGTTCCCACTGCCCGGACTGCGGCCACAGCATCAGGGCATGGGAGAATATCCCGCTCATCAGTTACCTGTTGCTGCGCGGGCATTGCAGTCACTGCGGCGCCCACATCTCCCTGCGCTACCCCCTGATCGAGTTTTTCAGCGGACTGTTGATCGTGTGCCTGGGGCTGCACTACGGGCAGGCGAGTCCCCAGTTGCTGGGCGCGATGCTGCTAACCTGGGGTCTGCTGGCCCTGGGTATGATCGACCTTGATACCGGGACTTTACCCGACGCAATTACCCTGCCGTTGCTCTGGTTGGGCCTGATGTTCAACTTGTTCGGGACCTTCGCCAGCCTGCCGGATGCAGTACTCGGGGCCATGGCCGGTTATCTGTCACTGTGGGCGGTATACTGGATATTCAAGTGGTTGACCGGCAAGCGCGGTATGGGTCACGGTGACTTCAAATTGACTGCAGCGCTCGGGGCCTGGCTGGGCTGGCAGGCGCTGCCGCTGATTATTCTCCTGTCCTCTCTGGCCGGACTGGCCGGGGCCATGCTGATGCTGCTCCTGCGGCGGCGCAGCAGGAGCGCCCCAATACCTTTCGGTCCCTGGCTCGCCGGCGCCGGCTGGGTTGCCCTGCTTTGGGGCGCCCCGATGATGGCGTGGTACTGGCGCAGTATCGGGTTGCCAAACCCGTGAATCTGGTGATCGGGGTTACCGGTGGTATCGGCAGTGGGAAAACCACGGCCACCGACCGTTTCCAGCAACTGGGCATCACCGTGGTGGATGCCGATCAAGCCGCCCGGGTGGTCGTTGAGCCTGGCCAGCCCGCGCTGGGCGCCATTGCCGCTCACTTCGGAACCGGCATTCTCCAGGCAGACGGCAGTCTCGACCGGGCCGCATTGCGGCATCTGGTTTTCTCCGACCCGGAACATAGGCAAAAGCTGGAACAACTGACTCACCCGCAGATTAACGAAGAAATCCGGCGCCAGTTGGGGAATTCGACCTCGGCCTACACCGTGTTGTCTTCACCGCTGCTGCTGGAAACCAACCAGGGGAAACTTTGTGACGAGGTGATTTTGATCGATGCGCCGGAATCAGCCCAGTTGGCCAGGGCCATGGCTCGCGATCACAACGATAAAGCACAGATTCAGCGCATCATGGCGGCCCAGATGCCGCGCCGGGACAGACGCGCCCGCGCCGATCACCTGGTGGATAACAGTGGCTCTATCGAGCAACTGCTTCTCGCCATCGACAAACTACACGCACAATTCCTGAAGCGTTGCGCCGCATTCTGACCAACCCGCATATGGCGCCGGATCGCCGGCGTCCTGTCTCACCAATAGGCGTGGTTTCACGCCTGCTCCACGGGGCTCGCGGTATGGCGCGGCCCGCCGGGATTGCTTCGGCCGCTGCTCCCTCACTACCCCCTCTCGCGAAAACAGCCGGGCATCGCAGCCACTGGAGCAATATCAACTCTGCCAGGCGCTATACCAGGATGCCGGTTTCCTTCTCTGACTTCGCTATCAGCACGGCGCCACAGGAATCGGAGAAAATATTGACCGAGGTACGCACCATATCGAGCATCCGATCGGTGACCAGAAGCAGGCCAATGGCTTCAACCGGCAGGCCGATGGCAGTCAGTATCACCGTGATGGCCACCAGGCTGGCGGCCGGAATTCCCGCCACCCCAATTGAAGTAAGCAGAGCGATGAGAACGATCGTAAATTGGGTCGTATAACTCAGGTCCAGCCCATAAGCCTGGGCCAAAAACATGGCGGCGACACACTCGTACAACGCCGTCCCGTCCATGTTGACAGTCGCGCCAAGCGGCAGGACAAAACTGGTTGTCCTTTCCGATACCCCGGATTTCTCCTGCAGGCATTCCATGGTTATGGGCAGGGTTGCCGATGAAGAAGCGGTGGAGAAGGCTGTCAGCATGGCTGGCGCCATCGCCCTGATATGGGCCAGCGGGCTTACTCCGCCGACAAATTTCAGCAACAGCGGCATGACGATGAACATGTGCGTCAATAACGCCAGCAGCGCCGTGACGAAGAACCATAACATCGGCAGGAAGGCCTCGAAGCCTGTCGCGGCGACCGTCTTCGCCACCAGGCCGAAGACCCCATACGGAGCAAACTGCATGATCCACATGGTGATCTTCATCATGGTCTCGGACACGCCCTTCCAGAAACTCAGCATCGTCTCCGCCGGCCCTGCCGGAATCCTGGACATGAAATAGCCAAATACAAGACTGAAGAAAATCAGCCCCAGCATCTCCCCATTGGCAGCGGCTGCAACGATATTGGGAGGAACCATGCGAATGAATATCTGTACGATATCGCCACCGCCGCGGCCCTCCACGCTGGCGACAGCCGAATCCACATCGGCGCTGTCCAGCGTCAAGTTGAGACGCTCCCCCACGGGCAGCCCGTCGATCACGCCAGGACTGAAGAAATTGACGAAAGCCAGGCCGACCAGGATGGCGATGGTGCTGCTGGCGGCATAGTACGTGATGGTCTTAAACCCCATCCGGCCCAGATCATTCCCGCTGCTGAGGCTGGCGATTCCGGTAATTATGGTAGCCATGATCAGTGGCACGATAATCATGCGCAGGGCATTGAGGAAAAGTGTTCCCAGAAAATCGTAAATGCTAAAAAAGCTGACACCGAAGATAGCGGCTTCGGTGCCGGTGATGGTCCCGAATACCGCGGCGAGAACAATGGCAATAAGAATACGCCAGTGAAGTTTAAGTTTACTCACATGTAACTCCAGGGGAGGTTGGAAGGTTTTTATCCAGCAGGCAGGTCACCGGTAATCTGATGGCCAGCCCCGCTCGCGATTCTAGTCTATTCCGCGGCACGAAAATACCGCCGTGAATTAGAGGCATTTACGCTGTAGAGTTTTTCCCGCCGCAGGCGCGCCAACTCCACCTGTTTCCGGCGCTCGGCGAAGCGAGCCTTTTGCACATCCGTCAAACGCCCGTGACAAGCGGGGCAACTCACCCCTTGCCGATATAGCGGCGATTGCCGATCCTGGGCGGTAATCGGGTGACGGCAAGCATGGCACTGGTCATAACGCCCCTTGTCCAGGCGATGATTCAGGGCCACCCGGCCGTCGAATACAAAACACTCCCCCTCCCAGGCCGACTGCTGCGGGGGTATCTCCGCCAGGTAATTGAGAATTCCGCCGCGTAACTTCAGGACTTCATCAAAACCCTGCTCGAGCATAAATGCGGCAGCCTTCTCACAGCGAATCCCGCCAGTGCAGAACATGGCGATTCTGCTGTGTTTGGTGGGGTCCAGATTACGCTGTACAAACTCCGGGAATTCCCGGAAATTGGTGGTGGCGGGACGCAGGGCCCCGCGGAAGCTGCCAATCGAGGTTTCGTAGCTATTGCGCGTATCCAGCAACAGTACATCATCGTCGTTGACCAGTTCATTCCAGTCAGCGGGCTCCACATAACCGCCCGGCTGTGAGACGGGATCAATCCCCGCAACGCCCATGGTCACGATTTCCTTTTTCAGCTTCACCTTCATGCGCTGGAAAGGAGGTTGTGTTGCACGGGTTTCACGATGTGTCAGGTCTTGCAGACGCGGGTCGCGCCGCAGGTAGGTCAGCACCTGGTCCACGGCTTCCCGGCTACCCGCTATCGTGCCGTTGATCCCCTCCCCGGCCAACAGAAAGGTGCCGCGGAGCCCGGCGGCAAGGCACTCGCTGAGCAGCGGCTCACGCAGTTCGCGATAATCCTCCAGCCGGGTGAACCGGTAGAGCGCCGCCACCACCTGTGGCATCAGTTCGTCCCGCTGGCGCCGCCACCCAGGCAGGGGGGTGAAGCGGGCGCCGGCGCTGCCCGCCCGGCCCACTCCTGGGGAGTATAAACGTGCAGGGACAAGGCGTGCACCG
>JAPOQD010000119.1 GCA_026710905.1 Halieaceae bacterium
CGGGGCACGACCCCCCGGATAACGCGCGCGGCCCGCGCCGAGGTGTCTCGCGTCGATGTGCTTCAATGAGGCCGGGGCACGAAACCCCGGATAACTTCTAATCATGGCCTACGGGCAAACGCACAAGCAACGCTTCAATGAGGCCGGGGCACGAAACCCCGGATAACCGCGACATCTGCTCAGACAAATCGCGCCCGAACCCGGCTTCAATGAGGCCGGGGCACGAAACCCCGGATAACACCGGCGACGCCGCGGGAAATGCCGCGCGCTTGAAAGCTTCAATGAGGCCGGGGCACGAAACCCCGGATAACGCCGAGCGCTACGGCGTCGACAAGGCAGTCTGCCTGGGCTTCAATGAGGCCGGGGCACGAAACCCCGGATAACATTTTACGTGCAGAGCTGGGCCGCCAAGGCATTCATGCTTCAATGAGGCCGGGGCACGAAACCCCGGATAACCGCGCCTATCGGGATTTTTGCCACGCGGGTGCCCTAGCTTCAATGAGGCCGGGGCACGAAACCCCGGATAACGCATCACACAGATCGATGAAGTCAGTCATGTGGAGCGGCTTCAATGAGGCCGGGGCACGAAACCCCGGATAACGCGGCTGAGCGCGTGGTGTACGCCGGCGCCGGCGCCGGGCTTCAATGAGGCCGGGGCACGAAACCCCGGATAACCTTGCTCGCAGTGTGGATATTCAGCGGCGCAGCCAGGCTTCAATGAGGCCGGGGCACGAAACCCCGGATAACACCGAAAGCCCTCCCGCCTTAATCAGAATGGCGTGTTCGCTTCAATGAGGCCGGGGCACGAAACCCCGGATAACTGCCGCCGAGCAAACGCTGTCGCTGCCCGCGGTCGTCGCTTCAATGAGGCCGGGGCACGAAACCCCGGATAACGCCGCGGCCCCGCCCATGCGCAGCTCGGACTCGGCAAGCTTCAATGAGGCCGGGGCACGAAACCCCGGATAACGACAGATTGTCGAGCGGCGATATACTGAAGGTGAGGGCTTCAATGAGGCCGGGGCACGAAACCCCGGATAACCGCAATCGAGTTGTACGAGCGCGGCATCACCCTAGCGCTTCAATGAGGCCGGGGCACGAAACCCCGGATAACAGCGCTCAGCACAGGCTGAACAGGCCCTTTGCTGTTGCTTCAATGAGGCCGGGGCACGAAACCCCGGATAACTCAGTCTATCGGCTGCCGGTCCCCCACATTGGCAAGTGCTTCAATGAGGCCGGGGCACGAAACCCCGGATAACTTTTCAGCGAATGTCAACAGGTCTGGCGAAAATAAATGCTTCAATGAGGCCGGGGCACGAAACCCCGGATAACATTTTCTATTACCGCGCATTTTTCCGCAGTCTCCCAGGCTTCAATGAGGCCGGGGCACGAAACCCCGGATAACCTTGAGGGAGTTCGGCTGGACGAACCCGGTGCTGATTGCTTCAATGAGGCCGGGGCACGAAACCCCGGATAACGCAGTATCAGGTCCAGCCCGTAGGAATTGATGCGATCGCTTCAATGAGGCCGGGGCACGAAACCCCGGATAACTTCCCAAATATGGGCATACTCCTGAGGGTTATCGTTGCTTCAATGAGGCCGGGGCACGAAACCCCGGATAACGGTAGAAACTGCGTTTTATGACGAGTTTATCAACAATCGCTTCAATGAGGCCGGGGCACGAAACCCCGGATAACGGCTTTCTTATATTTAATTCCGAGTTTCAGAATTGTAAGCTTCAATGAGGCCGGGGCACGAAACCCCGGATAACACGCTTTTTCCAGCGGCTGATAATTTTTTGTACAGCGCGCTTCAATGAGGCCGGGGCACGAAACCCCGGATAACGACGAAATACATAATAGTTATGATACAGACGATACTAGCTTCAATGAGGCCGGGGCACGAAACCCCGGATAACTGCGTAAAAAAATAATCATACCAATTTGATATATCTGCTTCAATGAGGCCGGGGCACGAAACCCCGGATAACAGCCGGATTGTAACCCTTTACCTGACAAGAAAAATTCTGTGCGTTTTCGAGCGCTCTCTCTTTTACGGTGGATTTCAATCAAGCTGGCCTTGCCAAACGCCATAATTATGCCATAAACCTCAACAAAATTAATGATATACATGGTCTCAATCGCTCACCGGCAATTACGCGTCACTGCACTGCTCGAAACAGCCCGGCGTAACATTCCCAGCAGTATTCACTGCATCAGGGTCACAATACTGGACTGCCCTTATTATACCAATCAAATCACGATGGCCCGCCTTTCGATCCCTGCAAAAGTCTTCCCAAGGCTCTCGACGGCGAGTTCCGTCTTGTCCGCATAGCCTACATCTATCAACAGAATGTGGTCCTCGCCCGCTTTGATAATTTCACGAAGCCGAGTTTCCAGTTCGGCACGCCGGCGCTGAGAAAGCCGGCACTGAAAAACCGAAAGTTGCAGCCATTCGCCAAAACCATTCATGGTCTTGAACACCCGGCGCCACCGGCGAGTATCAGAGATATCGTAGGTGACGATGTAGGTCCGTTCTTCCGCCATCACAAAATCTCATCTTGGAAGGTAGTGGGGGTAGCTCGGAAGCTCTCCCAATAGATGCCGGCTCAACAACCGGGCTTGCACCAATAGCAAGCGGCGCATACTCAGCCGGTATCCGAACAGTGCATGGGTGGTTTCCTGCGAAAGACGCCGCTCAAATGCGCCGATAAAACGCTTGCGCCCAGCCGCAGTCAGCGCGGTGCCTGCAACACTGGTAACGAAGTCAGTGGGAGATATTTCACCATTATTGACCACAGACAATACCACCGAGTCGGCAATGATCGGACGAAATGGTTCCATGATGTCCAGCGCCAATGACGGTCTTCCGTAGCGAGGCGTATGAAAAAACCCACGATAAGGGTCAAGCCCAACGGAGGCGAGAGCAACAGTCAGATGCCGCGTCAACATGGCGTAGGCCAGGGACAGCATGGCATTTACAGGGTCTCTCGGCGGACGGCGATTGCGCGCTTCGAATTGAAACATCCCCAACCCCCCTTCATCACCTTCAGCTTTGTCCTCCTTGGGCCGCGCAAGCAAATTGTTGAACGCCCGAAAATAGGTAGCGGCGGCATCGCCTTCAACTCCCAGCAACTCCGCCAACGAAGTGGCGCCGCTTGCCGTCCTCCGTGAGGCATTGAGATGATCGAGAACAAGCTTGCGTGAGTCTTGTTCCCCGCGCCAGTTGCGCCGGACAAGGGTTCTCTGATTGACGACCTTGGCAGCGACCAAGTCGCGGGCAAAACGCAGGCAAAAACCATCATCGAAACTTGACCGGTATTGCGCAGTACGAATATCGACATTGCGGTGGCCAATACCGTGGGCGACCCCCCGGAACCAGCCGCCAAAACTGTGGAAGGTCACAGGAATGTCGCGCTCCATGAGGGCGCTGAGAGCGGGTGCGGTAATGGAAACATTCCCAAACAGCGCCACGTCGGAGACATCGGCCAGACGGGCGGTGGTGTCTCCCTGCTCCTCGTCGGCAATTTTCAGGGTATCGCCCAGTTTGGAGATGCGCGCCCGTTGTGACTGCACCACCAGCGGCAAGGCTTCGTCCACGCCGACCGCGATAGGACGCGGCGCCAGACCGGACCCGTTCAGCGCACGCACCTCGTCGGGCAGGCAGATGGAAACCAGGACGCAGCGCGGGCATTTGGGGCTATCCCTGAGCGGCGGAGGTATTTGCGCGTGAGAAACCGTCAGCCGCAGGCGGCTCACGGCTTCCAGCGCTTCCTGGCGCAGGGTATCGTCCAGCGCAACAACGACCCGCTCGCGGCTCCCTGCATAGTAGATAGCCCCCTCCTGCACTTGGTAACCGTGCTCTTCCAGCAACAAGGCTTGCAGGCATACCTGAATTTGCTCCGGCCGGTAGGCGCCACGCTCCACATGTGGGCGTTTGCCCCGCTTGTAGTCTATGGGAGTGACGCTGCCACCCTCGGCTTCGGCAATATCGACCTTGGCGATTACCCCAAGCTTTTCGGAAGATAGCGTCAGCGAACGGCTGATCACTTTTTCATCCTCCGCATCCAAGGCCTCGGGCTCAGGTAGCGGCGTACTGCGTTGGTCTACCCTGGTATGAATACGCTTTCCATCCACCGTATCCGCGGTTTCCGCCCATTCAGCCTGGCCCCACATCAGGTAAGCGAGGCGCGGACAATACACAAACTCGTTCACCATGCGCGCAGGAACCAGGGGTATATCGTCGGAAACGGGCGGAGCGGGGAGGTGCAGTTCAAGCTGTTGTTTTAAAGACATTTCAATGAAACCACGCGAGTGTCGTCATCGAATAAATTCAGGAATCTCTGTACCAGTTAATTACCTCATATTGCAAGTTGATGCGTATCAATGGGATCCAGAAGACCACTGCGGGCAAGTAGATGTCGTTGCCGGAGAAAAGGGTCGTGCGGTTATTTGCCGTGCTTTTGCTCCGGTGCATACATGCAGAATATCTCTGAGTTGCTTCAATGTGACCGGGACAATGGGCCCCTGAAAATCACAGTCCTCTCTCAGAAGCTGAATCAGATGATCTTGATACGCCTAAACGCCGCGACAATCTGCTACTTCAAATTAATAGTTCCAAACACTCGCTTATCTCGCCTGCCAAACAATCTCAGGGGGGCCGAATGTGCCATAGCCGCCTTGATTGGACCTACGAATAGAGGATTGGAAAACAGTAGTGACCCCCCATGAACGGTACCAGAGATGACGCTGATGACTGTCTCGAGGCGGGTTTTGGTGAGATGCATGAGCCAAAAGTGACTTGACAGTGCCTGGAGAGGCTGGCTTGCACCAGAGGGGCCAAGTGTATCGGCCTGACTTCCAGGTACCTGAACATCCATTTGTCAAGGTACGGCCATTACCAGCGTAGACTGGATGCAGACTCAAGCCCAATATAGCCAAGGCTTCAGCCCCGGGATTGGTGCGTTTTTTTTCCGGGCTGGGGTTTTTGGCCCTTAATGCATATACACGATCATCGGCGATGTCCCACCCAAGTGATGGGAGTTCACTTGCATAACACCAGGGGCCTGTCATATCTGTCACCAAATCTTCGTGTACCACAGCACCCATGATTTTGCGAACCGTACCCAGGAACTTTTGCTGGCCCGCCGTGAAATATAAGTCAGAGGGCTTGGCGACACCTTGATTATCCAGGCTACCTTCGGCTACCAGGGCAGTTGCCAAATCACCACCAAGTCCATCTTGAGTCGCATGTTCGAGGTATGACTTGATATCTTCGGGCATGAGCTTAAGTTCGTCACCCTTTGGCATAGCCGATCCATCCGGCCGCTGAGGTTTTACAGCAATACTTTCTTTCCATCGACCAAGCACCTTCAAAGTCTGTTCCGCAATGCGTTCAACAGTAAACTTCTCGTCCACAATGGCGCGCGGAGTTATGTCGTCACTCCACCAAAGCCGTAGTGGCTCACTTTTTTTAGCAAAGGCCACCTGTACTCCTAGGGCCGCCAGGAAGCCCAAAGGGTTCGTGCCTTCCAGGCCGGTAAGATAAGTTCCTTTCATGACACCCCTGCCTCTTTGGCGCTCTGCCGATGATCGGCCAGACGAAGGATAGCTTCCAGCCAAGCCAACCCGTGGTATCCATAACAATCCACCAGACGCCAGAAACGATCAGCCATATCGAGTGCCAGACCTCCTTGACCAAGATCGGAATTCGCTTCCATAGTTTTCCCATCCAGGACATATGAGAGCATTTGCGGCTCCGGGTCTTCGATGATAGGCGGCAAAGGCCGCCCCCAACCGTGGTGAGTTCCGACCAAATGTAGTACCAAGTCCCTGTCGTGTGCGAGAGAAAGGACGTCAGCGTTCGACTCTATCATGGCGATGCTGGCTAACTCATGCCGCATCCCTTTCGGATAACCTCCACTGTTACCCTTACGAGTCCCCGGCAAAGACTTGGCCAACGGTTCCACACTCAGCACTTCCAAAAGTCCTATCGAATCACCACCTATGAGCTGTAATTGAAAACGAGGGTCCACCTTGCCAAGATCGTGGAGCCTGCCTGCAAGGCACAGATCCTCGACAATCTCAGGAGGCAGACACAAATGTGTAGCGATCTTTGCAGCTCGCTTGCCAACACCGTCCAGGTGTCGCGCAAGTGGGGTACCTGTTCCAGTTTGTGACCCGGTTTGATCCGAACCATCCATCGTGGTGATGTCCACAATCGGTTTTTTCGTCTGTTGGTGCCGCTCTGTCAGTACGTAATAGACATTGCCAGAATCCTTGCTATCGACTCCAACCGAGTTCAAGTCAAAGTTACTGCCAAGCCTCTCAACAGTTTTTACAATCCATTGGGCTAGCTGGGCCGTCTCAGGTTTCCGACTCGATTCTTCCTTCCAGTCTTGTAGCCACTCTCGGATGTGCTCGGTAATCGGCGTGTCCGACTCGGCATCGCTGCTGGGGGTTGGCGGGTCTACGATATGGGGCAAACGCATGTCCAGCCGTAGAGTTGCCCTGCGACCGAATTCGATTTGCGCGGCGTCGCCCAAGTCCGCAACAACCTCATTCGATAAATGGTTCCATGTTCCCGCATTCAAGCCGCCGCGCCTTGGGTCTACGACAAGGACATCACCTGGGAGAATGTCATTGACATTAACCTTAGAATTTACCCCGCCATCGAACCCTTCCCAGCGGACCCAGTCTACGTTCTGCATTGTTGACCGAGAAGTCGCACTCTCCTCCTCTAACGTCTGCGAAATATCAGCTACATCCGCCACCGGGCCACCAGACAGCCAAGACTTGGCTGCACTGAAAGGTATCTGCAAGAATTCAGCTTGACGGGGAGGCACGAGCCGTAGCCCTTCGGTGGAACGGTCCCAACGCCACAGCACCGAAACATCCGCGGCCCGGTCTTGATTAATTCCGTGGAGGAACCAAACGATGGGTGGATCCAAGATGGGCTCTGGCCGTGTTTGGGTCCAAGCGTCCATATGCGTCTGCTGCAATAACGGCGCGTGTAAACTCGGCGCAGTTGATTCGTCTGGAAAATCTCTGAGAGACAGTGGGCCAATATCTATAATGCCTCGCTCACCGCAACGGCGTTTCAATTCATCCCAAGTTGCCTTAACCGATTCACCATAAATGGGGTCTGGCTTGTTTGAGGTGACAACCGACGTGGGGCCAATGATCCAGGCTTTCGCAGGTTTGCAAGTCTTACTGTAATAGGAACCGCGACGGTCAAGGCGGCCAAATCTCTGCCGAAGACTATCCACAGGAGCGCACTCGGTTATCAGAGAGTCAAAACTGAAATCGGCACCAACCTCTATAGCTTGAGTCGCGACCACGATGGTGAATTGCCCCCCCCGCTGAGCACTATCTGGGTCAACAATTGGGGCGATCTTGTCCAATACATTTACCCGGTCAAGCGGTCGCATACGTCCCGTGATCAGATGTGTCGAGTAATCAGCTTTAAGTAAATCATGTGTCTCGCAAGCGGTACGCACGCGGTTGACGACCACTCCGACACTAAGAATATTGCTATGGCCCTTCCGATTGGATTGTTCGATCTGTTTGATGATTTTCAGCACGGTCGCCGGAATCCCGTCTTGATTCCCTGCGGTCTCGAGTTCAGCTTGCTTTTTAGCGTACACACGCCTCTTCAACTCTTCACACCCCTCCATGTCTTCGGCCGAGTCCAGGGTAAAACGCTCAGTGCCTTTGTCACTTGGTGTGGCAGACATTTCAACGATGGTAAAACGTCGTGGTAATTCACCACGGGGTAACGCTGCAACCCTGCCGAGGGTCTCCGCGAATGGTACGCTCAGATGCACTTCATCCAGAACCACAAGACAATCGTTACCGGCAAGCCCAGCGTGAATTGGCCGCATGCCCGGTCTTACACCGTAACCGCGAAACAACAATCGCGAGCCGAATTGATCCACGGTAGAAACGACAACCCACGGCTGATCCGGCCGATGTGTCCATTCGTTATCAAGGGGAATCCCACCTCGCAGTGCAGCTATACCCAACGCCTTTCCATCGCTTAACTTCCGCAAACTGTCCCGGACTACTTTCAAAACCGGGGTATCCCCCGTTTCTATTCGATCTCGAATTCGCTGCGCTCGTTTGTAGACTTGATCGACGACAATGCGCCGGTCAATAACAAACACAACACGTCGGGGTGAAATCATTGGCTGAGCAGCCATGGCAAATACCGCCGTGTCTAACACTGCGGTCTTGCCAGTTCCGGTTGGTAAATCGATAACTCCAGGCCAGGCACGCCGCTCTAACACATGGGTTGTCAACCGTTCCTGCCATGGAAACGGTTCATGACCGTGGATATCCGTGAAAAATTCGGCAAAGTCGCTGGGTGTAAGTTCGTCGGTTCCTGGAGCCTTGGCAACGGCATCAGGATTCGTTGAATTACTCATCAGAGCTCTCTTTGTTCGCCTCTAACGGTCTCGCACTTGGTGCCGAGCGCATCAATCCCATGCCGAGGAACCTCCCAGCCCCCAACATCAACGGTCCGGCCACGCGCTCTTCAAACGTTAGTGACGCATGAACCATTTGGCGCTGCACCGGTTTGCCATTCCTTCCTGTGTGACTGAATGCAGGGAAACTTCTGACTGGGTGGGTGCCTGCCAGAAACGGGGCCAGTGAAACCTCTACGGACGAGGGCTCAGGCAAACCAACGTGCTTGCAGGCGGATATCACCGATGCCTCAGCCCGAGCCCATGCTTTGGCGCGAGCGGCAGCAGTACCCTGAGCCAAACGCCCAGGATGTCTTGGCAGCGCAATGGGTGTTACTGAAACCCATCGGTAACCGACCCTGCGCCAAACTTCGGGACGCAAGGTAATCATGTCTGCGAGACCAAGCAGACGGGATATCTGGACGACTCCCAGAGACCCCAACGTTAGTTCCAAGGGTTTTGACTGTGAAGCCATTTCCTGCTCCCAATTACCTATGGCTCGATATAAGGCTTGACGCGTCATATCGCTGAGGGTATCGGGCACGGAAACCGCCATTCCTAAAAGCCGCCCATCGGCATGTTCGTAACCAACATAGGGAAGGGGCAGGAATGCCACGTGCGGCGCTGCAGTTGGCCTCCCATCCATCTGGTGACCACTAAGTCCCTCTGGTATAGGGTCGTCGGTGTAACGGAAAATGGATTTGCGCATTGCTGTTGCAACTTTCACCGCTCGGGTTGCCGGCATGTTGCGAAAACCGTGCTTGAATTCGAACACAATCCATTGGCCAACTGTGTTCGGCTGCCGAAGCTCTTCCGCCTTTTGCGCGGCTTCAGTAACAGCCCGGTACTGAACATCCGTATAGGGCAACGAGCGGGGCATGGTGTCACCATGACGAGCATAACGCCGCTCAAGCTCAACGAGTTGACCACGCCGAACGACCCGCATGCTGGCGTTGCCATCACCAGGCTCAAACGTGGCGGCGGGATGGTCTGTGGTCACTCTGCACGAAACAAGCGAGGATGAGTGACCCAATCGGGTGACACGCTGAAGCAGTCGGTCAAGAATGCTAGCCACATCATCTGGCGCAGGAACATCCCAAAGATAACTCAGCCGCGAATCTTCCGGTGTTACAGATGGAAAAAAACGTTCCTGCTTGCCGCGCTGTTCAGGGAGCATTGCGACCGCGGAAGCCGCGTTCGTATTTCCGGCGCTACCGGTCTGGGTCTCAACCTCTCTCGCCTTGCCCAGGAGACGCTCAATCAGAGCCACCCTTTTTGTAACTTCGCCTCCAGAATCGGCAAGTATGGTCCTGCGTTCTATGGTTAGTTTTGCAACATCGCTGGCCCTTCGCTCATACCAGGTTCCAAAGATTGATGCATCGTTGACTGGTACAAAATGCGACACCACCTTACGCGGCACGGCTGAAGATGAGGCAATAGCCGGGGGCTTTTGCGACTCAAGCCACTCCAGCGCAGCACGTTCCTTGTAATCCGGCTCGTCGGTATCGGCCCAGGCGGCTACAAGCGCTGAATACAGCCGGGCTGGGTGTGGCGGCCACTCAGAACGTCTTCGATCATTGTGGCATGTCGCCACAAAGCGACCAGTGAGGAGGTTAACTTCAACACCGAAATTTTTGGCGGAAGACACTGATCAATCCGCCATTGGCTCGGCCGCAGAAAGTTTACGGCTGCGTTGGATCAATGTTAATAACTTGGGCGCGGGTACAAGCCGAATTGCCTCAGTTTCCCAGTTAATTCCTGCCGCTTTTGCGTTCTCCACTGCTGCTAACAGAATTTCGGCGGAGGCAGCTCGGTCCACTTCCACAACCCCGCCTGGTGAGCCGTCACGGCGAAGCAGCTCCAGCTTGGGAGAATGCGTCGGGAGCAGCAGGCAACGTGACCGCAAATCAAAATCCAATGCATGCTGGTAAGCAATGGCTGCAACACCAAGTGCAGCGACTGCCGTAGTTGCCGCCGTCTCTGCTTCGCGAGAAAACCCTTTAAATCGGAGCCGGCGTAATGCGGCAAAGGAAATCACCGTAGTTTGCAGGGCACTGGAGATGGTGACGCCGCCAGCTTGAGCATCTATTGAAGGAACGATATTGCCATGGTTGATCTTTGATGGTTGTCCCGGCTCACCCTTATCTGCGCCACGCGAGGCGTGGACAGGTCTACCTTTGTTGTCCATCGCGGCATGTTCTGGATTATCGGTCCACACCTCTGCGTGATCGGCGCTGTTATACACACGATCAGCCGGTGCCACCTTTCCAATCTGCAGTGGATCAACCCGGCTTCCTACCTTCCGACCAACCTCAGCATTGAAACCAACAATTTCTGACACGTATGCCCGCTGGAATTTAGAACCGAGGCCACCTTTCGGGCCAGTAGAATCCCACATTCCGAATAACAGGGATGTAGGAGAATAACGGTACAAATCAGTCGCGTTACGTGATGTAGCATTGGTAATCGCTTGGCCGATATCTGTAAGCCGAAACAGTGTTCCGTCAAGCAGGCTGTCACGGAATATCGCATCCGCCAGTCGATGTGGGGCCTCCAAGACCGTCAGTTTTTCAAAATCCGTTGCACCATCATCGTCAGAGAAATCCACGTAGGGAACTGGAAAGGCCAACTCGCCCCGCTCCCACCCCTCAAGCAAAGCGAGTTCCGCTCGGTTCGCCTGAGACGCAACGGAGTCTAGTAATACAGTGGTAGTGACTTCTTCGGAATTGCCCACCTGACGCTGTTCCACAACGTACTTGTGGTCTGCCCTATCACTCACTTGGTAGGAAGGTGGGAAGACTTTGTCGCCTTCGCCCCCAGCGGGTTGCAACGTTAATCGGGACCGCAGCGCTACAGCGTCGCCTGCCACTGCTTCTCGGAGTTGTTCAAATGTTAATTGGCTCATTACTTTCTCCTTTCGGGGGGGTTGATGTGAAGGGGCTGGTGATGGGGAAGCTGGGAGATATCATGTTCGCCTGATGGCGTAGTCTCGGTAACCTCGCAGCCAGACGGGGCAGATTGGTCAAATTCATCAAGTTTTCCTTCGACGGTCACGGCGAAAGACTCAGACCAACTTATTGAGAGTTCACGATGGTAATGAAACGTACCGCTAAATATTGATGAATTGCTCATGCGCTACCCAACCCATTGTTCCGACATGGGGAACTATATAGGGACATCATTCATAAAATCAAGTATAATCTTACTACTCCCATAAAAATAATCGTTGCTTACTTGGCATCCTCATTGAAGTATGGGAGTGGTTAGATTCTCGATACTACATGCCAAGCATCCCCGGGCTCTGTTTGGAGCCCGGTCTTTTTTAGGAATGGGGATGACAACGGCATTCGCACTCGGACACGACCGGTCAGCCTTTCGAACTCTTTGTCGAACTTGGAAGTAGCTACATCAAACATCGTCATATTGCCACGAGTTCACAATCTACGGCGCGAAACAGGCCCAAACCAAAGTGCGAGGCATAGCCAAGTGCCAGTGGGCCTTTAATCGAATGCTCGAATTCGATCCGAACGGCGAAACCGCAGCGAATCGGGGGCGCTGACCCATTACGCCGAGCCAGCACGAAATACCGTAGTGGAGGCCAACGCGAATTGCTGTCTTTGGGTTGCCCGGCAGTTGGTTCACCCTCCCGGGGTGAGCTTGCGCTCGGGGCCAATTGCCGAACCGATAGGGGCTCCGGCAACTTGCGAGAACGCAATTCGGCAAGAATCTGTCCCTCAATGGTATGCTTACCGCGAACTTTTAGGTGGCGCGGGGGCACGAATGGGGTCAGGGTTTCCCAGACATATGCATTCCCGGAACTCGTCAGACGCCCCCCCTTCTCGCCAAGTCTAGGGGGTAGATGCACGAGGTCAGCGACAGAAACCGGATGCTGCGACCGACAACCGTAACGTTTCTATACCACCTTTTGTATAGATCTTGCGGGCGGCTTGAATGGCCGTTTGTGCTTTGGAATCCAAGCCCATCTGTGCCCATACCAGGATATGGTCCAAGCGCCCATCTTCATCCAAGTCCAACGGGTTAATGTGCACGTGCTGGTGCGCACCCCGAAGCGGCCGCTTACTTTTCGTCGCAGCCAGTAAGCACCGGAGGCGGTGGACCAATCTTTGCAGCAGTGGCAATAAAGGCTTGATGTAGAATTTCCGCCTGCGGCAGGGTTTGAGTCACTGGGGGCAATGCATAGTCTTTGCCGCTCCCATCGGCCAGGGTCAACAGCATGGCATCAACTGTGGCAACGGCCTTCCTGAACTGCTTAGGCCTGGATACACCGGCGGGACTTGTCTGTCGATTGCTGCAGTGTATTGGTACTGCGAGGTCTCTTTGCCAAGTGTGTGGCGCTTCCTTACCACAAAGTTCGGTAAAGAACTGGTCAAAGTCGGCTGTTTTTATTTCACTTTCGCTCATCCTTTTCCTCATTCAATGGATGACGCAACTCATTTTCCGTGCCATTCCGGCAAAAAGGCTTCCAACATAAGTGGCCAATGTGTCAAATACCTTTCACTCGGCGAATTAATTTTTACCTGAATTGCACCAAAATCGCGTTTCAATTGATCACGCACCTGTACATCCAGCGCTGTCGCTTTGACCAATTCGACTACGGCGCAGTCGGCCAATTGAACCCATTCCATCCCCAACATCAGATTCCCGTAACTCATCCAACTCTCCAACACCCCCCCTAAGCAGCCTTCGCCAGCCGCACCGCTTCCCTAACCGCCACGATCTTGCGAGCCTGGTTACGGCCGTACCATGCACTGGCCAGCCGCGTGTCCGGCGACCGGCCCAGGACATGGTCCGTCAGGTAGGTTACAGAATTGAGCGCTTGCCAATATGTGCCGGCCCCATACTCGGCGCCGGACTGAGACTCGAGATGTTTCATGGCGGCTTGGCCATTGCGGCTCAAGTCTGCCGCCGTTTTGACTTCAATCCGTTTGCCACTGCGGCCGGTATGCGGGAAGACTTTGTTGTAATACTCGACCAGGTTCTCGGGCCTGGCGCGCTTGCCAGCCAGGAACTCGGTGACTTCCCGGTACTTGGCGAACTTCTCACCGGCGATGCCCATGGTCTGCTTGACCGCCTGGGGGTCGAAGGCTGTGCGGTGATTCAGTGTCACCGCGTTCGCACTTTCCCTGCCCAGGCTCATGGCCAGCGTGTTGCTGCAGACCACGCGAATCGGCGTGAAGCGGATGTCGATGCTCATGCCATACTGATGGGGATTGCTGAACAGCAGGAAACTGTCCACCTGGTCACCCTTCACGACCTCGAAGGATTCCTTGACTTTCGCCAGAGCCCAGACGATCTTGCCGCCTTGCAGCGACCCCGCCGTGTGCATTTCCATGCCGCCGGCCATGACGAATTCGTGGAAGAACTCAAAAGCCGTCACATTCTGCACCGGGCGCCAGTTCGGGCCAACCATGGTCAGTATGGCGTTGTCCGAATCCCGCACCAGCGCCATCCGGCCGGTTTGCTTCGGGCCGT
Source organism: Halieaceae bacterium (assembly GCA_026710905.1). Taxonomy (GTDB): domain Bacteria; phylum Pseudomonadota; class Gammaproteobacteria; order Pseudomonadales; family Halieaceae; genus JAPOQD01. The sequence continues at coordinate 13,955 of JAPOQD010000119.1, forward strand.
CCGGCAGGTTGATGTAGCTGGGAATTTCCTTCACTCCCCAGTCCACGCCGGCCCGCCGCATCATCGCCAGTGGGCCGAGATCGTTTGATACCGGAGTACCCAGGCCGTGCCACGGGACTTCTCCCGCCCAGGCCATACTTTCGACATCTGCTGGCATGGTGTTGTCCTCAGGGAAAGGGATAGTGGGAATTTCCAATCATAAACAGTCAATGTGTCAAAACCTGAAACACGGAAAATTTATTTTCCCTGGTATTGCGCCAAAGCGCGATTCAGTTGATCACGCACCTGTTTGGCCAGCGCCGCCGGCGCCGCCACTTCGACTTCCGCCCCGTGACGAAGAATATCTCCTGTCAGCTCGGTCGGGTCCGAATAGGGTATGGTCAATTGGTAGCGGCCATCCTCGAGAAAACGGCCCTCCTGATCGGGATGCCATTGTTCATCCGCAACCCACCTGGCGCGCTCGGCGCTGAATCGCAGGCAGGCCCGGTGTTGCGCTCTACCCGAGAAAATTCCGTAGCCGGAGGTCAGCAAGGCATTCAGTTTTTCTTCGGCAACCTCATGGGCCGGTTGATCAAGTACTTCGATTTTCCGCATGCGGTCCACGGAAAAGGTGCGCAGCGCCTGCTTGTCCTCATCCCAGCAATCCAGATACCACTGATCCCGGTAGTACACGATGCGCTGCGGCGAAACCCTGCGCTGCTTGACGCTACCTTTACTTCTTGCGGAATATTCACAGGAAAGTTGAAGGCGCTCGACCAGGGCGCTGGCTACAGGGACCAGTTGGTCTGCGGTAAGTTTTCGCGCATGGGTGCGCAGAATACGTACCCGGTGCGTCGGAAACTCTGGCCGCTTCGGGACGCCCGCGGCGAGAAGCCCCTTCAATCGTTCCCGCAGTGGCGTGATGTGCTGACTCAACAGGCCTGGTTGCACATGGTTCAGGAGATGGTCCATCACCAACAATGCCTCCAGTTCGTCGGCGCGAAACCAGATTCCGGGTAATTCAAACGCCTCGGCTTTGCGGTCGTAATAGTAGCCGCGGCCGCGTTCGTTGATGATCGGCGCGTTCATGAAGTCGCGCAGATGCTCAATGGTTCGATGCAAGGTCGAGCGTGAGCAGCCGAGTTTTTCCATCAAAACAGCAGTTGGGACCGGGTACCGGTGGCTCCGAAAAATTTGGTCCAGTGAATACAACCTGTCGATAGCCATCAGTACTTTCCCTGGTAAAAATCGTGCGCGAAGGTAGCACTTCTCAGGACTACGCCAAAATCAACCACCGACGAGGTGTATCTCGACCTTCACGCCAACCGCCTCGGCATAGCGCTCCAGCGACCTCAGGGATGGCTTGCGCCCACTTTCCAGGCGAGCCACGGCGGGCTGACTCGTTCCCCTAAGAGCAGCCACAACCTTCTTGCTCAATCCCGACTTGAAGCGCGCCTTTATGTGGTCTCGCGC
>JAPOQD010000201.1 GCA_026710905.1 Halieaceae bacterium
GCGTTGCAGCGCCGCTGTGGCGGGGCGCACGGACGGAAAGACGCTGAAGGCATAGTTGACACTATGTCGAAGCGGCTTGGAGGAGTACGCCCCGCCACGGCGAGTGATGCGGCGGCCACAGCAGGAGGTTGGTGAGATATGGGGGTTAATCAGGAATCTCCTCTCCGAACAGGGCGCGGGCCCGCTTCAGCACTTCCGGGTTCAGCTTCTGCCCGTAGGGGGGCGCCTTTTCCGACAACATGGCGATCAGCCATTGCAGCACCGCAACCCGGGCGGCATATTTGTTATCGGCGGGGATGACAAACCAGGGAGAGAATTCGGTATTGGTCAGTTCCAGCATATCGTTCCAGGCATCGATGTAGGCCTCAAACTTTTCATAGGCGTCCAGGTCCGAGGGCGTGATTTTCCAGCGCTTGTGAGGCTTGCGCATACGCTCAAGCAGCCGTTGTTTTTGTTCCTTTTGACCGATGTGCAGAAAAAACTTGAGCAGCAAGACGCCATCATCCACCAGGCACCTTTCCAACTCGTTGATTTCCCCGTAGGCCTGCCGCCACCGGGCTTCTGGAGTCAATTGGTCGACCCTTTCCACCAACACCCGCCCGTACCACGAGCGGTCGAAAATCGCTATTTCTCCGCTGCCCGGAAAGCAGGGCCAGAAACGCTGCAGATAATGATGCGCCAGTTCCTCGGCGCTGGGCGGGCCGATGGAATAGACCCGGTAACCGCGTGGGTCCAGCTTTCCGGTCAGGCGGGTAATCACGCCGCCCTTGCCCGAGGCATCGGCGCCCTCGAACACCAGCACGACACGATGGCCGTGCTTGAATATGGTCTGCTGGAATGCCACTAACTGATGCTGAAGTTTCCCCAGCAGCCGTTCACCTGTCTGGCGATTCATTTTTTCCCTGGTGGGGATTATGCGCAGGTCTGCGTTGGCGGTCATTGAGGTTCCTGTAACTCTCGGGGGAACAAGCTGTATACCAGTTCCCCGCAGCCCGGTTCAAGCGCGCTCCACTGCTCGATAGTAACCACAAGCTCCGCGTAACCCGCAGTGGGGAGGTGGCTGATCACATTGTCGGCGCAGCACCAGTTGATGAGATCGGTAAAGGCGGGGTTGTGTCCGACCAGGAACAGGTCCTGCGCTCCCGGTTGCTTCACAATCCAATCCACCAGATCCCGGTAGGAAAAGCTGTACAGGTTTTCCGTGGTGAGGTGCGGGACGGCGGCCATTTCGGGCCAGCCTTCGCACAGACCGGCCAGGGTCAATTGCGCCCGCTGCGCCGGGCTGACATGTATGGTCTGGGGCGCCAATCGCCGCGATAACGCCCGGCCCATGTTCGGGGCCGCCCGGTGCCCGCGCGTATTAAGACCGCGCTCACGGTCAGCCTGGGCGGCATTGCCCCAATCGGATTTTGCGTGCCGCAACAGGCGTAGATGCATGAATCGGATCCGCTGTCTGTATTCAGTTGCTGTACAAGCTTACCATTTCCACCCTGTGGCAACCTGGAATCAAGCCGGAATCGTTCAATGTGGCCGCATCAGCCGAAAGAAAAAAGGGGTCAGAGCCCTTTAATCCCTTCGGTTACTCGGCGGGGCCTTTCACCTGGGATTGGATTAAAGGGCTCTGACCCCTTTTTTTGGACCCCTTTTTTCCCTGGTCTCATCCTCAAGGCCCAGTTCGCGTACAGCCCGGTCAAAATGCCTCTTGCCGATAAAGCACCAGGGGCAGATATTGTCTGAATGAATATCGACTCGCATGGTTACTCTCTTGTCCCGCTTTGGGAATGTTTAAAATGAGACGCGTACGCCGAAGGTGCCAGAACGTCCCGGCATGGGCGCCAGATCTTTGACAAAGGAAGTATGCCTGCGTTTTTCCTCATCCAACAAGTTGCTGGCACTGGCAAACAGGGTGACGTCATAGTCCCCACGACTGATGCGGTAGCTGGCATAGAGGTTCAGATCGTCGTAGCCTCGGGTTGAGGATTCAAACGGCGCGGTGTCATTCTGTTTGTTCACGCGGGTAAAGTTTACTGACGCATACCAGGGGTTTTTAAAATATGTCATTCCGGCGCCATAACGCCAAGGCGTTATGCGCGGCAGATTGACATTATCGCTACGTTCTCCTTCCACGTAGTCCGCCCACAGCCGCACATCCAGGGCGCCGTATTCACCGTGCAGGGCATGCAATACACCTTCCAGTTCAAAACCCATGAAATCCGCTTTTTCCTGTACTTGAGCTACCAGCAGATGTGTGCCGGCCACTCCAGGATGCAGGATATCTTCAGGGTCACCGGTAAAATCATCGTGCACCCAGTCTGGAATGCCATCCCCGTTCAAGTCCTGTTCCTTCAGAAATATGAAATCACTGATCCGGTTATGGAATAAATTGGCGGTCAGCGTGAGTGTGCCTGTCGTCTTGCGCCAGTAAAAATCAATATTGGTGGACGTTTCCTTGCCCAGTTCGGAATCGCCGAATTCATAGGTAATTGTCGCGAGATGCGGACCTTCAGAATATAATTCCTCAAGTGATGGGGCGCGTTCTGCATGGGCAACGATCAGACCCAGTTCATAACCTTCCTGATAACTCCAGTTCAAACCGCCAGAGAGGCTGAACAGGTCATGATTCGTGTTCCGGCCGGCATCCGAACTGGTTTTCTGTTTTTCGTACCTGACGCCGAATTCCGTATGCCACTTTCCGAAGTCGTTTTTTTCCAGCAGGAACGCGGCGGTGGACTCAAGTTCTGAAGGCAAGACAAATTCCTCTACACCGACTGCTGAAAAATCCTTGTAGTGGTACTGGACCCCGAAAGCCCCCTGCCATCCTGCCAGGGGATGATGCACAATCTCGACACGGCCTCCCGCTTCCTTATTGACAAACGTTACTGCCACATCGCCGTCTTCTTCCACTTCGTGATGCTTATAATCGGTATAAGTCCAGCGCGTCCTGATATGGTGTATGGCGGCAAAAGGCTCGTATAACGACGCTTCAAGGTCGTAGCGGGTTACGCCCAGATCTATCCAGGGGTCGCCTCCCTCCAGATCATGGCCTTCGTCCGCATGGTCATCTTCCCCTTCCTGGTGACCTTCACCCGCATGGTCGTCTTCACCCGCATGGTCGTCTTCACCATTATGGTCGTCTTCACCATTATGGTGATGGCCTCCCACTATGCCGTAGTCACTCTCAAGACGGCTTACGGCAAAACCGATGAATGCGCGCTCACCAATCCAGGATGCCCCGAGGGCCAGGTTTTCCGATTCAATCTGGCTGTTCTCCAGGACACCTTTCTCCATCTCCTCTTCAGGGTCCCTGTTCAAGGCGGCATATCCGGGAATTTTATAACTGTCGGCATCGCGCTTCATGGCGTCGAGATGAAAGGCTAAATTACCCGTACCGACATTGAAGCTCCCGGCGCCGTTCACACCTTCGGAAACGGTTTCGTATTGAATTGATATTTCACCTTCCAGGGTTTTCGGAACATAGTTAAGGATGCGATCATTGACGACATTGATTACGCCACCGCTTGCCCCACTGCCGAAAAGCAGTGTCGCGGGACCACGAAAAATCTCGATCTGGCGGGCGGATGCCGGTTCTGTAGGAACTGCATGGTCAGCGCCTATATTCGACACATCCATGGTACTGGTGCCGTTCTCGAGTATGCCTACCCGTGAACCGGCCAGACCGCGGATGACCGGGCGCCCCACAGCCGTGCCGAAGTCACTGGTACTCACACCCAGTTCATTGGCAACCGCTTCCCCGATATTTCGGATACTCCGGGTTTCCAACTCATCCTTTCCCAGGACCTTGACGGGCATCATCAGATGGGAATCGACGTCTCCCAACGGGTCGGCTGTAACGATGATCTCCTCCACAAGATCATAGCCTTGCGGAGTATGTGCATGCCGAGAGCCAGTGGGCGTGCGGCCCCCAGGCGTATGTGCGTGGGAGTGGCCGGCCTCGGTGCGCTGGTGAGTGGTTTGCGTGTCGGCGTGACCTTCAGGCTCTTCGGCGTATACCCTAGGCCCGTGCAAGGCGATGGCGATCATCAGCAATGCAACTGTCTGTATACGGATCTCACCGAGCATTTGCCGGTCTCCTCTAGAGTGGGATGGTAGTCACGGCAAGGATATCGGATTAGTACATCCATTTGTATTTCTTAACTTTCTGGACTGCCTGACAGTTGTACAATTTATGTCCAAAAAAACGAATAAAGGACACCCACCTCCTTCTCACTGGCAGCAAGGTTTGGAAATGATGGTTGTCGCGTACGCTGCCCACCAGGATAACAGCGGAGGCGCTACGCTGAATCGACCTTGAAGTCCTTTTGCAGCCCGCTCCAGTGTTCTCTCAACTTTTTCTTGTGCGCCTTTTCCATCGGCAACTCCCTTAAAGCATCCGGCCATAACGAGCGGGCCTTTTCCATCACATCGTCGAGATGAGGCTTGATGGCCCGCCATGGGACCCCCGCACTATTGGCCCAGGACTGAAAGTTGGCTGTAGTCACTGCGTACCATTCCTTCGTTTTTCCAAGGTTAAGCGCGTATTTTGTTTCGCCCTCGATATAGACATTCGTTGTCACGATGTCGTAGGCGGGAGATAGCCGGGGTGTTACCTGATCATGATACAGCAAGCTCCAGTTCTTGAGATGAGCGTCGCCATTGGCGAGCAGTATGTTAACCAGTAACCTGCGGGCAAGTTGCTGGGCGTCGGCCAGGCCATCGCCGGAATACTCGTAAATCACTTTAGCTATTTGTTCGTAGTTCGCGGTCTTATATTTTTCGTGAGGGTATTTCACCAGTATCTGCGCAAAGTCCTCCATGTGAATACGTTCTTTGCCGCCGCGATCAAAACGCTTGATCGCAAAGGCCTGCCTCTCATCGGGTAAGTTGATTTGCGGCAGATTGTCGAGTTTGTCCAGATCGACCAGTTCGATTTCAGGAATATCGATACCAGCCGCGGACGCCAATGACATCGCCGTGTATTCGTTGAGAGGCACATTCCTGTACTTGGTGGACGGCGTTTTGATGATCCAGTCGCCCAGGGTATCGCCCTTTGACAGCTGGTAGCGCCCATCTTTTTCCTTCATGGAAAACTTCATTTGTACGCCAGCCAATGAAAACTTGTGCTTCCGGGAGCCTTTGAAAAAGTTAACTGCCTTCGCTTTTCCGTGTGTGCTTAAAACGCTGTCAGGCACTTCATCAGGTTCCATAGGTACTGCGACCAATGCGCCAGGCAAGTCTTCACCCAGATGAGAGAAGATGTGAAACTCGTTGTCGACATGGACTTTCAGTCCTTGTGCTATCAGTTCTCGCAGAGAACCTTCCGGTAACAGGTTGGATAGGATGGGATGCAGTCTTTGGTTTCTTGCCCACGGCTCGGACATTAATTTTTTGGAACGCTGAAAATCAGGATGAGTAATCAGGCTGAATGTAGGGCGGCCAGAGTCGCCGCTGAACTCATCCGCAAAGCTCAGCGCGTTGCGGCCATTGTTGAAGCCCGCCAGGTGGCCGACCAGTCTGCCGTGGAGTGTCAGTTGAAGTACATTGACCTCATCGCCACTTTCCCCGCTCATTCGTCATCCCCCAACAAGTCTTTCCAAGGGTCATCGGACCAGCGCATGTTCTCTTTGGTGGATGATTCCTTGCCGGGAATCCCGCTTTCCAATACGGCCTTGACAGCATTCAGTTTCTCCTTGGGGATCAGCAGGATTTCGCTATTGAGACTCTTGGCGATGAGTTCAAGGGTATCCAGCCTTGGGTTGCCTTTGGATTCCAGACGCTGATACTGCTGGCGGGATATCCCGGCTCGCAACAGCATATCGTGCTGTTTCAGCCCGAATTGTAAACGGCGCTTTTTGAGTTGATCCAATAGTGATTTCATGACGAAACCTATAGGTAGCTTTACACCCAATAGAAATACATTAGTTTCTATTTTCGAAAAAAGCAATACATATGTTTCCTTAATTATCCAAGTGTGGGGATTGCTGGAAATGTTGATAGGCACTCGAATTCCACATAATTGACGGTAGAGTTTCCTCCATCGGAAAACATGGCTGATCACCCTCCGGGCACATGGCCCGCCGCCGGTCATTTCCGCACCGTCGGTTTGCGGGTCGCACATGTGCGACCCCTTGCGTTTGTCTGCGGTATTCTTGAAAGGTGATACCATTCCACTTCCGTGGTAGCAAACACCCGTAGCTTCCACCGAATGGAAGAAGTTCCCCGCCACTCAATTTCGGAGTGATCAATAATGAAAATTTTCAAGTTGTTTAATTCGCTGAGTCTTGCGCTGCTGATGGGTATTTTCTGGTGCCAGGGAAGCTTTGCGCAGACCGGTGATTATGAAAAGCTGGATGTCCTCAGAGTTGAGCCGGGCAGAATCATCTTTATCTTCGGTAGTGTTGGGAACTGCTATATCAGCGAAGGTGCAAACTTCAATGGCGTCAACTATAGAACCGGGGAGTCCTGGTGGCAGACCAGGGTGGATGCCGGCAGCCCTTGGACCGAGGTTCCCGATACCCGGTGAATACCGCATAGTCGCCGAAATCACCATTGATGGCGTGGCCGGGGTTTATACCAGCAGCAATACCTTCACGATCAGTTCCAGCGGGGGGCCGGACCCTGAACCAGAACCGGAACTCAGCTACCGGGACCAGGTGCAGATCATGTATGTGGCCTATTACGGGCGCCCGGGCGATGCCGGCGGTCTCGACTTCTGGGCGGGAAAGCTGGAGGAAGTCAATGGCATACTGAAGGAAATTATCGATTCCTTCGGTAATTCGATGGAATTTACGGAGCGCTTCGGCGATTTGGATGACGAGGAACTGGTCGACAACATCTTCCTGCAATTGCTGGGCAAGAATGCCGATAGCGGGGGCCTGAATTTTTATGTCAACGGCATCCGGGAGGGGAGATTTACCCTGGCTACGATCGCACTGAATGTGGCCGATGGCACCAATGAGAAACCCGAAGGCCGGGATAATACCGTCAAAACCAACAAGTTGCGGGCGGCGAACGCCTTCAGCGAAGCCTACGTGGAGGCTGGTGCGCCATACGGCGAATTCCAGATAGACGATGCCAAATTGTGGCTCGCCGAGGTGGACAGCACCGAGGCTTCCGTTACCGCTGCCCTGGACCGGATGCCCGATTTGCTGGAAATGTTTTCCGGCGGAACAACCCCGGAACCGGTGGAGAATTTCGCGCCGGCGGATCAGGCGGCCTTCGCCAGCTTGGCCGCCGGTCGCACAATTCGGGTTTTTGGCGCGGAAAGTTATACATTTACCACCAGCAGATTTACGGAAACCGGGACTGAAGGAACCTTCACCGGGTCCTATACCTATCGCCGCACCGGCATGAACACGGCGACGCTTGAACTCACCTACGATGGCGACTTCAACGGAAGATCGGTTTCCATGTTGACGTTTCTTACGCCTACCAGTGGTACCTACACTTCGAGGTATACGGAAACGGGTTATTCTGAATCCCGCAGCGGCAGTTTCAGTTTCTGAAGCAGCCTGCCGCGGCAAGCGCCCGCTGGCGATACTGGCCTTCCCATTTTCCCGAACGGCAAGTTTTATAAAAGCTGCGGAAAATTGGTGAAAATTGCCGGTCGGATACGTCTTCAATTTGCGTTTCCCGCACAACCGGTTTAGAGTCTCGCCCGCCGTCAATGACGGCCGAAAATCCCTCAGATAATCCGGTGCTGGAGTAGATGGTGCGAACACAGGAGTCGTCGGCGAACTCGATGCGGCAGGCCTCTGTGTGTGAGCTGTTCCGGTTGCCACAACAGACCCAGGGGAATACCCGGCCTTGAACACCGCCACCACTGCCAGCCTGTTGCCGCTGCTTGTCTACTTTGGCGCCGTGCTCCTGCTGGTGCTGACCATGCTGGGCCTGTCCTATGTGCTGGGGCAGCGGCGCTCCAACAAGGCTACCGACATGCCCTTCGAGTCCGGGGTGGTGGCCGTGGGCAATTCACAGATTCAACTGTCGGTCGAGTTTTACCTTATCGCAATTTTCTTTGTCATTTTCGACCTGGAAACCGTTTTCATCTTCGCCTGGGCCATCGCCTTTTTTGAACTCGGCTGGCAGGGCTATTTCGCCATCCTGGTATTCATAGTGGTGCTCGGGGTGGCGTTGGTTTACGAGTGGCGTTCAGGCGCCCTGGAGTGGGGCGTCAAGACGCGAGTCGGCCTGCCCGAGGAGCCCCGCTAATGGAGTGGAGCCTTAGCAAGCCGGAAGATGTCATCGCCAGTGCGCCGGGTGGCGCCGGGGTCGAGGAACAGGTGCAGCGCAATGTGTTCTTCGCTAGGCTGGAAGACCTTGTCGCCTGGGGGCGGGCGCACTCGCTTTGGCCCTTCAATTTTGGACTGTCCTGCTGCTACGTGGAAATGGCCACCTCGTTCACCAGCCGTCATGACATCGCCCGCTTTGGCTCGGAAGTGATTCGGGCCACCCCCCGCCAGGCCGACCTGATGGTGATCTCCGGCACCTGTTTTCGCAAGATGGCGCCTGTAGTGCAACACCTTTACGACCAGTTGCTGGAACCTCGCTGGATTATCTCCATGGGCAGTTGCGCCAACTCCGGCGGTATGTACGACATTTACAGTGTTGTGCAGGGAGTGGACAAGTTTATTCCGGTCGATGTGTATGTTCCGGGTTGCCCACCGCGCCCGGAAGCGCTGATGCAGGGGCTGATGATGTTGCAGGATGCAATAGAACAGGAACGGAGGCCACTCAGTTGGGTGGTGGGTGACCAGCGGGTTATCAAGGCAGAAATGCCCAGCCAGCGGGACCGTCTGCAACAGCAGCGCAACCGGACCCGTGAGTTGAGGGACCCGGAGCAGGTGTAGGAAACCTGGCGGAAATTCACAATCAGGATTTTTAATGCTCAGCGCTCAGACTACAGAGAACTCTACTGTGGTGGACGATTTATACGCCCGCTTCGGCGCCGATGCGTTTGTGGCCCAGCCCACCGCTGACCATATTCCGACGCTGTGGGTGGCCGCCGGCCAATTGCTGGAGATACTTGCTTACCTGAAACCGCACTACCCCATGCTCTACGACCTGTTCGGCATCGATGAAAGACTGCGCAGCCACCGCGGCGGCCAGCCGCAGGCGGATTTCAGCGTGGTGTACCACCTGCTGAGCCTGCAGCCGGTGGCGGAGTTCCGCCTCAAGCTGGCCATCATTGAACCTGCGGAAGCGCCCACGATCATCGGCCTCTGGCCCAATGCCGACTGGTACGAGCGGGAAGCCTGGGACATGTTCGGCATTCGCTTCAGCGGCCATCCCAATCTGCGCCGCATCCTGTTGCCCCCCACCTGGGAGGGACACGCCCTGCGCAAGGAACATCCGGCCCGGGCCACCGAGATGGAGCCCTACAGCCTCAGCGAAGAACGCCAGGAATTTGAACAGGAGGCGCTGCGTTTTCGCCCGGAAGAATGGGGCATGGAAAAAGCCGGCGATAACAGCGAGTTCATGTTCCTCAACCTGGGGCCGAACCACCCCAGCGTGCACGGGGTGTTTCGTATCGCGCTGCAACTGGACGGGGAAGTGGTGGTGGATGCGGTGCCCGATATCGGCTACCACCATCGTGGTGCGGAAAAGATGGGCGAACGGCAGACCTGGCATTCCTATATCCCCTATACCGACGGCATCGATTACCTCGGCGGGGGCATGAACAATCTCGCCTATGTGCAGGCGGTGGAAACACTGGCCGGCATTGAGGTTCCCCCCCGCGCCAAGGTGATCCGCATCATGCTGGCGGAGTTGTTCCGCATTTCCAGCCACCTGGTGTTCTACGGCACCTTTGCCCAGGACGTGGGCCAGATGTCTCCGGTGTTCTACATGTTTGCCGACCGCGAGCGGCTGTTCGGCATCGTCGAGGCCATCACCGGGGGGCGCATGCATCCCGCCTGGTTCCGCATCGGCGGCGTCTGCCAGGACCTGCCCGAGGGCTGGGACAAAATGGTGCGCGAGTTCGTTGACTTCCTGCCGGCCCGGCTGGACCACTACGACAAGATGGCCATGCAGAACAGTGTGCTCAAGCAGCGCACCCTGGGAATCGGCCGCTATACCCCGCAGGAAGCCATCGACTGGGGCATTACCGGCCCTTCACTGCGCGCCACCGGCGTCGATTTCGACCTGCGCCGCGACCGGCCCTACGGTGGCTATGATCAATTCGAGTTCGAGGTGCCTCTGGCCAATAACGGCGATAGCTACGACCGGGCAGTGGTGCGCATTGAGGAAATGCGCCAGAGCCTGCGCATTATCCGCCAGTGTCTGGAAAACATGCCGGAGGGGCCCTTCAAATCCGAGCACAAACTGACCACGCCCCCACCCAGGGAAGCTACTTTGCAGGATATCGAAACGCTGATTCACCACTTTCTCAATGTCAGTTGGGGGCCGGTGATTCCCGCCGGCGAAGCCTCGGTACTGATCGAAGCTACCAAGGGGCTGAACAACTACCACCTGGTCAGCGACGGCGGCACCACCTCCTACCGTACCCGCATCCGTACGCCTTCTTTCCCGGCGCTTCAACAGATACCGTTGATTTCCCGGGGGCTGATGATCCCCGACCTGATCGCCATTATTGCCAGCATCGACTTTGTCATGGCGGATGTGGACCGTTGAGCATGAATAACGAACGGATTCCCGTGCTGACCGAACTGGAGTTGTCCGAGATTGATGCGGAACTGGCGCATGTACCCTATCGCTCCGCCGCAGCCATCGACGCCATGAGGATTGTGCAGCGGCATCGCGGCTGGGTTTCCGACGAAAGTCTGCAGGCGATTGCCCGCCACCTGGAAATGTCGGCGGACGAACTGGATGGCATCGCCACGTTTTACACGCTGATTTTTCGCCGGCCGGTCGGAGAGAAGGTTATTCTGTTGTGCAACAGCGTGACCTGCTGGATGAAGGGCTGCGACAAGTTGCAGCGGCGCATCACCGAAAAACTCGGAATCGGGCTCGCCGAAACCACACCGGACCAGCGCTACACCTTTTTACCTATCAGTTGCCTGGGCGCTTGCGACAAGGCGCCGGTGATGATGGTGGGAGATGACTTGTACGAGAACCTTGCCGAACAGACCCTCGATGAGGTATTCCGGTCATGACGGTTCAGTTGCCCTTGACTCGCAACATCCACGCGGACCGCCGGCCAACGGATTTACAGGCTTATGAGCAGAACGGCGGCTATCAGGCGCTGCGCAAGGCGATTCCCGGCATGCCGCCGGCGGATTGCCTGCAGACCGTGGTGGACTCCCACCTGCGTGGGCGCGGCGGCGCCGGTTTTCCGACCGGGATGAAGTGGAGCTTTGTGCCCATGGGCGAGAACGCCAGCCCCGGACACAAATACCTGATCTGTAATGCCGACGAAATGGAACCCGGCGCCTTCAAGGATAGATTGCTGCTGGAGTGCGACCCGCACCAACTGGTTGAAGGCATGATTCTGGCTGCCTACACGCTGCAGGCGGACATCGCCTATATTTTTATCCGGCCGGAGTACCTGCTCGCCACCGAGCGCCTGAACCAGGCCATCGCAGATTGCCATCGCAAGGGCTACCTGGGCAAAAATATTCTGGGCAGCGATTTCAGCCTGGATCTGTATGTACACGTCAGCGCCGGCCGCTATATCTGTGGCGAAGAGACCGCGCTGATCTCCGCCCTGGAGGGCAAACGCGCCAATCCGCGCGCCAAACCGCCCTTTCCGCAAGTCAGCGGTCTGTGGGGAAGGCCCACCATCGTCAACAACGTGGAAACCCTGTGCAATATCCCTCACATTATCGAGCACGGCGCCCAATGGTTCATCGGCCTGGGCGTGAGTGAGGATGCCGGCACCAAACTGTACGGCGTCAGCGGCAGGGTCAGGAACCCGGGGTGCTGGGAACTACCCATGGGCACCCCGATCCGGGAAATTCTTGAACACCGGGCCGGGGGCATGGAAGATGGCTACGCCTTGCGCGGCTTGCTGCCGGGCGGCGGCTCCACCGATTTCCTGGTGCCGGAACATCTGGACCTGCCTATGGATTATTCCGCTATCGGCAAGGCCGGTTCGCGCATGGGTACGGGCACCATCATCATCCTCGACGACCGCACTTGCCCGGTCGCCTTTGTCAAGAACCTGATCGATTTTTTCGCCCAGGAATCCTGCGGCTTCTGTACGCCCTGCCGCGACGGTCTACCCTGGTCCGGGCAGGTATTGGAGGACATTGAAAACGGGCGCGGCCGCCCCGAAGATCTGGAAACCCTGGAGCGCCAGGTGAGTTTTATCGGCGCCATCGGCAATACCCATTGCGCCCTGGCGCCGGGCGCCATGGAGCCGTTGCAAAGTGCGCTGCACTATTTCCGTGAGGACTTCGAAAAACACATTGACGATGGGCGCTGTCCCTATGGGGAGCCGCATTGAGCATGGTAAAAATCAAGATTGACGGTATCGAATATCGGGCGGAAGAGGGAGCGAACCTGTTGGAGACCTGCCTCAATCTGGGTCTGGACCTGCCCTATTTCTGTTGGCACCCGGCCCTGGGTTCGGTCGGCGCCTGCCGGCAGTGCGCACTGGTGCAATACCAGCGCGAGGAAGATGCCCACGGCAGGGTGGTCATGGGATGCATGACCCCGGTTAGCAATGGCGCTGTTTTTTCTCTGGGTGGAGACCAGGCCAGCAGTTTCCGCAAGGCGATTGTCGAGTCGCTGATGCTGAACCACCCCCACGACTGTCCGGTTTGCGCCGAGGGGGGGGAGTGCCATCTGCAGGACATGACGGTCATGGTCGGGCACCGCGACCGTCATTATCGTGGACGCAAGAACACGCACCGCAACCAGTACCTGGGGCCGCTGATTCACCACGAGATGAATCGCTGTATCACCTGCTATCGCTGTACCCGCTATTATCGGGACTACGCCGGTGGGACGGACCTGGCTGAGCTGGCCGCCCGCGACCATATCTACTTTGGCCGCCACCAGGAGGGGCTGCTGCAGAGCGAGTTTGCCGGCAACCTGGTAGAGGTTTGTCCCACGGGGGTATTTACCGATAAGTCGCTGGTGCATGAGTACACCCGCAAGTGGGACCTGCAATCGGCGCCGTCTGTCTGCGCCGGCTGCGCGCTGGGCTGCAATACCCTGCCCGGAGAGCGCTACGGCAAGTTGAAGCGCATTCATAATCGATTCAACCAAGAAGTGAACGGTTACTTTCTATGTGATCGGGGCCGCTTTGGCGGCGCCTTCGTCAACCGGGAAACCCGCCTGGACTATGCGGCCCGGCGGCAGCCGGACGGCAGCTTTCGCGCAGTGGACACCGCCGCTGCCCTGGCCGAAGCCGGCTCCCGCCTGGGCTCCGGCAAACTGGCGGGTATCGGCTCCCCCCGCGCCAGTATCGAATCCAATTTCCAGCTGCGGGAACTGGTTGGGCCGGATAATTTCTGTACCGGCATGGCGGACCCGGAACAGGCAAAAGCGCAGCGTATCCTGGCCCACCTTGGCTCCAGCCCGGCCCATAATCCCTCCCTGGCCGAGGTGGAGAGCGCTGACGCGATACTGGTACTGGGTGAAGACATCACTCATATCGCACCGCGCATGGCACTGTCGCTACGCCAGTCGGTGCGGAATCTCGCCTACCGGATGGCTGCGGAAGCAGGTCTCAAGCCCTGGCAGGACGCAGCCATCCGCAACCTCGCCCAGGAGCAGCGCAGCCCCCTGCATATTGTGGCCGGCTTCGACACCGGCCTGGCGGATATCGCCGCCAGCAATAGCAACCTGGCCCCCGCACAGCAGGTGCAACTGGCCGAAGCTTGTATTGCCGCGGTGAGCGAGCCCGGCAACGCTGAGCCGCGGGCCGCGCAAATTGCCGCCGACCTGTGCTCGGCGGAACGGCCCCTGGTGATCTGTGGGGTCAGTGGCGGCGAAGCTCTGATCGATGCCGCGGCGGGGATAGCCCAGGCACTTTGCCAACAGGGCAAGGCCGCCATGCTCAGCTATTGCCTGCCCGAATGTAACAGCTTGGGCGCCGCCATGCTGGCCGGGCCGGGCGCATTGTCATTGTCTGAACTCGGGGAGCGGGCCCGCAACGGCGAAATCGACACACTGCTGATTCTTGAAAACGACTTGTTCCGGCGTGCTCCCGCCGGGCAGGTTCGCGAGTTGTTGCAGAATATCGACTGCTGTATCGGCATGGATTGCCTGGAAAACCAAACCCTGGAACTGTGTGACTGGGTGCTGCCGGCCGCGGCGTTCACCGAGGTGGAGGGTACCCTGGTCAGCAGCGAAGGCCGCGCCCAACGTTATTTTCCGGTGCATGCGCCCGCTGAACAGCGCCGCCCCGGCTGGCAATGGTTGGCGGAACTCAGCGGAGAAGTAGCGTCGTTTGATGAAATTTGCCGGCGCTGCGCTACTGCTCACCCGCTGCTGGCGGACATCACCGCCTGCGCCCCGGACCGCGACTGGCGCAATAGCGGTCTCAAGGTTCCCAGGCAGCCGCACCGCTACAGTGGCCGCACCGCCGTACTGGCGGATGTTTCAGTGCATGAGCCGAAACAGCTTGAGGACAGGGAATCCGCCCTTGCCTACACCATGGAGGGCAGCTCCGGCGAGCAGCCGGGTGCGCTGTTACCCTTCGTCTGGTCGCCGGGCTGGAACTCGAACCAGTCCATTCACAAATTTCAGAGCGATGTGGGCGGGCCGTTGCGCGGTGGCGGCGGCGGGGTGCGGCTACTGGATAGCTGGCGGTCCGAACCTCCCGGGCCTGCAGCCGCTGAGACCGGCGGGATATCAGCCGGTCACCATCTGCTGATACCCCGCCAGCAAACCTTTGGCAGCGACGAATTGA
>JAPOQD010000069.1 GCA_026710905.1 Halieaceae bacterium
GCACCATCTCCGGTGAAGTGCCCCAGGTGACCTGGGGTTTGATTTCCTCGCCGCGCAACTCCACCAGCGCATCGAAATGGGCGCCCGCATCACTGTGCAGATCGCGCCAGGCCGATTCGGCCAATTCCCACATTCTGCCCCGCGGCGCCCACGGCTTGCCCTTCACGTAGTCCAGCGTGGTGTCGTCGACCGCCACCATGCCGCCCAGAGCGCCCGCGTCTATGGCCATATTGCAGACCTTCATCCGGCCTTCCATGCTCATGTCGCGCAGGACCTGGCCGCCGAATTCGATGGCATAGCCGCTGCCCCCGGCAGTGCCGATGGCGCCGATCACGGCCAGTATCAGGTCTTTTGGAGTCACTCCCGCGCGCAGCGCGCCGTCGACACGCACCAGCATGTTCTTCATTCTGGACTGCAGCAGACATTGTGTCGCCAGCACGTGTTCGACCTCGGAGGTTCCGATGCCCTGCGCCAGTGCCCCCAGGGCGCCATTGGTAGCGGTATGGGAGTCGCCGCAGACTACCGTCATGCCGGGCAATGTCACGCCGAGCTCGGGGCCGATAACATGCACGATACCCTGCCACCGGTCGTTGATTTCAAATTCGACAATGTCGAAATCGCGGCAGTTGTCATCCAGGGTCTGCACCTGCAAACGGGAAATCGGGTCCTTGATGCCGGCCACGCCGGCGCTGCGTTCGCCCTGTTCCGTGGGCACATTGTGATCCGGTGTCGCCAGGTTGGCATCCCGCCGCCAAGGCTTGCGCTCAGCCGCACGCAGGCCGGCGAAGGCCTGGGGAGAGGTCACTTCGTGCAACAGGTGGCGGTCTATATAAATGAGAGCGCTGCCATCCTCGCGCTGCTGCACCAGGTGGTTGTCCCAAAGTTTGTCGTACAGTGTTCTGGCCATGTTCACACCTCGCGGGCCGTGCTGAAGTCTCCGTGCCGCGACTCTTGATGTTCAGGACAGGAAGTGTAGTGCCCTCATTTCAATAAAACAAATTCATATTTTTTATTATATTCATTCTTGTATAGAATAGTTTTCCTGGTAACTACTCATTGTGACTGTAGCCATGGAAACTCACAATTTGCGGGCCTTTGTCATGGTCGCCGAAGAAAAATCATTTTCTCTCGCCGCGGGGAAACTGCATCTCACCCAGCCCGCGGTGAGCAAACGCGTCGCCGCCCTGGAGGGCAAGCTTGGCAAGCTGTTGTTCGACCGCATCGGCAAACAGGCCGGTCTGACCGAAGCCGGGGCAGTGCTTTTGCCCCGTGCCCGCGCCATCCTGGATGACCTGCAACAAGCTGAACGGGCCGTGCGCGACCTGTCCGGCGATATTTCCGGACGGCTGTTGCTCGGCACCAGCCACCATATCGGTCTGCACCGTCTACCTCCGGTTCTTCGCCGTTTCAGCCGGGCCTGCTCGAATGTGGAGCTGGATGTGGGCTTTATGGACTCGGAGCAGGCCTGTGAACAGGTACTGCAGGGCAGGATTGAATTAGCCGTAGTGACCCTCGCCCCGGAAGGGAATGACAGCGTGGTGGCGCGCTGCGTCTGGCCTGATCCCCTGGATTTTGTCGCTTCTCCTGATCACCCGTTGGCCGGGCGGCGGCAGGTGAGTCTGAAGACCCTGAGTGAGTATCCGGTGATATTACCCGGTATGAACACGTTCACCGGACAGATCGCCAAAAGTATTTTCGATGGTGAGAAACTCTCGCTCAATGTGGCAATGTCTACCAATTACCTGGAAACCATTCGCATGATGGCCTCTATCGGCCTGGGGTGGAGCCTGCTGCCCCGCACCATGCTGGACGGTTCACTGATCGCCCTGCCGGTTCCCATTGCCAACCCTGAGCGGAAGCTTGGCTACGTCTACCATCGCCGCCGCAGCCTCAGTAATGCGGCCCGGGCCTTTATCGAGCAACTTTACTGAAAACCACCCCTGCAAGACTGAAAACCACCCCAGAAAGCAGTGGTGTAGTGCCTCTCTTTGCCGGTGATATATACTATGCGGCTTTTTCGCCGTTCCAACATCATCTCAGCAAAGGATTACCCGGAAATGAGCAAAAACAGACAGTGGCTACTCAAACAGCGCCCTCGCGGTATGGTCGGCCCCGAACATTTCGAACTCGTCGCCAGCGACATGCCTCGCCCGGATTTCAGCCGCGGCGAGGTGCTGTTGAAAACCCGTATGCTGGGCTTCGACCCGGCCATGCGTGGCTGGATCATCGACCAACCCAGTTACCTGCCGCCGGTGCAGCTTGGCGAGGTCATGCGCGCCTCCTCGGTCTGTGAAGTGGTGGCGTCGCAATCGCCGGAACTGCCGGAGGGTACGCTGGTGCGGGGCATGACCGGCTGGCAGGAGTATTGCGTGGCCGGCCCCGGCAGCGCCATGCCGCCAGAGCCCCTGCCCCAGGGAATGACCCCGGAGATGGCTTTGAGCGTCATGGGTTTCACCACCTTGACCGCTTATTACGGTCTGCTTGAGATCGGCCAGCCCAAGCCGGGGGACACCGTGGTGGTATCGGGCGCCGCCGGCGCAACCGGCTCCGCGGTAGCCCAGATCGCCAAGCTGAAAGATTGCCGGGTCATCGGTATTGCCGGTGGCGAGGAGAAGTGCCGCTGGTTGCGGGAAAGTTGCGGTATCGATGAACTTATCGACTACCGCTCGGAAGATGTCGCCAGCCGCCTGCAGGAGCTATGCCCTGTGGCTATTAACGTCTTCTTCGATAATGTCGGCGGCGCCACCCTGGAAGCGGTTATCGACCAAATGGCGGATTTTGGCCGGATTGCCCTGTGTGGCTCCATCTCCACTTACAACGACGCAGAACCTGGCCCCGGGCCGCGCAACCTGATGACCCTGGTACGGCGGCGCATCAGGATGCAGGGATTTATCGTCCTTGACTTCCTGGACCGATATCAAGCCGCCATGGCGGAAATCGGGGAGTGGGTGAGGGATGGAAAAATTGCCTGGCGGGCAGACGTCCAACAGGGCTTCGAAAATATTCCGACTACCCTGCTACGGCTGTATAGCGGAGCAAACCAGGGTAAGCAACTGCTGGAACTGCCCTAGCCCACATTTTGCACCTGTGGATACGATGATCGCGCAGGATTTTACGTCTAGACGCGTGCCGTGTGCCCGAAGGGTGCGCCATGGCGCACCCTTCGGGCACAGGGCCCCTACGGAAATTATGGGCGCCTGTAGAGGCCGCGCACGCGCGGTCCGAAGGATACCGGGAATGTCATGAGCCTGGCGGACTCGGTAGAGGCCGCGCACGCGCGGTCCGAAGGGTGCAATATGCGGGCCAGGTGTCATACGAGTAGAGTCGCATCAGAGTGAATGCCCAATGAATCGACGCTAAAAAATTCCGAAGGCGAGCCCCGCGGCCAGTGTGTGACCCAGTTCTTCACAATTCTGTAGCGCTGTACTGTCGGGCAAGCCTCTGCAGATCACCGGTTCGGCCACTTCCCGAAGGGGGAAACCCCGCAGGATGCGCTGCACCTGCGCCACCGCCCCGCGCCCGTCATTACCGGCGCTGACAAACAGTGCGAAGGGTTTGTGCAGGGAGTGAGGCTGAACCGGGTAGTAACAACGATCCAGAAAGTCCTTCATGGCCCCGGCCACGGACCCGGAGTTTTCCGCAAACCCCAGTATCAGGGCATCACAGGACAATAACTCGGCAATTCCCGCATCCCAGGCGCGTCTGAACACAGGCTTGATATCCGGCTCGCGCAAAGCGCCGCGGCGCACCGCTGCGGCCAGCCTGGCCGTGGTCCCGCTCTGCGAATGATAGACAATCAGCAACTGCTTGCTCATTTCAACATCATACCAACATTGGAATACTCACCTGGAAACTGGCTCATCACCCCTGTGCATAACTCTGGGAACAACTCCTGCGCAAAGCGTGTACATGTGTTGAAGATCCTGTTCACTGAACTCAGGATGCCGGGCACGGTCTATGCGGGTAGAATACTGCGCCCGCGGGCAGACAGGAAAAATAGGGAGGTGTTGTGAATACCCATCTAGCAGCCATACAAGGATTGAGGGACTGGCTCTGCGAGCAGATCATCGGCCAGGAACACCTGGTTCAGCGCCTGTTGCTGGCGCTGCTCTCGGACGGCCATCTGCTGGTGGAAGGCGCACCGGGGCTGGCCAAGACACGGGCGATAAAGTGTCTGGCGGAGGGTGTCGAAGGCAGCTTCCACCGCCTGCAATTCACCCCGGACTTGTTGCCTGGCGATATTACCGGGACGGAAATCTACCGACCCCGGCAAGAACAGTTTCACTTTCAGCAAGGGCCCATTTTCAACAACCTGATTCTGGCCGACGAAATCAATCGCGCCCCCGCCAAGGTGCAGTCGGCGCTGCTTGAGGCCATGGCCGAACGCCAGGTCAGCAGTGGCCGCGAGACCTATCCGTTGCCGCCGCTGTTTCTGGTGATGGCCACGCAAAACCCGATTGAGCAAGAGGGTACCTACCCCCTGCCCGAGGCGCAATTGGACCGCTTCCTGCTGCACGTGAATGTGGGTTACCCGAACCGCGACGCCGAAGCGAAAATACTCAGGCTGACTCGTAGAGAGGCCCAACCCGGACCGCTGTCGGGGCCGGAACCGGTACCCGAAGAGGCTATTTTCGGCGCCCGCCAGGCGGTGCTGGAGCTGTACATGGCGGAACCGGTGGAACGCTATATCGTTGAACTGGTGCTGGGCACTCGTGAACCAGGCCCCTACTCCAGCGATTTGCAGCAGTGGCTCGAGTACGGCGGCAGTCCACGCGCCACCATCGCTCTGGACCGTTGCGCGCGCGCTCACGCCTGGCTGCGCGGCAGTGATTTCGTGTCCCCGGATGATGTTCAGGCAGTGGCGGCGGATGTGCTGCGCCACCGCCTTATCCTCAGCTTTGAGGCCGAGGCCAATGGAGTCAGCAGCGACGACGCGATCGCTGAACTACTGAGGTGCGTGCCGGTAGCATGAAACACTGTCAGGACCATTGCAATGGGAAATGGGAGGCCTGACCCCATGAAGGGAGCCTACTGCCAACTGCCTGAGTTGATTCAGCAGCGCTTCAGCGGGCGGCAGTTGGACCTGCGGCGTCGCAATCGCGCCCGCAGCTTGCTCAGCGGCGCCAACAAATCCAACTTCCGGGGCCGGGGTATAGACTTCGAGGAGGTGCGCAGCTACCAACCCGGTGACGATATTCGCGGTATTGACTGGCGAGTCACCGCCCGTACCGGTGAACCCCATACCAAGATCTTTCGTGAAGAACGGGAGCGTCCGCTATTGATCGTCACGGATCTGCGCAATGCCATGTTCTTCGGCAGCCGCCGCTGTTTCAAATCGGTGCTGGCCTGCCATGTGGCGGCGCTGTTGGGCTGGGCCGGGCTGAACCAGGGTGATCGGGTAGGCGGCCTGGTGTTCAGCGATGCCGGCCACCGCGAAGTACGCCCAAAACGTCACCGGCGCACATTGCTGTCACTGCTCAACCAGTTGACGCAGCGCAATCTGTTGCTGCCCACGGCGGAGACCGCCGCCAGCGAACAGTCGTTCAGCAATGCACTATTGGAACTGCGCCGCATCGCCAGACCCGGCAGTTCGATCTTCATCATCAGCGATTTCCGCGGCGCGAGTGATGGCCGGGCCGAGGACAGCCTCTACCAGTTGTCCCGGCATACCGAAATCAACGCCCTGCACTGCTCCGACCCCCTGGAGGCCGAATTGCCTGACAGCGGAGTGTACCGGGTAACCGACGGCAGCACAGACGCTGACCTGTTCACCGGACGCGGCCAGTTGCGTCAACGCTTTCACCAGGACTATTTGCAGCGGCTGGAACGGCTGCGCAGTGACTATGGCGGGCTGGGTATTCCGGTTATCGACCTCAGCCCCCGGCGCGAGCCTCTCGAACAACTGCTGCCTTTGTATTCCGCGCGCCAGTTGCCGGGGGCGGTTCGGTGAACACCCAGGATCCCTTGGCGCAATTGCGCGACATTCATCTGCCCCAAGCCATTTCCTGGTGGCCCCCAGCCATTGGCTGGTGGTTGCTGGTCCTGTTGGCCCTGCTGCTTGTGGCCCTGCTGCTCTACTACTTGCGGCGCTATTACCTGGCCACTGTTTTTCGCCGTGAGGGCAAGCGGCTGCTGTTGCAGCTCTACCATTTGTGGCAGCGGGACGGTGATAGTCAAGGCTACCTTCAGGGGGTCAACGAAGTCCTCAAACGCACTGCCCTGCTGCGTTTTCCCGAGCAAGACACCGCCTCCCTGAGCGGGGAACGCTGGACCAATTTCCTCGACCGGCAATTCGACGCCGAAGGAAAGTTCAGCGGCGGCCCGCTCAGTTACGGGCCCTACGTTATTGGGAAACATGGCCGGGAGGACCTTGCCGAGGTCCACCGTCTGGCGTTGCGCTGGGTGAGCCAGCGGCGAAAACCTCGCCGAGGCGAACCCACTGGTTTTGCGCTGGGCGACCCGGCGGCGGGAGCTGCGCCATGATTGAATTGCTCTGGCCCGCCAGCCTGCTGCTGTTGCCGCTGCCGTGGCTGGTATATCGCTGGTGGCCAACAGCGAAATCCGAACAGGCTGCGCTGCGGGCGCCATTCTTCGAAGAGTGGCGGCAGTTACAACAGGAACTGCCGGGCCGCTCGGCCGGCAGCCGCAAGCTCGAACTTACTGCCCTGATCCTGATCTGGTGTTGTCTGCTGCTTGCCAGCGCCCGGCCCATGCTCTACGGCGACCCGGTAACCCTGCCCGCACAGGGTCGCGACCTGCTGCTGGCGGTGGACCTGTCGGGCAGCATGCGGACCCAGGATATGCGGGTCGGCAACGCTACGGCAGACCGGCTCAGCGCGGTGAAATCCGTGCTCGCGGAGTTCGTGCAGCGGCGCCGGGGCGACCGGCTCGGGCTGATCCTGTTCGGCAGCCGCGCCTACTTGCAAGCACCGCTGACTTTCGACCTGCGAACCATCGGGCGTTTTCTACAGGAAGCGCAAATCGGTTTCGCCGGGAATGAAACCGCGATTGGCGATGCCATCGGCCTGGCAATCAAACGCCTGCGAGAACGCCCCGGAGACAGCCGCGTGTTGATCCTGCTGACCGACGGCGCCAATACCGCCGGCACTGCGCCACCACTGGAGGCCGCGCGCATGGCCGCGGACAGCGGCATTCGTATCCATACCATCGGCGTCGGGGCCGAGGAGATGGAATTACCCGGAATTTTCGGGTCCAGCTTCGGCAGCCGCACCACCAACCCCTCTCGCGACCTGGATGAGGCGACCCTGCGGCAAATCGCGCAGGCCACCGGGGGCCGCTACTTTCGCGCCCGCAATCCGGACGAATTGGCACAGATTTATCGCTTGCTCGACCAGATCGAACCAATTGATCTGGAGGCCGAGACGTACCGCCCGCAAACCAGCTTGTTTCACTGGCCCTTGTCGCTGGCCTTTACCATCAGCCTGCTGCTGGCGCTGCGCGCCCTGTTGGCGAGGCGCCGCTGATGGAAGCCCTGGCCAACCTTCATTTGTTACGGCCCTGGTGGCTGCTGGCGCTATTACCCTGCCTGCTGGTCTATTGGGGGCTGTGGCGTTTGAGCCGATCCCACCAGGGCTGGGGCCGGATTATCGATGCCTCGTTGCTGCCCTTTTTGTTGGTGAAGGGTGGAGCCTCAAGGAAGCGACTGCCGGTTCAGGCAATTCTGTTGGCCTGGCTTGCCGCGGTGTTGGCTCTGGCCGGCCCCAGTTGGGAAAAAGTACCGCAACCGCTGCTGAACAAGCGGGACGCCCTGGTGATTCTGCTGGATCTCAGCCCCTCCATGGCCGCCGAGGATGTACTGCCCTCGCGGCTGCAACGCGCCAAACGAAAACTGCTTGATCTGCTGAAATTGCGTAATGAGGGGACCACGGCGTTGATTGCCTATGCCGGCGATGCACACGTGGTCAGCCCGTTGACCGACGATATGCGCACCATCGCCAATCTGACCCCCGCTCTTTCGCCGCAAATGATGCCGCTGGCGGGCAGCGATGCCGCCGCAGCGGTGGAGTTGGCCCTGGAACTGTTTGACGCGACCGGGGAACAGGAAGGCAACATTCTGTTGTTGACCGACGGTGTGCGTCCTGACCGGGCTGCCAAAATTGCCGAGCGGCTGCGCGGCAACAGCTACCGCCTGTCGGTGATCGGCCTCGGCAGTTCTCAGGGAGGCCCGGTTCCAATGCCCGGTGGCGAACTGCTCAGGGATGCTGATGGCGCCATCGTGGTGGCGGCGCTGGACCGGGCGGCCCTGCGGCAGTTGGCCAAGGACGCGCGCGGATATTATCGGGATTTGTCCCTGGACGATGCCGACCTTGCCCCGCTGATCCATGCCGAACTGCTGCCCGGTGGGGCTGACAGCGCCCAGGATCAACGCACTACAGAGATATGGCGCGATGGCGGCTTCTGGCTGGCGCCGCTATGCCTGTTGGTAGCCCTGGGGGCCTTTCGCCGCGGCTGGCTGCTGTGCCTCGGCCTGTTTACCGTGCTGCCGGCAACGCCGGCCAAAGCGCTGGAATGGCGGGACTTGTGGCAGCGCCAGGATCAACAGGCGGCGGCCCTGCTCGAAGCGGGAGACGCCGCGGCGGCGGCCACCCGCTTCAAAAACCGCGACTGGTCCGCAGCGGCCCACTACCGGGCCGAAGAATACCCGCAAGCCCAGGAAAAATATGCCCAGACCGACAGCGCCGTTTCCTGGTACAACCGGGGCAATGCCCTGGCTCATGGCGGCGACCTGGAAGCGGCGATTGCCGCCTATCGGGAAGCGCTCCAGCGTGAGCCGGACATGGCGGACGCCATCTTCAACAAGGAGTTGCTGGAGCAACTGCAGCAACAACAACAGCAACAGCAACAGCAGAGTGGTCAGCAACAACAGGACGGACAGCAACAGCAGAACGACCAGCAACAACAGCAGCAGGATGGCCAGCAACAACAGCAAAGCCCAGAGCAACAGCAGGAACAACAGGCCCAGAGTAAGGCTCAGCAGCCAGACAGCGCGGATGAAGCACAGCCACAAGCCACGCCAGCGGAGCAGCAACAGGCTGAAGAGCAAGGCAGCGAAACCGAGAACCGGCAGGACCAGTCCGGCCAACAGGAGCAGACCGAAGCAGAGCAGCAAGAGCAGGCTCGGCAGGCGGCGCCGTCGGAGCAGCATGATGAGCAGGCTCTGGCCGCCGAGCAGTGGCTGCGCCGCATACCGGATGATCCCGCGGGTTTGCTGCGCCGCAAGTTTGAGTACCATTCGCAGTTGCGCCGTCAACAGGGAAACCCGGCGCCGGAGCAGCGCGATGACTGGTAAAACTTCAGGGCGTGCGGGAAATGCGAGATCTTGCCTGGTGAGGGTGTTGCCATTGCTGTTGTTGCTGTTGTGCGTAACCGCGGAATCTGCCGTAACCGCCAATGTTGACCGCACCCGCCTGAGCATTGACGACAGTTTCACCCTGGTACTGCGGGCGACGGCCGGCGAGGACCTCAATCAGGTGAACTTTTCGCCCCTGCTCAAGGATTTCCAGGCCACCGACAGCAGCAGCCGCAGCAATATCACCATCACCAATGGGCGGCGGGAATCGGTCAAGGAACTGCACATCACGCTGATACCCAGGCGCCCCGGCAAGCTGGAAATACCGCCATTGGAGGTAGATGGCCAACTCACCGCGGCCATCGGACTGATGGTCGAGGCCAACCGGGACAATCTCAGCGCCGCCAAACTCTTTTTTATCGAGGCCGAGGTCAGCGACACGCGAGTTTATGTGCAATCCCAACTGCTATTGCGGTTGCGCATCTATCGCTCCGCACCATTGACGGATATCAGCTACAGCGGCTTGAACTTGCCGGGCGTAGTGATCGAGGAAGTCGATCAACTGAACTATGTGCGCAAGGTCGATGGCATCGACCACCAGGTCAATGAACTGGTTTTTGCCCTGTTTCCCGAACGTAGCGGGCGACTGGAGATTCCCCCCCTGCATTTCACCGCCCGCCAGGGAGCGCCGTCACGGGGGATTTTCGATCCGGTCAGCAGAAGCAGAACCCTGCGCCGCAGCAGTAACGCTGTCAGTGTAACAGTGTTGCCCATACCCGCCGAGTTTCCGGACAGCGCCTGGCTGCCCGCCACGGCCCTGGAAATCAGTGAAGACTGGTCCATTGACCCGGCGAAAATGAAAGTGGGTGACTCCGCTACACGAACCGTCACCGTCAAGGCCGGCGGGTTGACCGGACCGCAATTGCCGCCTCTGCAAGAGCCTGAACTGGCCGGTATCAAGGTCTATGCCGACCGGCCCCAAACCGAGAACATTACTGCCAGCGACGGAATTACCGCCCTCGGCATCAACAGCGCCGCCTGGGTGATCACCGAGCCGGGCGACTACCGCATACCGGAAATATCCATTCCCTGGTGGGATACCCAGGCAGACCAGTTGCGCTATGCGGCCATTCCGGCGCGCACCCTGTCGGTGGCGGCGGCGGCAATATCCGCTTCCGTCGCCGGGAACCCGCCCTCCCCTGGCCTGGCTCCCTCCCCCGGCAACCTCAACCCGGACGATGCCGTCAGCGGCGCCCCCGCCGCCCTGAGCAAAGCCTGGCCCTCGATCAGCGCTGCGCTGGCCCTTGGCTGGCTGCTGACAACCCTGTATTTTCTGCGCCGCAAGGGCGCCGCACCGGCAGGGACGGAAAAGGCGGTACAGCAAAGCGCCGCTCGTGACGCCCTGTTCCGTGAAGCCCGGGCCAGTTGCCGCGCCGGCCAGGCCGACAAAACCCGAAAGTTGCTGTTACGTCTGACCACCACG
This sequence comes from Halieaceae bacterium, assembly GCA_026710905.1. GTDB lineage: Bacteria > Pseudomonadota > Gammaproteobacteria > Pseudomonadales > Halieaceae > JAPOQD01. Next base: position 10,794 of record JAPOQD010000069.1, read on the forward strand.
CTGCTGCCGGAGGCAAGCAACCCGGGGCTGCCACAGTTGCAACAGCTTGGTAACCGGGAACTGCGTACGGCGCTGCAAGAACTTGACAGCGCCTTGTTCAGCGCGGAAACCAGCGATTGGGACGGCGCTGCCCTGGCCAGCGCGCTCAACACGCTGCACAGCGAAATCAAGGCAAACGAGAAAACCGCTGCCAGAGGGGGTCTGCCGCCGTTGTATGCGAAAGGGGTCGGTGACACTTGAGAATTATTCTCAAGTGTCACCGACCCCTTTTCCGGATGATCACCCTAAGCAGCAGACCTCTCAAGAATATGCAATCCACATGCGGAACCAAGTCCAATAACATGTGCTAGTCCTACCTTTGCGTCTTCTATCTGTCGATCACCACACTCATCTCTCAAGTGCTGACAAACTTCCCAGATATTGGCGATGCCCGTTGCTGAGATTGGGTGTCCTTTTGACTGCAAACCGCCCGAAACATTAACCGGCATGCTTCCGGTTCGCCAGGTAGCGCCGGAGTTGAAGAAATCGACTGCACCGCCTTCTTCGCACAACATCAGGTTGTCGTAGTGGACCAGCTCAGCTGTTGCAAAACAGTCGTGAAGTTCCACCAGGTCCAGGTCTTCCGGACCTACCCCTGCTGTTTCATAGGCGGTTTTTGCGGCATTCCTGGTTAGTGTATTCACATCGGGAAGTACCTGACAGGCTTCTTCCCAGGGGTCAGTCGTGAGAATTGACGCTGAAATTTTTACCGCACGGCGCTGCTGCTCGCGAGAAAGGGTCTTCAGCTTGGCGCCACTGACTACAACTGCAGCAGCGGCGCCGTCACAATTTGCTGAACACATGGGGCGAGTATTCGGGTAAGCGATCATCAGATCATTCATGATCTGCTCCAGGCTCATTTCCTTATTGTACGCAGCGAGTGGATTCAAGGTGGAATGAGAGTGGTTCTTTTCACTAATTTTTGCGAACAGCTCAAAATCCACGCCGCCATATTTATGACCGTACTCAATGCCAATCTGCGCAAACACACCAGGCATGGTCGCGGTGCCAATTCTGCCATCAACCGGGACAACAGCGCCGAATCTGCCCTCGGGTGTCCAGTTTTCATTATCTTCAGCGCGATTGGCGCCGGCGAGTAAACCTGCTCCGGCAAGTTTCTCAACCCCAACGGCCAATCCGTAGTCGCATTCCCCGGCTTTTATGGCCATCACTGCGGTACGAAGTGCCGTCGCCCCGGTCGCGCAAGCATTGGCGACGTTGTAAACCGGGATCCCGGTTTGCCCCACTTGCTTCTGCAGCATCTGTCCAATGCCGCCATGGCCCCTCAGGTTGCCCGCCGCTAAAACACCGATGTCAGCCATTGTGACACCGGCATCCTTGAGCGCAGCCTGTATCGCCTCAACGCCCAGATCGACAACATCCCTCTCAGGATGCTTGCCAAATTTGGTCATATTAATTCCGAGAATCCAAACCTCGTCCTGTGCACTCATAACTTTTCTCCTGGATAAACCATTTGTGTGTTCGTTTCTGCCCACTAGTGTTGTCTATCAGTGTTGGCTCAAGGGGTGTTACGCAGCCTGAACAGGCTCAAACCCAAACCCAATCGCCTCAACCCCTTTCGCGTCCGTACCCATTGAGTAGGTTGCCAGCCTTACCTTCATACTGAGGGAAATGTGCTCGGGAACAGGTTTCGTATTGATGATATTTGCGTTTACACTGGTTCCATCGCAATCGATAATCGCCGATACGAAGGGCACCTCTACTCCCGGTGCAGCAAATTCGACAATAGTAAAACTGCGCAGCTCGCCGGTCGTCGCTACAGCAACCTGGTTGAAGTCTGTTCCGAAACACCTGGCGCAAGCGTTCCTTCTGTCGAAAAACCGAGCCTTGCAGTTTGTACACTCGTTACTAACCAAATGAGGTTCGTCCCCGAGTACCAGATAATTCACTATTGGAATTGATTCAGACATACAAAATATCCTTTCTGCGCTTGGTTCGGTAAAAAACCGATATGTTTATCCAACGCTCCATTGGGGTCAATCAATTTTTTTGGCGGTTTCAGGCAATCCATCACTCCCTGATTCTACTCTCTGGAATCTGTCGCATTTCCAGAATTACGCCAAATACTCGTTAAGCAGCAACAGTAGTTGAGGCTTTCCGCAGGTGGTCGCGACATGTTGTTGTAGTTCGCCACTCGCCATGGGGAGCTCTCAGCCGCTCCCCTGTTCAACCTCATTGAATGGTATGCCCTTGTCCACCCGTACATCCTGTGGCAGGCCCAGCACGCGCTCGGCAATGATATTGCGCAGAATCTCGTCTGTGCCACCGGCAATGCGCATCCCCGGCGCGCCCAGGAAAGAACCATGGAACAACTTGCCATCCAACAGCTCCTGACCATCGCGTCCCAGCATCACTCCGCCCATGTCCATCAGATCAATACCGAAGCAACTAACATCCTGCAATTTCGCGGCACTCACCACCTTGGTGATGGAGTTTTCCGGGCCTGGCGTCTTGCCTTGCGACAGCGCACTCATCACCCGATACCGGGTGTTGCGCAGCCCGGCTCTTTCACAGTGCCAGCGCGCAAGTTTTTCCCGCACAGCGGGGTTATTAATTGCGGGCTCACCGTCGATATCCATGCGCCGGGCAAGATCCAGCAGGTGGGGGACATCCGCCCCCGCTGCCGTGCCCACCGCCAGACGCTCGTTCATCAGCGTGGTCAGAGATACCTTCCATCCATCGCCGACCTCACCCAGCCGCTGGCTGTCGGGGATGCGTACATCGGAGAAATACACCTCGTTGAAATTGGCGTCCCCCGAGATTTGCCTGATCGGGCGGATCTCTATCCCGGGTGATTTCATATCCAGAAAGAAAAAGGTCAGCCCCTTGTGCTTGGGTACGGTGGGGTCACTGCGGGTCACCAGGATACCCCAGTCACAATAGTGGGCACCGGAAGTCCAGATTTTCTGGCCATTGATAATCCAGTCATCTCCATCACGTTCACAGCGAGTACGCAGGTTGGCAAGATCCGAACCGGCTCCAGGTTCGCTGAATAGCTGACACCAGATATCCACTCCCTCAACCATGCGCGGCATGCGCGCTTGCTTATGCTCCTCGCTGGCGTACATCATCATCACCGGGCCGCACATCCCCAGGCCAATCGCAAAAGGCTGCACCGGCACGTCATAGTTTGCTTCTTCCTGGCCCCAGATAATGGTTTCCATCGGTGTTGCACCGCGGCCACCAAATTCCTTGGGATAGTTGATGCAAGCCCAACTATTGTCAGCCTTGAGCTTCTGCCAGGCCTTGGCGCGGATGATGTATTCGGCTTCCGTTTCATCGCGCGGCGATGCATCTGCCTTCAGGGTGGCGTTGGCGCTGAGGAAGGCGCGCGCCTCAGCGCGAAATTCGGCTTCCTGCGGGGTATCGTCAAAATTCATATTCAGGCCTCCAGGGCCGCGTCATTTTCAAGGGCGGTTACCAAACGGTCCTCCCAACTGGCCGGGCTGCCCAGGTTCACACTCAGTGCCTTGGCGCGGCGATAGTACATTTGGCAATCAAACTCCCAGGTGAAACCCATGCCACCGTGGGTCTGGATATTTTCCTTGCTGCATTCGTGAAAGGCGCGGATAGCACTAACTCGCGCAGTGGCTGCCGCCAGGGGCAACTCCGGCGCATCAGTAGACAGCGCCCAGGCGGCGTAGTAACAGTTGGAATGAGCCAGGGTCGAGGCAATATACATATCGGCGAGCTTGTGTTTGATCGCCTGAAACGAGGCTATTGAACGACCAAATGCATACCGGCCCATGGCATATTTCCGGGCCATCTCCAGCGCCGCCTGGGCGCCTCCGCTCTGCTCAAAGGCATACAGCACGGCAGCGCGATTGAACAGGGTTTCCAACTGGGTCATACCCGAGCCATCCTTACCCAGTAGTTCCGCAGCGGCGCCGGAGAAAGACACCTGCGCCTGTGAGCGGGTGGGATCAATACCGGGAATGGCACTGCGGCTAACCCCGGCCCCGGTAAGCTCGGTCAGGTACATGGACACCCCCGGGCCATCGACTGCCACAACAATGGCGAGGTCTGCCACTTCGCCATCCGGCACCGGCAACTTGTCACCACTAAGGCTACCTTGCGCGTAACGGCACTGCAGCGTTTCTGGTCTTGGGCGACCACGACCTTCCGCCAGGGCCAACGTGCCGACCACCTCGCCGGCGGCCAGGCGCGGCAACCAGGATTCTTTCTGCGCCTCACTGCCAAATTGCAACAGCGCCTCGGTGGCAAGATACACAGAAGAGGCATAAGGGGTAGCAGCCAGGCTGCGGCCGAGTTCTTCCGCAAGCACACACAATTCCAGGTAACCCAGACCCACCCCACCGTACTGTTCAGGAATGCTCACGCCAGTCCAGCCCAGCTCTACCAGACCGCGCCAAACATCGGCATCAAAGGGTGTATCAGGGTCATCGAGAACCGCGCGCACTGCGCTCAACGGGCTTTGTTCAACCAGAAACCGTTGCGCCTGTTCACGCAACAGGTTTTGTTCATCAGAAAATTCAAAGTTCATAAACTGGGAAGGCCCCTCATTTACCGTTTATCCAGCCGCAGGCTCTCGCGCCATGACGAATGTTTTGAAAGTGCAAAATCTACTTTAGTGTATTTGCCACTATCAACTCCAGCAACAATAGCCAAAAAATGGCCTTAACCGTCTATATCCAGCGCGCCAGGAACAAGCTTGCAATCGAGCACCTGCTTGCCGAATTGTGCATGACTGCGCGGCAGCGCCTGATTGACCCCCGCAAAGACCTCGTCAAAGTCACCGCCGACTTGGAAAGGATTTCATCGGTTTCATCTGAGGTTTCATCGGAAGATTTCACCGGGGACACCCACCTCTTGTTCGGGGACACCTCTTGATCGGGGACACCCACCTCTTGATCGGCAGCGAATGCTGGAAATGATGGGTGTCCCATTTCAGTATTCCTTTTCAGTATTCAGTACCGCACAGCTTTTTCCATTGCCAATACATCCTATTCCTGAATGTGTCCTGCCAAATTACCTCAATTTTTCAGCAGTTAGCCTAATTGCGCAATAAACACCATATTTACGCAATATTATTGAATATAAGTGTAAATACAGAATTTACAGCCATTATTCAATATTTTCGGTAAATTCTTTATAATTAATAGGTTATACAGTTATTTTAAGAATTTATTTAACTCTTTTCAAATAGCTATATATAAGTATTGGTAGCTATTTGTTGCTATGTATAGCTATTGGCTCCTATTTGTTTTGACAATATATACAGGTCAAATAGATCAATAGGAAGAACGTAGAGTAGGGGACAGGACCCCCTGCCCCCCCTCATCAAACCGTGCATACCGTTCTCCGGTACACGGCTTACCGATGTGCTTCATGTCAAGGCATGCGCTCTCTTCCAGGGAGCCGTCGCCGGAAGCTGGAGCACCCAACTTCCCTTCCGCGGTCAACTCCGCAAGAAACTTGCTCTACCCCTTCTTCTGCTTCGATGTCTGCTAAGATCACACCGTTACTATCTGGCGCTCCCTTGTTCGACTTCACAGGGTGGCAGGCATGTTGCAATGGGTCCGCCCGATACACCTTGTCGTACGACGCATAAAAACGATAGCCCGGCTCCTGCTTGGCCTTGGCATAGAGCTTTCTCTGTAATGTCCTGATCTTCATCGGAGAAACTGGCATTGCTGCAATCTCCTGATCCTCCACTCGTTGAAAGCGTACACAAAGCAGGGTCCCTTCCCTCAGCGCCGGGTTATGTTGTCCCAACACCTCAAACAGTACTATGAACCCCTCCGACTCCCGGCCGGGCTTGATACGACTTCAGCATCGCCTTATACGCATCAATCGATGGTTTGCGCCACCACCCTGCCGGGTCTCCCGTCCTGCACGATCAATCTTCCCTTGCATGCCATCCCTGCTACCCCGATGGAATCTGTGAAATGCTTCCGTTATCCACTTCCACAGACGATGGCCTTCCCCGTAGTCCCAGCGGGTCGGCTTCCCTATCAGATGTGACGAGGCTACCTATAGGTTCACTTTCGTTACGGCCTGCAAGTTTGCTCCTGGGAAACTTACAACCCCTGATTACTCAGGCGCTGCTTCCCGGTACTACAAAGGCATACGGACAACTCCTTTGGCGGGACTTAAACCCGCTAGATTAATCGCCGGTAACGGCATACGGGAAACGGCATACGGGACACCCATCTTTTTTCCCACCGATCCGGTCATTCACTGGCGCTTGTCCCTAGCTCCGGCTATGCTCATCCTGCTGGTACGGCGTACGGGACACCCATCTTTTTTCCTACGGCGTACGGGACACCCATCTTTTTTCCCACCGATCCGGTCATTCACTGGCGCATGTCCTTAGCTCCGGCTATGCTCTTCCTGCTGGCATTGGAATGCCGATTTGGAGGACACAAGGATGACCCGACCTCGTAGCGCCCAGATATCGCTGGACGATACCCTCTATTACCACTGTATTGCCCGTTGTGTCCGCCGTGCCTATCTCTGCGGAGAAGACACGTATAGCGGGCAGAACTTTGACCATCGTCGTGACTGGCTGGTTGAGCGTATCAAA
>JAPOQD010000021.1 GCA_026710905.1 Halieaceae bacterium
AAGACGCTGAAGGCATAGTTGACACTATGTCGAAGTGGCTTTGAGGAGTACGCCCCGCCACGGCGAGTGATGCGGCGCCCGCAGTAGAAAGTTGGTGATATATGCAGGCTAGCCCGTTCAGAAAAATTCCGCGGTTACGGAGTCCAGAAAACGCCGGCCCAGCGCACTGGCCTGAAATCGGCCTGCGTCCCGCACCAATAAGCCCCTTTCCTGCAGGCTATGCAGCCGGCTTGCCAACAAACTTTCCGGCAAACCGGTACGTGCGCAGAACTCGTTCAGCGCAAAGCCGTCATGCAAACGCAGGGCGTTCATCATGTATTCCCCAACCAGGTCCGCAGCGCCGAGAAGCTGCTCCTTGCCGGCCCCAGGTCGGTCCAGATAACGGACTGGCTGGCGCAGGCGGGCAGTGCGCCTGATCAGCCCGCTGCCGTGTTCCGTCCATTTGCCGTGAGCCCCGGCGCCAATGCCGATATAGTCCCCAAATTGCCAGTAGTTGAGATTGTGGTGGCAGCGATAACCGGGTTGTGACCAGGCGGAAACCTCGTAAGCAGAATAGCCCTCCCGGCGCAGCAGGGTTTCGCCCTGCTGCTGTATGCTGTTGAGGACTGACTCCCCCGGCAACAGCGGCCGCCGCCGGTGAAATGCGGTATTGGGTTCGATGGTCAGTTGATACCAGGAAATATGCGGGGGGTGGTGGCCCGCCGCCTGTTGCAGGTCGGCGCAGGCCTGGTCCAGGGTCTGTCCCGGCAAGCCGTGCATCAGGTCGATATTGTAACTGTCCAGCCCCGACTTCTGCACGATTTCGATGGCGTTGAGCGCTTCATCACTGTTGTGTATACGGCCCAGCGCCTGCAGGAGCCCATCGTCAAAACTCTGTACTCCCAGAGAAATACGATTGACGCCGGCTTCAACAAAGCCTTGAAATTTTTCTGCCTCCGCGGTGCCGGGGTTAGCCTCCAGGGTAACCTCCGCCCCGGGTTTCAATTGCACCAGTTCGCTGACACCGCGCAGGATGGTGGTGATGGTTGACGCTGCAAACAGGCTGGGGGTGCCGCCGCCCAGGAACACCGAATGCAGTTTGCGCCCCTGCACCTGGTGCAGCGACTGGCGCAAGTCCTCAAGCAAGGCCGCGGCATAGTCTCGTTCGGGCAATTCCTCCGGTTGTTCGTGGGAGTTGAAATCGCAGTAGGGGCACTTGCGCGCACACCAGGGAATGTGGATATACAGGCTCAGCGGCGGCAGCAGCGAGTTCATGAATACGCTTGTTGCAGGCAACTCAGCAGCATCCTCATGGCTTGACCCCGGTGGCTGATGCGGTTCTTTAGTTGTGGCGTCAATTCGGCGGCGGTACACCCCTGTTCGGGAACAAAAAACAGCGGGTCGTAGCCAAAACCATGCTCACCGCGGGGCGCTTGCAGAATTCTGCCCTGCCAAATGGCCTGGCAAATCAACGGGTTGGGATCCTGCCAATGGCGGAGGTAGACCAGCGCGCAGTGATAATGAGCCGTCCGTTCCGCCGCGGCCACGGGTTCCAGTTCGGCCAGCAGTTTGCGGTTGTTGTCCGCGTCGCTGGCATTGTCACCGGCGTAACGAGCCGAAAAAATCCCCGGAGCGCCGTGCAGGGCATCCACAACCAGGCCGGAGTCATCCGCTACCGCCGGCAAGCCGCTGTAGCGGGTCGCGGCATGGGCTTTCAACAGCGCGTTGTCGGCAAAGTTGTCTCCATCTTCCAGCACCACCGGGACAGCGAAACGAGACTGCGGCACCGCCTCGCAATTCCAGGGTTCCAGCAGGGCTTCGAATTCCGCCAATTTTCCGGGGTTGGCGCTGGCCAGAACAATACGACGAGGCGTTTCAGCCGGCATGTCCCCCGCTCCCGGGGTTCCGCCATATGCGGGTTAGACGCATGTCAGCGGCTGATATGGTAGATCGCCGTCATGGCAAACAAATTTGGCCACATGCGCGCCGCCTGATTACTGAGGGCGCCGGAACCACCCACCATGTGCCGGTGCAGTATGCAAATATTTCGTTCATGGCACAGGGCCTCGAAGTCTCGCACCGTGCAGAAATGGATGTTGGGTGTGTCGAACCAGGCATAGGGCATGAATTCGGAAACCGGCATGCGGCCACGGGTTCCCAAATACCAGCGGCAACGCCAGTGACCAAAGTTGGGAAAGGTGACGATGCCCTGTTGGCCTATGCGCAGCATTTCTTCCAGGATCAAGTGTGGGTGGTGCAGAGCTTGCAGGGTCTGAGCCATGACCACGGTATCAAAACTGTTGTCGGGAAAGTTGGCGAGCCCGTCATCCATGTCCTGTTCAACGATATTGAGGCCCGCCGCAATGCTGGCGGTGATTCCCTGTGGGTCAATCTCAAGGCCGAGGCCGCGCACCTGCCGCTTTTGCTGCAAGCTCAGCAGGAACTGTCCATCCGCGCAACCCAGGTCGAGAACCCGCGACCCCGGTACAATCCACTGTTGTATATGAGTCAGGTCCTGGCGCATCAACCGCCATCCCCGACACGCTGCATATACGCCGACAGCACATCGCGGTAACGGGGTATGGGCAGTAAAAATGCATCGTGACCCTGGTCCGCCTCGATTTCCGCATAGGAGACCTCGCGCCCCGCTGCAATCAGCGCATTTACGATTTCGCGTGAGCGTTGAGAGGAAAAGCGCCAGTCACTGCTGAACGATATCACCATGAAAGAGGCGATGGCTTGCGAGAAAGCTGCTACGGGGTCGTCGCCGTATTCCCTGGCCAAGTCAAAATAATCCAGGGCGCGGGTCATCAGCAGGTAGGTGTTGGCATCAAAATTTTCTGAAAAAACACTGCCCTGATGGCGCAGGTAGCTTTCCACCTGAAATTCCACACGCGACTCGCTACCCTGGTCGAAGGTGCCGGAACGCAGTTCACGGCCAAACTTTTCCGCCATGGCGTCATCTGACAAATACGTGATATGGCCTATCATGCGGGCCAGGGCCAGACCTTTGCGTGGAATCGACTCACCATCCAGGTAATGGCCCGCCTGGTAGTCCGGGTCCGAGAGGATAGCCTGGCGGGCCAGTTCGTTGAAAGCGATATTCTGGGCGCTCAACTTGAGAGCGGCGGCAATGACCACACAGTGGCGTACCCGCTTCGGGTAGGACAGGGCCCAGCGCATGGCCTGCATGCCGCCGAGGCTGCCGCCGATCACTGCGGCCCACTGCTCGATACCCAACAGGTCGCTGAGCATGGCCTGGCTGTTGACCCAATCGCGGGCCCGCAGTGAGGGAAAATCCGGGCCATAAACCCGACCTGTCTCCGGGTTGATGCTGCGCGGGCCGGTGGAACCGTGGCAGCCGCCGATATTATTGAGACTGACCACATGGAAGCGGTTGGTATCGATAGCTTTGCCGGGGCCGATGCAGTCATCCCACCACCCCGGTTTGCGCTCATCCTCATTGTGGTAGCCCGCGGCATGATGATGCCCGCTCAGGGCATGGCAGATTAATACTGCGTTGGAACGCTCCCGGTTGAGTTCTCCATAACACTCGTAGATCAACTCGAAACGGGGCAGGCGCCGGCCGCAGGCAAGTTCAAGGCCCTGTTCGAATTGCGCCGTTTGCGGGGCCACGATGCCTACACTGCCTGGCGCCTCAGCCACGTCTCAAATGCCCATGATCAGTGCCGGATGCAAACCGGCGCCGGCCGCCAGATGACGCAGCATGATTTGCACGATGTTGATGGCAATGAACATCAGAATGGGTGACAGGTCGAGCCCGCCCATCGGCGGCAGCAGACCGCGGAAAGGCGCCATGACCGGAGCGGTGAGTTGGTACAGCAGACGCGCCGCCGGATGGCTTGTGCCGGGGGCAATCCAACTGAGAATAATGATCGCCAGTATGGCAAAAAAATAAAACTGCACAGTGAGGGCGGCGATCCCGAGAATCGCCCAGACCAGCAGCAGGAAAACATTGGGCAGGGACTGACCATTCACTACCAGGATGACGGCTATGCTGGCCATCTGGATCAACAGCAGCGACAACAGGGCAGCCGTATCGATGCCCCAGAGCCGTGGAGTCAAAAGCCGCACCGGGCGCAGCACCGGGTGGGTAATCTTTATCAGCATCTGGCTGATGGGGTTGTAGAAGTCGGCTCGTACCAATTGCAGCAAAAAGTGCAGCAGCAGCAGAAACAGCAACAGGCTCAGGGCTGTCTGCAACAAATAGCTGAAGATCTCCGCAAACGCCGCCATCCCGATTAGTCCAGTTCCCGGGACATTTCGCGAGCCCGATCATGCGCTGACTGCATGGCGGTTTCGATGATGCCCCGCAAGTCGTTGTCTTCAAAGCTGCGCAGCGCACGCTCCGTGGTGCCCCCGGGGCTGGCTACACGCGCCCACAGTTCCTGTAGGTCAACATCGCTTTCGGCAGCCATGCGGCAGGCGCCCAGGCCGGTTTGAATGGCCAGTTCACGGCTGGTCTCTCTATCCAGCCCCAGCTTGACCCCCGCCTCACACATGGCTTCCATGAACAGAAAGAAGTAGGCGGGGCCGCTGCCGGAAAGGGCGGTAACCACATCCAGCTCGGCCTCCTGTTTTACCCAGCAAGTAGTTCCCAGCGCGCCCAGAATCTGTTCAGCCAAGCTGCGCTGCCAGGTTTGCGCCTGGGCGTTGGCGAACAGGGCCGTGGCCCCGGCTTGCAACAGCGCCGGGGCATTTGGCATGCATCTCACCAGGGACGTGGAGTTCCCCAGATCCTTCTCCAGGCTGGCTAAGGTGATGCCGGCGGCGATGGAAATCACCAGGGGTTGTTGCTTGGCCACTGCTGTGCCGATTTTCGTACAGACTTCGGCCATGACCTGCGGTTTTACGGCCAGTATCACCACATCGGCGCCGGCAATAATACGGCGGTTGCTCCTGCTGCTGACGATGCCGGTGCTGGCCTGCAAGCGCCGCCGGCTTTCCAGTGAAGGGTCCGCCGCCCGCAGGTTGCTGGCGGGCAGGCCCTGCTTGAGCAGCCCGCCGATAAGATTGGTGGCCATGTTGCCGGCGCCGATAAAGGCGATTTCAATTTGGTTCAAGGTGAAGTTCCTGATGATTAAGCTTACGTTCGATGAGCAAGGGAAACACGCTACAGTTTATCACTTGCGCGGGCCAAATATAGCCGTACCAAGTCGCAATATGGTGGCGCCCTCGCCGATGGCGGTTTCCAGGTCGGCGGACATGCCCATGGACAAGGTGTCCATTTGCGGGTGCCTGGATTGCAGTTCCAACAATGCCTGACGCAGCCGGGCGTAGGTGAAACGTTGTTGTGGCTGGGCATCATCAGCCCGGGGAATGGCCATCAGGCCACGCAACTCCAGGCGGGGCAGGGCGGCAATGCTGTCGGCCAGCGCCGGCAGGGCCGTCAGATGCACCCCGTGCCTGGTCTTGTCGGCGCTGATGTTGACCTGAATACAGACCGCCAGCGGGGTCAGGCGCCGTGGCCTTTGAGCACTGAGCCGGTGGGCGGTCTTGAGCCTGTCAACACTGTGAACCCAGTCAAAGCTCTCGGCGGCGGCGCGAGTTTTGTTGGACTGGAGTTGGCCGACAAAGTGCCAGCACAGGGGCAAGTCCCGCAATTGGGCCTGCTTTTCCAGCGCTTCCTGCAGATAATTCTCACCAAAATTGACGATTCCGGCGGCGCAAGCCGTGCGTATGGCCGCGGCGGGCTGGGTTTTGCTGACCGCGAGCAGACTGATACCGGCCGGGTCGCGCAGGCAGCCTTGCGCCGCCTGCCGTATACGGGCGCGAACCTCTGCTATATTTTCAGCTATGGGCGTATTAGCCCGCATATGGCGCCAGATCGCTTGAGGTTGTTGAGAACTACATGCCTAGCAATGAGTTTCACCTGTTTTCTCAGCTTTGTCACGGTTACGAAGTACGCTGGATGCGCGCTCGCTGGTCTTTTCCGTCGAGACGCGACCATGCTCCCTTAACCATAGTCACCACTATGCTTTCGGTCGCGAGCTCGCTTCTCGACGTAAAATCCTGCGCGATCATCGCATCCACTGGCGCCATATGCGGGCTTAGTCATGACATGGAACCGGGGCCTGCGCCCCATTATACGAGAGAGGCTTTGAATATGGATATTGTCGAACTGCTGGCCTTCAGCGCCGGGGAGGGCGCCTCCGATCTACATCTTTCAGCAGGCCTGCCACCCCTCATTCGCGTGGACGGCGAAGTCCGCCGCACAGCCTTGCCGCCACTGCCCCGGCGCCAACTTAACGAGTGGCTCCACAGTATCATGAATGAACGGCAGCGCCGGGACTTTGAACAACAAAGGGAGACCGACTTTGCCCTGGAGGCGCCGGGCGCCGGCCGCTTTCGGGTCAACGCCTTTCACCACCAGCGCGGCGCCGCCGGTGTATTTCGCAGCATCCCCGGCAAGCTGTTATCCCTGGAGGAACTGGGCCTGGGCCAGGTATTCACGGAACTGGCGCTATTGCCGCGGGGCCTGATCCTGGTGACCGGGCCGACCGGATCGGGCAAGTCCACTACCCTGGCCGCCATGGTCGACTATATTAACGCGCACCGCCATGAACATATTCTGACCGTGGAGGACCCTGTCGAATTCGTACACCAGAGCAACAACTGCCTGGTACATCAACGGGAAGTGCAGCGCGACACCCTGGGATTCAGCGCCGCCCTGCGCTCAGCGCTGCGGGCGGACCCGGATATTCTCCTGGTGGGTGAAATGCGTGACCGGGAAACCATCAAACTGGCGCTGGAAGCCGCTGAGACCGGGCACCTGGTGCTGGCGACCCTGCACACGCAATCGGCTGCGAAAACCATTGACCGGATCATTGACGTCTTCCCCGCCGGGGAACAAGCCGTGGCCAGATCCATGTTGTCGGAATCCCTGCAGGCGGTGATTTCGCAAATCCTCCTGAAGAAACCGGGTGGTGGCCGGGTAGCGGCTCACGAGATCATGCGCGGCACGCCCGCTATCCGCAATCTGATTCGGGAAGACAAGGTGGCGCAAATGTATTCCGCCATACAGACCGGGGCGGCGCTGGGCATGCAGACCCTGGACCAGTGCCTGGAGGGCCTGCTGCGGCGTCAGCTTATCACTCGCCAGACGGCTCGGGAGAAAGCCAGGTATGCGGACGGATTTTAGCCTGCAATATTCACCTGGGGTGCTGCCAGGACCCAAAGACCAGCGTGGGTGCGGCCACCATGGTTTTCGATTGTTCTCTTGTGGAAGCTGTCCAGGCACTCGGATAGTTTTTCTTGCAATTTGGGACTAAAACTCCCAAAATACACGGATGATACCGCGTTTACTGGAAGATCAAATTCTTGCGGCCCTCTCGACTGTGCCAGTGGTTGCCATTTTGGGGCCACGTCAGGCAGGCAAGACCACGCTTGCACTTGAAATGGCCAGTAACAGTCTCGGCAAGGAAGCCGCCTATCTGGATTTGGAACGGGATTCCGACCTGGTCAAGCTGACTGATCCCGAAGATTATCTGAAACGGTTTGATAACCGCTTGTTGATTATTGACGAGGTGCAAAGAAAGCCGGATTTGTTCAGGGTATTGCGGAGCCTCATTGACGCAAGAAAGCGCGGCGGCGAAAAAGGTGGGCACTTCCTGTTGCTTGGCTCGGCCTCGCGTGACCTGCTGCAACACACCTCCGAGACACTGGCCGGCCGTATTCGCTATCTGGAACTGAGTCCGTTCTCTCTATTGGAAATGCACCGGGCGGAAGTTCCCGATATCAGTATTGAGAAGTTGTGGCTCAGGGGTGGGTTCCCTGATTGTTACCTGGCGGAAAGTGACGACGATAGTTGGAACTGGCGCACCGATTTTATTGCAACCTACGTGGAACGGGACATTCCGTTGATGGGCCCAGCCATTCCAGCCACCAGGATGAAGCGTTTCTGGAGCATGCTGGCGCATTGGCATGGTCAACAGATCAACTTGTCGGCACTGGCGAAGAGTCTTGAAGTGGACCATAAAACAATCCGCTCTTATCTCGATACACTCACTGATTTTTATATGGTGAGGCAGTTGCCACCCTGGTCGGGCAACACCAGGAAAAGGTTGGTCAAGGCGCCAAAATCCTACCTCCGTGATAGCGGCATTTTGCACCGGCTGCTGAACATTTCAGACTATGAATCCCTGTTGGGTCACCCGGTGTTGGGGGCGAGTTGGGAAGGCTTTGTACTGGAAAGCATTCTCGTCAGCCTGTCGAGTAAATGGCAATACAGTTACTATCGAACCGCGGCGCAGGCTGAAATAGACTTGGTGCTGGAAGGGCCAGGGCGAGAAACCTGGGCTGTGGAAGTAAAACGGTCATTCGCACCCGACGTGACCAAAGGCTACCACTCGGCCTGTGATGACATCGGGGCGACCAGAAAATTGGTTATTTACCCTGGGCCGGACAAGTTCTCTCTGGGCCGGAGTACTGAAGCGCTAAACCTTATCGCGTTCCTGTCCGAACTGGCGGGGGATCAGGTATAGACCCCGCCAGTTCTTTTGCGCCGGCTCCCGTAGGAATGTATTGCTCCGGAGTGCTTTCCATCAGGCACACTTGCGTACCGCGCCGAGCCCGAGGGCGGTAGAGACACCCTCGGCATAATCGGGATGGATTTTCCCGAAATGAACCAACTGGCGCTGCACAATCTCATCAGACACGCCCTCCATTGCGGCCGCGATATTCGAGAACAGCCGCTCCCGCTGACCTGTATCAAACAACTCGAACAACGCCCGTGGCTGGACATAGTCGTCATTGCCATCGCGGTGGTTGTGCCGCTCCACATCGCCGGACAAGGCCAGCGGTGGTTCCCGGTAAGCTTCGTCCTGATTCGGCCCGCCGAAGCTGTTGGGCTCATAATAGGCATCGGGATTGTTATCGCCGTTCTGGAAGAAGCGCATGGAGCCATCCTTGTGATAGTGGTGGACCGGGCATTTCGGCGCATTTACCGGCAGGGCCTCGTAGTGGGTGCCGATCCGGTAGCGATGTGCATCGGCATAGGCGAACAGCCGCGCCTGCAACACTTTGTCCGGACTGAAGCCGAGCCCCGGCACGACATTCGAGGGACTGAATGCGGCCTGCTCGATTTCGGCGAAGTAGTTGTCTGGGTTGCGGTTCAACTCCATCTCGCCCACTTTGATCAGCGGGTAGTCCGCGTGCGGCCAGACTTTGGTCAGGTCGAAGGGGTTGTACGGAGTCTTGCCGGCTTTCGCCTCGGACATGATCTGCACATACATCGTCCATTTCGGGAAATCGCCGCGCTCAATGGCGCCGAACAATGCTTCCTGGTAGGTCTCGCGCGACTGGCCAATGATTTCCGCGCTTTGCGCGTTGGTGTAGTGCGCGTGGCCCTGCCGGGTCTTGAAGTGGAATTTCACCCAGAATCGCTCCCCTTTCTTGTTCCAGAAACTAAAGGTGTGGGAGCCGTAGCCGTTCATCTGCATCGGTGACTGCGGTAGACCCCGGTCCGACATCAGAATCGTGACCTGGTGCAGGCTTTCAGGTGAAAGCGACCAAAAGTCCCACATGGCCTCCGGCGAGCGCAGGTTGGTGCGAGGATGCCTCTTCTGGGTGCGGATGAAGTCGGGGAACTTGAGCGGGTCGCGGATGAAAAATACCGGCGTGTTGTTGCCGACCAGATCCCAATTTCCTTGCCCGGTGTAGAACTTGATAGCAAAGCCGCGCACGTCCCGTTCTGCATCGGCTGCGCCGAGTTCCCCTGCGACCGTGGAAAAGCGTGTCAGCAGTGGCGTTTGTTTACCGATCTCCGAGAAAATTTCGGCGCAGGTGTAGTCCGTGAGGTCCTCGGTCACGGTCAGGGTCCCATAGGCTCCCCACCCTTTTGCATGCACGACCCGCTCCGGAATCCGCTCGCGGTTCTGATGCGCCAGTTTCTCGATCAACTGGTAGTCCTGCAGCATAACCGGACCGCGCGGCCCTGCCGTGATGCTGTTCTGGTTATCGGCGATCGGTGCGCCGCCACTGGTGGTCATGGTTTTCATTGCTGTCTCCCTTGTTGGGTTGTGTCCGATGGAAACAATATGGCGGAAATTGAATCTGTTTGAAAATTGATTATTTTTATGTTTTTAATTGATTTCATCAATTAAAAACACAGGTTTGCCAATGAATATCCGCGATCTGAGATATACCGCCGCCCTGGCTGAACACAGGCATTTCGGCCGGGCGGCGCAAGCCTGCTTTGTTGGGCAGCCGACCCTTAGCGCACAAATTCGCAAGCTCGAACAAGAACTTGGCGTCACCTTGTTCGAGCGGACCAGGCGCAGCGTGCGGATTACGCCGGTTGGTGAAGAAGTTGTCGCCCTGGCCCGCACCCTGCTGGCCACGGCGGATCTGATCGTGGAAACCGCGAAGGCCAGTCTCGATCCACTGTCAGGGCCTTTACGGTTGGGCATGATCCCCACCATCGGCCCCTATCTTACGCCAACCCTGCTGCCGTCTCTGCGC
Source organism: Halieaceae bacterium (assembly GCA_026710905.1). Taxonomy (GTDB): domain Bacteria; phylum Pseudomonadota; class Gammaproteobacteria; order Pseudomonadales; family Halieaceae; genus JAPOQD01. Next base: position 10,462 of record JAPOQD010000021.1, read on the forward strand.
TATGGACTGCCGAATGTCATTTTCGACTTGTCGGAGGACACCACGGAAACACTGGAACGGCAGTTGCTCGACGGTCAAATCGACGCTGCAATTATCGCTACGGAAATTGCCGATCCTCACCTCTCGGAGATCATGCTGTTCGAGGAACCGTTCTGGATCGCCCTGCCGAGTAATCATGTGTTGGCGGACCGGGACGAGGTGGCGCTTCAGGACATCGCGGCCGAGGAACTGCTGTTGCTGGAGGACGGCCACTGTCTCAGGGATCAGGTAATCTCGTTCTGTACCGAAGCTTTCGGCCTCGACCCCAGGGTCAACACCTACCACACCAGCCTTATGACGATCATCGCCCTGGTCGGGTCCGGCGCCGGCGTCACCCTGGTTCCGGCGCTCAGCCTGGGCGGCTCCTGGGTCACGGATTCAGGCATCGCCATGCGCAAAGAAACCTCGCGACAGGCGCATCGCGCCGTCCGCGTCGTTTTCCGCAGCTCCTTTCCGCGCCGTCCGCTGCTGGAGAAGCTTGCCGACATCGTCTGCGCCGGCGTGCCCGATACAGTTTCACCGGTGCGGCGCTAAGGCGTTTTGCCTTTTTCACCGCCACTTGCACCATCAGCATCAGTTGTCTTGAAATCTACCCGGGAAAAGCGGTCTCCCAGTACAAAACATTCGCCAGTTACACTGGCTGCTGAGTAAAATAGGGCGGGGTAGCCTGTGGAGAACAGATGAAGGCGGTAATCGTTGGTGCACAGGGTCAGTTGGGACGGGAGTTGCTGGCCACCCGGCCGCCCCGGGTCGAATGTGTCGCGGCTTCTCGTGCAGACCTCGATATTACGGTGCTGTCCGAGGTGCTGGAGTTTGTACAGAGCCGACAGCCGGACTTGCTGATTAACTGCGCCGCGTATACCGCAGTCGATGGCGCCGAACTGAAACCCGACCTGGCGCTGGCGGTCAATGCCGATGGCGTCGGCAACCTGGCGAAAGCCGCCGGGTTGGCGCGCGCCCGCGTCATCCATGTGTCTACCGATTATGTGTTTGACGGAGCGGCGCAAACGCCCTATCCAAGCGACGCGGAAACCCACCCACTGGGGGTGTACGGTCACAGCAAACTGGCGGGTGAGATGCGCTTGCAAGCGCTGCTGCCGGTAAATTCCGTGATTGTTCGCACGGCCTGGCTGTATTCCCGCTTTGGCGGAAACTTTGTCAAGACCATGTTGCGCCTGATGAATGAACGGGAAGAACTGGCGGTGGTTGCCGATCAAACCGGCTCTCCTACCTGGGCCCGTGGTCTGGCGCAGATGCTGTGGACTTTGGCGGCCCGTCCGCAATTACACGGAATTTTCCATTGGACGGACCGGGGTCAGTGTAGCTGGTATCAGTTCGCCAGCGAGATATACAAACAGGGGCGGGCGCTGGGTATCATCAAACGGAAATTGAAGTTTTACGAAATTACCTCGGCCGAGTATCGGCGAGCAGCGGTGCGCCCCGCATACAGCGTGCTGGATTGCAGCCGCAGCCGCGAGTTGCTCGACCTGCCGGGGGAGCCCTGGCAGCAGCAGTTGCGGGCCATGCTGGAAGATATGGCGCGCCATGCCTAACCCGCATATCTCACCAACCTCCTGCTGTGGCCGCCGCATCGCTCGCCGTGGCGGGGCGTACACACGGGTCGCACATGTGCGACCCCTACAGCTCAGCGTCTTTCCGTCCGTGCGCCCCGCCACAGCGGCGCTGCAACGCCCTCGCGACGAACGTTGGTGAGATATGCGGGCTAACGGCATCCTGGTAACCGGAGCCGCGGGATTTATCGGCGCCAACTTTGTTCACTACTGGCTGCGTGAGCGCCCCGGCCGGCCCCTGTTGGCCTACGACGCCCTCACCTACGCGGGAAACCGCGCCAACCTGGCCGAGGCCGAAAGAAATCCTGATTTTACTTTTGTTCGCGGGGACATCCGCGATCAGGCGCTGCTGGAGTCGCTGCTGCGGGACCGAGCCCTGGACTGCATTGTGCATTTCGCGGCGGAGACCCATGTGGACCGATCCATCAGCGGCCCCAGCGCATTTGTGGAAACCAATGTGGTTGGCACCCACAACCTGCTCAAGGCGGCGCGTTCGGTCTGGCTGGAACGGGACCGGCCACACCGCTTTCACCAGGTCTCCACCGATGAGGTTTACGGCTCACTGGCCGGGTCCGCCCCCGGCTTTCACGAACAGCAGCAATACCAGCCCAACTCTCCCTACGCGGCCAGCAAGGCTGCCGCCGACCACCTGGTCAGGGCCTATCACCAAACCTGGGGTTTGCAGGTGACCACATCCAACTGTTCCAACAACTACGGCCCCTGGCAGTTTCCGGAGAAATTCATTCCCCTGTGCCTGACCAATATTCTGCGGGGGGAGCCGCTACCCATTTACGGGGATGGCGGGAATATTCGCGATTGGCTGCATGTGGAGGACCACTGCCGGGGCATCGGCCTGGTGCTGGAACAGGGGCGTGTGGGTGAAACCTATAACATTGGCGCCAGGCAGGAATGGACCAATATCGAACTGGTGAAATTGCTTTGCGACCGGCTATCGGCCCGCTTCAAGGCCAGCCCGGAGCTGCGCCGGCGTTTCCCCGAGGCGCCTCCCGCCGCGGGGAGGTCTGCGCGGGAACTGATCACTCATGTCAGCGACCGCGCCGGTCACGACCGGCGTTACGCCATTGATGCCGGTAAAATCAGCCGGGAGTTGGGGTATTCGCCCCGGCGCAGCTTCAGCGATGGCATCGAGGCCACCATGGACTGGTATCTGGCCAATGAGGACTGGTGGCGGCCACTGCTTGCGTGATATTGCGCGTAACTTCGTGGATCAGTCGAAGTAGGGCAGTTCTTCCCAGGCCAGACCCCGTTGATCCCTGGCGGAGAGGATAGGTCTGGAGCCAACGGCCAGGGGCCACTGTATGCCCACCGTGGCGTCGTCCCAGCGCAAGGACAACTCAGCCTCCGCCAGGTAGTAGTCGCTGGTCTTGTAGAGAAAATCGGCCGATTCCGAGAGTACGTAAAAGCCGTGTGCAAAACCTTCCGGCACCAGCAGCATGGATTGATTTTCCGCGCTGAGTTCCACTCCGTACCATTGGCCGAAACTGGGAGAACTCTGGCGCAGGTCCACCACTGCATCGAAGACCGCACCCGCGCCAACCCGCACCAGCTTGGCCTGGGTCTGCCGGGTCTGGAAATGCATGCCACGCAGAGTGCCCCGGCTGGAACGGCTGTGGTTGTCCTGGACGAACCGGCAGTCCAGCCCCGCTTCCCGGAAGCGCCGCCGGTTCCAGCTCTCCAGGAAAAAGCCCCGCGCATCCCCGTGAACCTCGGGCTGTATCAGGATAAGGCCGGAGAGAGGTGTGGTTTCAAATTTCATCCACGATCACCTCATGATCCTGTGTCAGGCGATGCAGGTATTCGCCGTAACCGCTTTTCAATTGCTGACTGGCCAGCGCCAGTAGCTGTTCCTCGTCAATAAATCCCTTACGGTAGGCGATTTCCTCGGGGCAGGCGATTTTCTGACCCTGGCGTTTTTCCACCACACGGATGAAATTGGCGGCGTCCAGCAGGGAATCGCAGGTTCCAGTGTCGAGCCAGGCGGTGCCGCGGGGCAGGATTTCCACATTCAGGTCGCCGCGGCGAAGATAGGCCAGGTTGAGGTCGGTGATCTCCAGTTCCCCCCGGGCGGAGGGTGTGATGGCCCGGGCAATGTCGATGACCTCCCGATCATAGAAATAGAGCCCGGTAATCGCGTAGTGAGACTTGGGCAAGCTGGGCTTCTCTTCGATGTTGATAGCGCGGCCATCACTTTCAAAGTCCACTACCCCATATCGCTCCGGGTCGGGCACATGGTAGGCGAATACCGAGGCGCCGTGCTCCCGGCGGCAGGCCTTGGTGAGTTTCTCCGACAGGCCCGCACCGTGGAAAATGTTGTCCCCAAGAATCAGGCTGACCGGGCCTTCGCCGATAAAATCGGCGCCGATCAGGAAAGCCTGGGCCAGGCCTTCCGGCCGGGGTTGAAGGGCGTACTGGATATCCATGCCCCATTGGCGGCCGTCGCCCAGCAAGTCCACAAACGCCTGTTGGTCCCGTGGCGTGGTGATGACCAGCACCTCGCGGATGTCCGCCCGCATCAGGGTGGACAGCGGATAATAGATCAGGGGTTTGTCGTAAACGGGCATCAACTGCTTGCTGACGGTCCTGGTAAGAGGGTGTAACCGGGTGCCGTCGCCCCCCGCCAGAATAATACCCTTGTAATTGTGAACCGGGTTTGCGGGAGACATGGCGCCTGTCAAGAGTGGGGAAGGCGGCATTATAAGCCGAAAGGTAACTACTCGCCCCCGGTCGGAAGAAAAAAGGGGTAAAAAAGGGGTCAGGGTAAAAAAGGGCTCTGACCCCTTTTTTGCTTTTTTCCGGCGCTGGATTTTTCAGGGTGAACTGATTAGAATCCGGCCCTCATTTTTGGCCTGTACTGGCCGTGGAACGCTGCCGGCAGGCCACTCGACCGGCGATCGACGTCAATCCAGCAGGAGGACAGCGCCTCGAGCGTGCCGACCATGCCAGCAGAGCCAGCGCTCCTGAAGCCGAACCCCGCCGAGTTGTTATCCCTGCCCGAAAAACCGTTGGGGCCGCCCCTGCGCATCGCCATTCTCGGCTATCGCAGCGACCCTTACGGCGGCGGCCAGGGGGTGTACATAAAATACCTGAGCAAGGCCCTGGTGGAGTCGGGTCACCGGGTGGATGTGATTTCCGGTCCGCCCTATCCGCAGTTGGACCCGAGGGTGCGGTTGATACGGCTGCCCAGCCTGGATTTGTTTGAAAATGGCCTGTGCTCATTGCGCTGGGGCCATTTGCATTCCTGGAGCAACATCCTGGAATGGTTGAGTAAGTTGAGTGGCGGCTTCGCCGAACCCATGACCTTCGGCCGCCGTGCGGTGAAATACCTGCGCCAACATCACGGCGACTACGACCTGGTGCACGACAACCAGAGCCTCAGTTACGGCATGCTGACGCTACAGCAGATGGGCGTGCCCCTGGTGACCACCCTGCACCATCCCATCACCAGTGATCTGCGAATCGCCATCAAGGCGGCGAACAAATGGTGGCGCAAATTGCTGATCTACCGCTGGCACTCCTTTTTGTGGATGCAGAAGCGTGTGGCCAGGCGCCTGCACAATATCGTAACCGTATCGGAATGCTCTCGGCAGGATATCGCCAGGGATTTTGGTCTTCAGCCCGCCGGTATCCACCTGGTGTACAACGGTATTGATACGGGGGATTTTCGGCCCCTGCCCAAGGTGCAGCGCAAACCATTGCGTTTGATGGCCACTGCCTCGGCGGACCAGCCACTCAAGGGTTTACGCTACCTGTTGACTGCTTACGCCCGCCTGCTGCGCAGTTATCCGGACCTGGAATTGCTGGTGGTGGGCAAACCTCGTAGTGGTGGTCAGACCGAAAAGCTGTTGCACAAGCTTGGGCTGGCGGACAAGGTGCGCTTTGTCAACGCTATCAGTACACAACAGTTGGTCCATTACTACGCCGAAGCCACCCTGGTGGTGGTGCCTTCGGTCTATGAAGGTTTCGGCCTGCCCGCCGCTGAGGCCATGGCCTGCGCGGCGCCGGTGGTATCGACCAGCGGCGGCGCCCTTCCGGAAGTGGTGGGAGATGCCGGTGTGCAGGTTCCGGTGCGTAATGTGGCGGCGCTGGTGCGAGAGATCAGCACACTTTTGGACGATCCCCGGTTGCGCGAACAATTGGGGGCAAGGGGCTATGAGCGGATCACCCAAAAGTTCTGCTGGCGGCTGACTGCGCGAAACATGAGTGCTTACTACTACCAGGTTCTCGGTTGTGCAAACAGTTGATTTTCGCCACCTGCCGCTGCGCCCGGGGGATTGGGTGCTGGACCTGGGTTGCGGTGAGGGGCGGCATGTGATTTCCGCCTATGCCGCGGCCGCGGTACATGCTGTTGGGGTTGATCTAGGCATGGAAGAGTTACAGGCCACTAGCGAAAAATTCCAGGAATTTGCACAGCCGGATCATCCGGGCAGGAGTTTTGGCCTGGTTTCCGCCACGGCGCTACGGTTGCCCTTTGCCGATGGTTGCTTCGACCGTGTGATCTGTTCGGAAGTGTTGGAACATATTCCCGATTACCTGGCGGCTCTGGAGGAAATCAGACGCGTGTTGCGCCCTGGCGGCCTGTTTTGCGCCTCGGTGCCGCGGCGCTGGCCCGAGCGGCTCTGCTGGGCCTTGAGCGACGCCTACCACCAGGTTCCTGGTGGGCATGTACGCATTTTCCGGGCGGCGGAACTGCGCGCCCAGATTGAGAGGCTGGGTTTGCGGCACTACCATCGGCACTGGGCTCACGCCCTGCATTCCCCCTATTGGTGGCTGCAGTGCCTGTTCTGGCCGACCCGGGATAACAATTGGCTGCTGCGCCTGTACCACCGTCTGCTGGTTTGGGACCTGATGGAGCGGCCGCGCCTGACCCGAACCCTGGAACGCTGCTTGAACCCCCTATTGGGAAAGAGCGTGGTCATGTATTTTCGCGACGAGGCCGTTTGATGTCTGGTTTGTATCTGAGCCGCGGGCTGTTTCCCCATGATTTCCTGCGGCCCACGGTGGAGTTCATTCTGCGCACCCAGCAGGAAAGCGGTGAAATTCCCTGGTTTGAGGGGGGTTACAGCGACCCCTGGGATCATGTAGAGGCCGCCATGGGCTTGAGTGTCGGCGGCGAATACGAGGCCGCGCTAAAAGCCTACCGCTGGCTGGTGCGCACCCAATTGGAAGATGGTAGCTGGTGGGCGGGTTATCGCGGGGCCGAGGTCGACAATGGCGAGCGCCGCGAGACCAACTTTGTGGCCTACTTCGCCACCGGTGTATGGCACCATTTTCTGATTACCGGGGACCGGGACTTTTTGTTGGAAATGTGGCCGACCCTGGAACGGGCCATCGATTTTGTCGTGGCGCTGCAAACCAGACATGGGGATATTCTCTGGGCGGTGGACGCTAACAATAGCGCCAAGGATGATGCCCTGCTTACCGGTTGCTCCTCAATCTACAAAAGCCTGGAATGCGCCCATAATATTGCTGTCACCCTGGAGCAGAGCCGTCCGCGCTGGCTGGCCGCGCGTACCGGCCTGGGTGCGGCTTTACGGCATAAGCCGGAACGCTTCGACCGCACTTGGGAAAGCAAGGCGCGTTACTCCATGGACTGGTTTTATCCGGTGCTCACCGGCGTTCTGCCGAAACGGGAAGCCCGGGCCCGCCTCGCCGGGCGCTGGGACGAGTTCGTCGAACAAGACCTTGGATGCCGCTGTGTTGCGGATGAACCCTGGGTGACGGTAGCGGAAACCTGTGAACTGGTTCTCGCCCTGCTGGCTGCTGACAACCATGCCCAGGCGGTGCAGTTGTATAGCTGGCTACAGCGCTGGCGCCTTGATGATGGTTCCTACTGGACCGGCTACCAGTTTGCGCAAGACCTGCGCTGGCCGGATGAAAAGCCCACCTGGACCGCGGCCGCGATTCTGTTGGCGGCGGACGCGCTGACCGAGTACACCCCGGCTTCCCGCTTATTCCGCCAGGTTCAGTTGCTGGACTTCATGGAGACCGATGACCGCTGGTTACAGCCGGCGTAGCAACGCCAGGGTTTCCACCTGTTCAATGAGTTCGAACAAACCCGATTCCAGGGCCATCCGGTAGATCGTATAGGGCGCCTGGCCGCCCATCCCGGGATCGGGGAAAATATCGTGAATGGCCAATATGCCACCGCGCAACAGGTGCCCTGCCCAGCACCTGTAGTCAGTCAGCGCTGCTTCCAGGCTGTGCCCGCCGTCGATGAAGACCATGGCCAGTGGGGTGCGCCAGTAGCGTGCGGCCTGCGCGGAACCGGCCACGATCGGCGTCACTGACTCTTCCAACCCGGCGCGGCGGATATTGCGCCGAAATTCCCTGAACGAATCAATGCTTTTCTCCCCGGCGTCATACAGTTCGGGGTCGTGGTAAAGCTCACCAGGCTGGTGTTCCTCCGAGCCGCGATGGTGGTCGACAGCGAACAGCAGGCTGTTCTGTTGCTGGCAGGCCAGGCCCAGACAGATGGTGGATTTTCCGCAATAGCTGCCGATCTCCAATACCGGGCCCAGTTCACTGACACTGGCCGCAGCCTCATACAGGGCAGTGGCTTCAGCGTCAGCGAGAAAGCCCTTGACCTGGTTTAATACAATGGGAGGGGTAAACATTCCGGGTTGTACCTGCACTTTTGATTTGCGGGCAGCCCTAACCCGCATATTGCACCCTCCGGGCACATGGCACCAGATCGCTTGAGGCTGTCGAGAAAGTTCATATCTATCAATGAGTTATTCCTATTCTTTCAGCGTTGTCACTCTTACGAAGAGCGCTGGATGCGAACCTGTACCCGAAGGGTGCTCGCTGGTCTTTTACGTCGAGACATGGCCATGCTCCCTCAACCATAGTCACCACTATGCTTTCGGTCGCCAGCCCCTGTCTCGACGTAAAATCCTGCGCGATCATCGCATCCGCTGATGCAATATGCGGGCTAAGTTCGACAGCTCGCCGGCCGGTTGGGGCGGATACTCGAACGGCAACTTCGGCTATTCGCTGGCCGGGTAGGGTGTACCGCTGCGTTTACCGGCGGTGGGCGCGGCGGGGGGTTTCAGATAGCTTTCCAACCGGTAAATGTCTTCCGGTTTGAGTATGCCCGCCTGCTTCTTCAGTCGAAACTGATGGTTGATGTAATCGTAGCGCGCATTGGCGTAGTCACGCTTGGCCGCGAACAGGGTGTTCTGTGCGTCCAGCACATCGACAATGTTGCGGGTGCCGACTTCATAACCGGCGGTAGTGGCATCCAGTGCGCTCTGCGAGGAAGTGATGCCCTGCTTTTGCGCAGCCACCCGCTCCACATCGCTGATCACCGTCATATGCAGTGAGCGGGTTTCGGTGACGATATTGCGCATCAGGTTGATCCGGTTTTCCAGCGCGGCAATATAATTCTGCGCAGCCTGGCGGCGGCTGGCGCTGAGGGCGCCACCGCTGTACAAGGGCAGTTCCACCCGCAACTGAATCATCTCCCGCTCTTCTTCATTGCCGGGGTTGATATCGAAAATTGACGGTGGGTAGCGTTCGAGGTCACCCTCGGTCTCAAAATCCGAATAGGCCAGCATGCCACGGATACTGGGCAGGTGCTCGGCCTTGTGGGCCTTTGCGGTCTGACGCGCGGCCTGCTCGGCGAAACGGGCCGCCCGCAGCCGAAAATTGTTTTTCAGGGCGAAATCCACCCAGTCCTTGCGCGTTTCAGGCACCGGTTTCTCAACGGAGAATTCTTCGCTCAGCAGATACAGGTTGGAGTGGTAGTTGCCGGTCAGTACCGATAGCCGCTCCAGCGCCACGTTGACATTATTTTCATCGACGATGCGCCCGGCCCGGGCCAGGTCAAAGGCGGCGCGTGCTTCATGCACATCGGTGATGGCGGACAGACCCACTTCAAAGCGCTGCCGGGTCTGCTCAAGATGGCGTGCAAAGGCCCGCTCCCGGGCCTGGGATGCCTGCAGGGTGTCCTGCGCCCGCAACACGCCGAAATAGGTTTCCACGACTCGCTCTATCAGATCCTGCTGGTCCGCCGCGAAACTGGCTTCCGCCCGCTGACTGATTTTCTCTCCGGCCTGGAAGTTGAACCAGGCGGGCAGGTCGAACAGGGCCTGGTTGAGAGAGATTTGATAGCCGTAGCGATCCAGGTCCGTATTGGTCGATCCCTCCATTGGTGAAAATTCACCGGTGTCTCGGTCGAAGTCCAGATTTTCCGAGATGGTGTCGGTATTGGTGTTGGTGAACTCGTAGTTGACATTGACTTGCGGCAGCAGTGCGGCGCGGCCGAGATTTCTGGATTCGGAATTGGCCAGGAACTGGGCTTTCAGGGATTTGAGCTGGGCGTCATTGGCCAGCGCCAACTCGTAGATTTCGCCAAGTTTGTCAGCGCTGCCGGTGGCCGAAACCAGCAACAGCAAACAGCCAAACAAGGTGGAGGCGTAACACTTCATCAGGTAGGTCTCTGCGTTATCGAACCCGGCCTAGCCGGAGCGGCGCCCATCATACCTTGTTGGCCAAAGTAGTGAAAACAACAGCCTGCAGAATGAACTTTCTGGAGGGTAGCCAGCATCACCATTTGTACTATCGGTGATGAGCTAAAAAGAGCGGCTACGTATCCACGCTGCCAAACAGGGGCATTCCATGGAATAAACACCGGTTCTCGTTCTGTTGGTTGGTACGAAGACGCTGTTATCGAGTGGGTTGAATCGAGACAGCAGGCGTGAAGTCACCCTCTTAAAATATGGGAAGAACACTCCGCAGCTCACACCCAATACAAAACGACCAATATTGTAGTCATTTCATAGATTACCGTAGATTGAGCCGCCTATCATCTACTGGCTCACAGTTAGGCAGGTATTAGCAAGCTGATAGGTACAGCAAACAATCTATCCCCAAAGGGTACTATGCTATCACCATCATAAAACACGACGCCTGCAGTAAAGTGTCTTCCATAAGCATCCCTCAATTTCTTCAGGCCTTTAAAGTCACTCTCGGTGACGGTCGCTGCAGCTTTTATTTCTATACCTGCCACCTGCTTACCTTGCTCAATGACGATATCAACTTCCACCTTGTCTTTATTGCGAAAATGGAAGAAATTCAGGCTCTCATTATGCCAATCAGCGTATTTCCTCAACTCTTGATAAATAAAGGTTTCCAGCAGCTGGCCTAACAAAGCTCTGTCCTGCCAGAGGGTTTTGCTATTCACTCCCAACAGAGCGCAAGCCAGGCCAGTATCTGACAAGTGTAGCTTGGGTGTTTTAATCAATCGGCTTAGGCGGTTGTTATGCCAGGGCTGTAACAGCTCAATCAAAAACAACTGTTCCAGTAATGCCAGGTAATCGCGGATAGTTGGATGGCTGAGTGCAAAAGGTGAAGCCAGTTCAGCGGACACGAACAAGCGCGCTGTTTGACTGGAGGCCAATGCCAGCAGGCGAGGTAAAACCTCCAAGTTACGGATGTGTGCGATATCTTGGACATCGCGTTGTACGATGGTAGTTATGTAATCACGATACCAATTGCTGCGACGCTTTTCACTGCTGCGGGCAATAGCTGCTGGATAACCACCTACACATATAATGTCTGCAAGATCTTCACCCAAACGACGGTATTGACCTTGGTTGGCAGCATCACCAAAGTCGGCATCAAACAACTGCTGCAAGAATCCAGAGGGGCTCCCTGCTATTTCAGTTCGAGCCAACGGGCGCAAGTGTATGATTTCCATACGTCCAGCCAATGAATCGGCGAGTTTCGGCAAGAGCAGAACATTGGCCGAGCCAGTCAGGATAAACCGCCCCGGCTTTCGGTTGTTATCAACACTTGCCTTGATCGCGGTGAAGAGCTCAGGAACTCGCTGGACTTCATCGAGAATCACATACTCGGGCAAGCTTTGAATAAAGCCAATAGGGTCAATCTGCGCTGCTTGCCGCTGGGTATCATCATCAAAGTTGATGTAGTGATAACCTTGCTGCTGACCTACCTCCTGGGCCAATGTTGTTTTACCACACTGCCGAGACCCATGAATGAGGATAACCGGAGTATCAACCATCGCTTCACGCAATAGCTGACCTGAGTATCTTGGGTAGTGTGTTATATCGGTCATCAGTATCTTGTCATCCACTTCTACACGGTCAATTTACATCGGCCAAATGAAAATAAGTCTTCGGCTAAGTGTAAACAACATTTCGGCTATATGAAAATAAATATTCGTCCAGATGAAAGCAAACATTCGGCCATATGAAAATAAAAAGTTGAATTGAAGAGGTAACAGCAACCACGACATACAGCCAATAGGCGCGCAACAAATTGATTTAAAAGAACTTTTTAAACTCCCCAAGGATTAAGGCACTCCCTGATCAAGGCTGAAATTCCATCAGCTCATTATCGCGAGTCTCATAGGCTTCGATCCCCTTGTTAACCAGGTCAATCAACGGATTCAGGGGCTCATCCTTGGTATCTTCTGCCAATTCCAATAGTTCTTCTATGGCAATAAGAGCTTGTTGGTAATCATCTTCAGTGCGCGGGTCTACATAGCGCCGCGCCGTCACCATGAATTTATGGTAAGCATCCACTAAAGCTGTATGGGGCATAGCACCCGAATACGAGTATCAGATAACGCCATGGCATCAACACTCCCTGTCATCTTGTTGGGTCCTATTTTCAGAACCCAACAAACTCCTTAATAAGACCCAACAGAAATCGAGGATTTTGCCGGATCAACCAGGACAACATAGCACCAACTGTACACGAAAAAGCCCCGTAAAACAGTGTCTTACGGGGCCTTATCGGACTTCTTAAGATTGGTTGTTGGTGGAGGCGGCGGGAGTTGAACCCGCGTCCGTCAGTTCTCTGCCTTCAGCTCTACCTGCTTAGATTCCGTCTATTGATTTAGCGGGAAACAGCCCGGCGGGCAGGACGTAAACCGCGATCCTGTACTTGATTTAACAGCGCCACCCCAGGCAGATTTTGCTGCGAACCAGTTCTATATGACAGTCAGTAGCGCGGGGCTGGTACCTTGCTAAAGACCGCTAGCGGGGTTCAGGCCGCCAGAGCGTAGTTGTCGTCGTTGGCAACTATAGGGTTACAGCTTTGGATTAACGTGATTGGCTGTCATCACGGCATGCACTTCAGGTTTCGTAACCGGCGTCGAATCCGTATCGCCCCCAATTCAATGAACCGCCAATTATGCCGGATTTCCTCGCAAAAATCCTGCCCCGGCATCCGCTGCTGGAAAAATACCGCAAAATTGCTGGTGAGGCCCCGGCTTGCCGCTGCTGCTTGGGGCGGGATTCATATCCGCTTCATTGCTGCGCCGGTTGCTTGACGCTATCGCGCAGCAAGCGCTGTTTTTGCCGGTCCCAGTCGCGCTGCTTTAGCGTTTCGCGCTTGTCCTGGGCCTGCTTGCCGGTGGCCAGGGCGAGGCCGGCCTTGACCAGATGGCCCTTCCAGTACAGAGAGGTGCAGACACAGGTCAGGCCCTTTTGTTGTGTTGCCGCGAGGATTTTCGCCAACTCTTTTTTATGCAGCAGTAGTTTTCGGGTACGGGTGGGGTCGATGAACGGGTGGGTGGATGCGGTGTTGAGGGGGCTGATGGCAAGGCCGATCAGCAGCGCTTCACCTCCCTTCATGAGTACATAGGTGTCGGTGAGTTGCGCCTTGCCCTGGCGCAGACTTTTAACTTCCCAGCCTTGTAGCGCCAACCCCGCCTCGAATTTCTCGCCCAGTTCAAAGTCGCGGCTGGCGCCCTTGTTTCGGGCAATGGTCTTGCTGGCGGATTTTGGCTGCTTGCTCATGGCGCGCATTATGCCGCAAAATCACTGCATGACCATCATTCAACGAAGCGCCCTGCTGCCCTATTCCGCCCACCAGGTGTACCGCCTGGTCGATGATATCGAGTCTTATCCCCAATATATGGAGGGTTGTGTCGGCGCCCGGGTTCTGAAGCGTGAGCCAGGCAGGGTGGAGGCGCGGCTGGAACTGGCGCGGGCGGGTATCAGCCGCGGCTTTTCCACCCGCAATCGTTTGCGGCCACCCCACTCCATTGAACTGGAGTTGCTGGAAGGACCCTTTGACAGTTTTTCCGGCCGATGGCGGTTCCAGGCTCTGGGTCAAACTGCCTGCAAGGTCAGCCTTGACCTGGAATTCACTCTCAACAACTCGGTGGTGGGTGTTGCCGCGGCCAGATTGTTTGACCCGGTTACCATCCAATTGGTGGATTCACTGAGCCGGCGCGCCCGCCAGGTCTATGGCCCGGCCTCTGTAGAGGCTGGACTGAAGACTGGGGCTGAAAGTGGCGTTGGCAAGCGAGTCGCAAGTGTGGGAACAGGTGCAAGACCGGGAACTGGGCCGGAAGCAGTGACAGAGACAAAAGCGATAACGGGGTAGGTGAAAACCATGACAGAAGCAGACAGAATTTCCGTGGAAGTAGCCTATGCCGAGCCTGACAAGCAGGAAATCATCTCCCTGGAGGTGGCCCCCGGCACCACAGCGGTGCAGGCGGTGGCGCAGTCCGGTATCGACAAGAACTTTCCTGACTTGCAACTGGAAGGGGCCGACCTGGGTATTTTCGGCAACCCCGTCAGCGGTGGCCAGGTGTTACAGGGCGGCGACCGCGTGGAAATTTATCGGCCATTGACAATCGATCCGAAAGAGGTGAGAAAGCGTCGCGCAGCGGAGGCAAAAGAGAGGCGCGCCAGGGAAAAGAGCGGCTAGCCCGAATATGGCGCCCAACTCGTAACCGTTCGATATTGGCGTGATATCTGGTCAAGACAGATGGGCTGGCGCCGTAGGGGCCGCACATGTGCGGCCCGCGGGCTCTGTGCCCGAAGGGTGCTCCATGGAGAGCCCCTACGGAAATTGTGGGCCCATGTAGGGGTCGTACATGTTCGACCCGCAGACCATCAGCGTCAAAACGGCCGGGCACAGGGCCAGTACGGGTGACGGGTCGTACTACCAGCGTTGAGGTAACGGCATACGGGCCATCCATCACGTCTTGCCCGAAGGGTTACCCCAAGCCTGCCGCTAACAAACTCCGGGAATAATCTTGAAAATTCGGCAAAAAATTGACGTTTTCGGCTTTATCGGCGCCGTCTCAGAGCTGGTCTCTGAACTTTCCGCGGAGGTGATGTTGGTGCTGGCGCTGAAGCGACTCAGTTGGTCACCTTCAAAATACACGCTCAGCCATTTCTGTTCCCTGGTTTCCCGGCCTTTGCGTACAATGTAGATGTAGTCCCAACGGGATGAATCGAAGCTGTCCTCGACCAGTGGAGTGCCCAGAATATAACGCACCTGACGGCGGTCCATGCCCGGCTTCAATTGGTCCACCATCTCCTGGGTAACGATATTGCCCTGCTCCACATCGATCCGGTAGACACCTGGAAAACCAATGGAACCGCAGGCGCTGATCAGGCTTGCCAGCAATGCGTAACACAGAATTCGCACCCAAATACTTCCACTCGCTCTTCAGAAATGGCATGATACCGAAGTTCCCCTCGCCTGAATACTGAGCCTGATGCCATGTCTGCCGAGAACCTTGAACTGCGAAGGGCAGGACTGAAAGTTACCCTGCCACGGGTCACGATTCTGCAAATTCTTGAGAATCGTACCGAGGAAGAGCGGCACATGAGCGCCGAGGATGTTTACCGTGCCCTACTGGACGCCGGTGAGGATGTGGGCCTGGCTACGGTTTACCGGGTACTTACCCAGTTCGAGACCGCCGGCCTGGTCAACCGGCACCATTTTGAAACCGGCCACTCGGTTTTCGAACTGGCCAAGGGTGAGCACCACGATCACATGGTGTGTATGGAAACCGGTGATGTCATCGAGTTTGTCGACGCCACTATCGAAAAACGTCAGAGTGAACTGGCGGATGAACATGGCTATGAACTGGTGGATCACTCACTGGTGCTGTACGTCAAAAAGAAGTAGCTACCGCCACTACTGCTTTCAGTTCCGCCTGGACACTTCACGTATCATCTCCCTGGCATGCGCCAGGGTTTGCCGGGTAATTTCAATACCTCCCAGCATTCTCGCGATCTCGTTTACACGCTCATCCTCACTGAGATGCTGCAGGTCGACACTGGCGCGTTTGTGGTCGCTGGTCTTTACTACCCGCAGGTGTTGATGCCCCTGAGACGCCACCTGGGGCAGGTGGGTCACGCACAGTACCTGCGCCCGGGCGGAGAGGGTGAGCAGCAGGCGCCCGACCACTTCCGCCACCGCACCGCCAATACCGAGGTCCACCTCATCGAATACCATACTGGGCACGGCGCCGGCCGTGGCGGCTGCCACCTGAATGGCCAGACTGATGCGGGACAATTCACCGCCCGAGGCAATCTTTCCCAGTGGACCCGGGGTTTGGCCAGGGTTGGCGGCGATACGAAACTCTACATCCTCCAGACCTTGCGGGTTGGGTTGCTGATGACCGCGCGGGCTGAGCACGATTTCGAAACGGCACTGCTGCATGGCGAGGGCGGCCAGTTGCTTCATTACTTCCCTGGTCAACTTCTGTGCGGCACTGGCCCTGGCCTCGCTCAGCATGCCGGCGGCACTGCGATAGTTCGCCGACAATTCGCCGAGTTGGCCTTGCAGGGCCTCGATACGGGCATCCCCGGCGCGTAGATCATCCAGTTCCCGCTTCAACTGCTGCCGGGTCTCCGGCAGCAGTTCGGCCCGCACCCGATGTTTTCTGGCCAGGGTGTAGAGCGTTTCCAGCCTTCCCTCCACGTTGCGCAGTTGCTCGGGGTTTACCTCCACCCGGTCCAGCAGGTGTTGCAATTCCAGGCCACTCTCCCCCAGTTGGATGGCGGCGCTGTCAACCAGTTCACGGATGGAGTTGATGGCTTCCCCCTGGAGAAAATCCTCCTGCACCAGCCGCAGCAGTTGGCGGGCGCCACTCTCGTGCTGTTCACTCAACGCAAGGGCCTGTTGCACGGTGAGCAGAATCCGCTCGGCGTTGGCCAATTGCTTCTGTTCCGCTTCCAGCGCCTCGACCTGGCCCGGTTGCAAATCCAGCGAGTCCAGTTCCTCTACCTGGTAGGCCAGTAACTGGGCGCGGGCATTGCGTTCACTGCCGCTACCGGAGAGTTCCTCCAGTTTCCGGTGCGAGTTCGACCAGTCGGCGGCGATTTGCTGCAATTGGCTCACTGCCGCGGACTGCCCCGCGAATTCATCCAGTTGATGGCGCTGGACTTCCCGGCGCAGCAGGGAGTGATGGGCGTGCTGCCCGTGGATGTCAATCAGTAACTCACCCAATTGGGCACAGTCCTGCAAGGTGCAGGCGCGGCCATTGATAAAGGCCCGCGAACGGCCCTCCCGATGCAGACTGCGGCGCAGGATGCATTCCTCTCCCGCATCCATGTCCCTCTCCCTGAGCCATAGCCGGGCCGCTTCACCGGGATGGAAGGTAGCGGAAATTTCTGACCGCTCCGCCCCTGCACGGATACTGTCGGGGTCGGCCCGATCTCCGAGACACAACCCGAGGGCGCCAAGCATGATGGATTTCCCGGCGCCGGTCTCGCCTGTGATTACGGTCATGCCGGCCTGAAGTTCCATTTCCAGATGCTCGACGATGGTGTAGTCGTGGATGCTGAGATGGGTGAGCATGGCTACCTTATACCGTACTTGCCGGGTGACTTGAACCGGCATGCCTCCCGGCCGCCAGCCGGAAGAACGAAAGGGATAGTTTTTCTGGCGCAGTGGTTGTTAGAATTGCCCCATGACAGGCCGACAACTATCAGAACGAGCCCAGGTCATCCTCAAGGCCCTGGTTGAACGGCATATCCGGGACGGTCAACCTGTAGGCTCGAAGACCCTGCTGGAAGAGTCTCGCTTGCCACTCTCGGCGGCGACCGTGCGCAACGTGATGTCCGACCTGGAAGAGCGCGGTTATCTGATATCACCCCATACCTCGGCGGGCCGTATCCCCAGTTCGGCCGGTTACCGTCTGTTTGTTGACCGTCTGTTGCAAATGCTTCCGCCCGACACGCAGTCCTTGAATACCCTGCGGGAAAATCTCGACCCGGACAAGCCCGCCCGGGAACTGGTGCAGACGGCATCCAGTATTCTTGCTTCCATTACCGCCCAGGCCGGGGTGGTCACCACTCCCAGACAACGGAGCAATCAGTTGCGGCAGGTGGAATTTCTGCCCTTGTCCGGCGACCGGGTGCTGGTGATACTGGTGACCAATGAACGGGAGGTACAGAACCGGATTATTCATACCAGGCGAATATTCAGCGAGGAAGAGCTGCGCCGCGCCGCGCAGTTGCTCAATCGGCGGTTTTCAGGACAGGCTCTGGAAGCGGCGAGGGTGCAGATTTTAGCCGAGATGGAAAGCGACCAGGCCAGAATCGATCAACACATGCAGGCCACTCTGGATCTGGCCAGCAAAGCCTTTGACGAGGAAAATGCAGAAAATGACTGTGTCGTGGCGGGTGAAAATCAACTATTGAGCAGCGTCGAGCCTGAAGATCTGGAAAACCTGCAACACCTGTTTGAAACCCTGCAACGCAAGAAAGACCTGTTACACCTGCTTGACCGGTGTATCCGGGCGAGTGGCATCCATATATTCATTGGTGAGGAAGCTGGTTACGAGGTGTTGGGCGGCTACAGCGTGGTGACTGCTCCCTACACTGAAGGTGGCCGCCCGGTCGGTGTGCTGGGCGTGATCGGGCCGACCCGCATGGCGTATCACAAGGTAATTCCCATCGTGGATATCAGCGCGCGGATGTTATCCGCGGCGCTGTCCAAATACGCACTGCCGCCGGCTTCTTGAAATAAGGGCGCAACGTCCCCATATCCCCTGCTAGCGGTAGAATGCAGCCCGGCATGGGTTTTCCGTGCCCGGGACTTTTCAATAACTGTTGATCAAGATTGGAGTGACAGCGTGGTCGAGGAAGGTCCGAAACCGGAACAGGCGATTCCCGATGAGGGCGCCGAAGAAAGGGGAGCGGAGCAAGCGTCTGCACCGGATCAGGCAACCGCAGTAGTGGAGGAGGTCACTGCGCCGGATCAGGCAGCCGCGGTAACAGAAGAAACCTCCTTGCCGGAGCAGGAGACCGGGGCCAAAGTGGCTGGGGAACAGGCTGTGGTTGACGGCAATGGGGCCGGCCCGGAATCGGAACCGGAAGTGACTCCGGAACAACTTCGGGAAGAGTTGGCGCAGGCTCGGGATGCGATGCTCAGAGCCGAGGCGGAAGCCAGAAATACCCGGCGCCGGGCAGAGCAGGATGTCGAGAAGGCGCGCCGCTTTGCCCTGGAGCGCTTCAGTGGGGAGTTGCTGTCCGTGGTGGATAACCTGGAACGGGCGCTGCTCGCGGCAGAACAGCAAGCCGGCGATTTGAAAGTCATCGCCGAGGGCGTGGACCTGACGCTGAAGGGCCTGCTGGACGTGTTTGGGAGGTTTAATATTGCGGTGCTCGAGCCGGAGGGAGCCCCTTTTGATCCGCAACTGCATCAGGCCATGTCCATGGTTGAAAATCCTGATGTGGAGCCCAATACGGTTCTGCAGGTAGTACAAAAAGGTTATACCTTGAATGGGCGGCTGATCCGCCCGGCCATGGTGGTGGTGAGTAAGGCTCCGCCGGATGGTGAATAAGGAATGCCCTGACGGCGCGGCCCTGTGGGCAACGGCGCCAGGCGGAAACGGGTTGAATTGAGTAGAACTGGCCGCTGATGGCCGAGCAATTGACGGAGAACAACGATGGCGAAGATTATTGGCATAGATTTAGGCACCACCAACTCCTGTGTGGCCGTGCTGGATGGCGATACCACCAAGGTGATCGAGAATTCGGAAGGTGGCCGCACCACCCCGTCGGTAATTGGTTATACCGATGACGACGAGGTTCTGGTAGGCCAGTCGGCCAAGCGCCAGGCGGTGACCAATCCACACAATACGGTCTTTGCGGTAAAGCGCCTGATTGGACGCAAGTTCAAGGACGGTGTCGTGCAAAAAGACATCAAAATGGTTCCCTACAAGATCGTTGAAGCCGGCAACGGTGATGCCTGGGTGGAAGTCAAGGGCAAGAAAATGGCGCCCCCGCAGGTTTCCGCGCAAATCCTGATGAAGATGAAGAGAACCGCCGAGGAGTTCCTCGGTGAAAAAGTCACCTCCGCGGTGGTTACGGTGCCGGCCTATTTTAACGATTCCCAGCGTCAGGCCACCAAGGATGCAGGCAAGATCGCCGGGCTGGATGTGCAGCGCATCATCAACGAGCCCACGGCGGCGGCGCTGGCCTATGGTATGGACAAGTCCACAGGTGACAAAACCATCGCGGTGTACGACCTCGGCGGCGGCACTTTTGATATTTCCATCATCGAGATTGCCGAAGTGGACGGTGAGCACCAGTTCGAAGTCCTGTCCACCAATGGGGACACTTTCCTGGGTGGTGAAGATTTCGACCTGCGTTTGATTGAATATCTGGCGGCCGAGTTCAAGAAAGAGAGCGGGATAGACCTGCACCAGGACCCGCTGGCTTTGCAGCGGCTCAAGGAAGCGGCCGAAAAAGCCAAAATCGAGCTGTCTTCCAGTCAGCAAACGGAGGTCAATCTGCCCTATATCACAGCTGACGCCACCGGCCCCAAGCACCTGGTGGTGAAACTGTCACGGGCCAAGCTGGAATCGCTGGTCGAGGATCTTGTCGCCCGCTCCCTGGAGCCGATGAAAATCGCACTCAAGGACGCAGACCTCAAGCCCAACGAAATCAATGAAGTCATTCTGGTAGGCGGCCAGACCCGCATGCCGATGGTGCAGAGTAAAGTGTCTGAGTTCTTCGGCAAGGAACCGCGCAAGGACGTCAACCCGGATGAAGCGGTAGCCATGGGCGCAGCGCTACAGGGTGCGGTGCTGAGTGGTGACGTCAAGGACGTGCTGCTGCTGGATGTAACCCCGCTGACCTTGGGTATTGAAACCATGGGTGGTGTGGCCACGCCGCTGATCGAAAAGAACACCACGATTCCGACCAAGAAGGCGCAGATCTTTTCTACTGCGGAAGACAATCAGACCGCGGTGACCATTCACGTGGTGCAGGGCGAGCGCAAACAGGCGCAGTCCAACAAGTCGCTGGGGCGTTTCGACCTGGCGAATATTCCCCCCGCGCCTCGCGGCATGCCGCAGATTGAAGTTACTTTCGACCTGGATGCCAACGGGATTCTGCATGTCTCCGCCCAGGACAAGGCCACCGGCAAGGAGCAGTCGATTCGCATCACCGCCTCCAGCGGCCTGAGCGAAGACGAGGTCGAGAAGATGATAGCCGATGCCGAGGCCAACGCCGAAGCCGATGCCCGCTTTGAAGAACTGGTGACCGCGCGCAACACTTGTGAAAGCCTGATGAACGCCACCAGGAAAACCCTGGAAGAAGCCGGTGACAAGGCGGATGATGATGAAAAAGCAGCCATTGAAGCCGCGATTGCCGAGGCGGAGAGCGCGCTGCAAGGTGATGATCTGAGCGCAATTCAGGCGGCCACCGGAAAGTTGACCGAAGCTTCCGGGAGTCTGGCGCAGAAGATGTATGCGGAACAGGCTGCCGCCGCCGGCAGTGGCCCCGCCGGGGAGGACGCAACCCAAGCCGAGGCCGAGCCCGCCGAAGATGTGGTTGACGCCGAGTTCGAGGAAGTCCGCGACGACGACAACAAAACCGGTTGACCGCAGAAGCTGCCGGTACGCGGAAAACCCGTGCCGAGGGGATACAATCGGCAGCATGGCCCCCCGGAGTAGAGGATAATACCCGGGGTTCGGCAGTGTAATTACGCAGTATGCAGGACGCACGGTTTGCCCCCGGAAAAACGGGCTGACCCGTTAAAAGGGAAACATGTCAAAACGCGATTACTATGAAGTTCTCGGCGTCGGTAAAAATGCTGACGGCAAGGAGATCAAGCAGGCCTATCGCCGGGTAGCGATGAAATACCACCCGGACCGTAATCCTGAGGGCGCCGATGCCGCGGACAAATTCAAGGAAGCCAGCGAAGCCTACGAGATACTCTCCGACAGCGAGAAGCGCAACGCCTACGACCAGTTCGGTCATGCCGGGGTGGATCCCCAGGTGGGGCGGAATGGTGGTTTTTCCGGCAACTTCAGTGACATCTTCGGCGATGTTTTCGGCGACATCTTCGGCTCCGGCGGCCGCCAGCGTGGCGGCCCCCAACGTGGTTCCGACCTGCGTTACACCCTCGAAATCAGCCTGGAAGATGCCGTGCGCGGCGCTACCGTCAAGATTCGGGTGCCAACCCTGGTCAGTTGTAAAACCTGCACCGGCAGCGGCGCCAAGGCCGGCAGCCCGCCATCCACTTGCGGGACTTGTGAAGGGGCCGGGCAAGTGCGCATGCAACAGGGCTTTTTCCAGGTGCAGCAAACCTGCCCCACCTGTCGTGGCAAGGGGCGGGTGATCACGGACCCCTGTACCAGTTGCCGTGGCGCCGGCCGTGTCGAGGAAGTCAAAACCCTGTCGGTGAAAGTCCCACCGGGGGTCGATAATGGAGACCGCATCCGCCTCAGCGGTGAAGGGGAGGCCGGACCGCAGGGAGGTACGGCCGGGGACCTGTATGTGCAGATGTCGGTGAAGAAACATCCCATTTTTGAACGGGACGGCGCCCACCTGTATTGCGGTGCGCCGATTACCGTGACCCATGCGGCTCTCGGTGGTGAGTTGGAAGTTCCGACCCTGGAAGGGCGAGTAAAATTGCGGATTCCCCCGGGCACCCAAACCGGTAAACTGTTCCGCCTGCGCGGCAGGGGGGTGAAGCCGGTGCGCGGTGGCGCGGCCGGTGACCTGCTGTGCCGGGTGGAAGTGGAGACGCCGGTGAATTTGACCAAACAGCAAAAGAAACTGTTGGAAGAGTTTCAGGAAACCCTGGATGAAGCGGGTGACCAGAATTCCCCGCGCCAGTCCCGCTGGTTCGCAGGGGTCAAGAGTTTTTTCGAAGACATGAAGATATGAGTGTGAAAGTCGGCATTGCCGGCGCCGCCGGGCGCATGGGCCGCACCCTGATCGAAGCGGTAGTCAATGCCGGGGGCCTGGAACTGGCGGCGGCCATTGAGTCTCCCGACAGTCCGTTTCTGGGCGTGGATGCCGGTGACCTGGCAGGTAGCGGCCAACAGGGGTTGAGCGTGGCCGGTGACATCAGCGCGGTGCTGGACCGCTTTGAGGTGCTGATCGATTTCACCGTTCCGACGGCTACCCTGGCCCATGTACGGGCCTGCTGCGGGGCCGGCAAGAGGATGGTGATCGGCACTACCGGCTTTAGCCCGGAACAGCAGGCTGAGATTGATGCCGCCGCGAAAAAAATGGCGATTTGCCAGGCGTCGAATTTCAGCACCGGGGTCAACCTGTGTTTTGAATTGCTGGAGCGGGCCGCCCTGGTGCTGGGTGAGGACTCCGATATCGAAATTCATGAGTTTCATCACCGGCACAAGATCGATGCGCCTTCGGGCACCGCCCTGAGTATGGGGGAAGTGGTGGCGCAGGCCCTGGGCCGGGACCTGTCCCAGGTTGCGGTTTATGACCGTCACGGGCAGCCCGGCGCCCGCGCCGCCAATACCATCGGCTTCACCACCCAGCGTGGCGGCGATACGACCGTCATCCAGGCGCAGGCGCACGCCGTCGTCGTCCTGCTCCAGCGCGTCCACCCGCGCCGGGCAGTGC